>JAWLEC010000043.1:0-21676 GCA_041686315.1 Ilumatobacteraceae bacterium
GACCACGCCCGCGCCGACGACCACGACCACGCCGACGACCACGACCACGCCGGCGACCACGACCACGCCGGCGACCACCGTCACCACCACGCCCGCGCCGACGCCCGCGCCGACGACCGCGACCACGCCCGCGCCGACGGTGACGTCGACCACCACCTCGCCTCCGACGAACGGTCAGACGACCGTCTCGACGACCACCGCTCTGCCGACGAGCACGTCGAGCGCGTTCGAGTCCTCCGCCGGGGCGCCGTCGGGTCGGGTCGGTTCCACCACGCCGCCGACCGACGAGGACACTTCCGGCTGACCCGGCGAGGCCCCGGGACCCGTCCGAACGGCGCGCCGTACCGCTAGCCTGCCGAATCCCAGCCCTCGTAGCTCAGGGGATAGAGCATCGGCCTCCGGAGCCGTGTGCGGAGGTTCGAATCCTCCCGAGGGCGCTCTTGATCGGACTTCGACGCCCATTCCGGCAGCGTCGCCGTCGTACGATCTGCCGGTGGGCTATTTCAGCCAGCTGAGGCTGGGAAGTGTCCGCTCGAACCAGCCCTGCAGGGCGAACCGGCCCGGGCCCACCGTGGCGATGCCGAGGAAGACGAGCATCTCGATCGAATGGCTCGAGTTGATCGGGTTGTTCTCGGGCCACACGTCGGCGGCGAGGAACATGAACAGCATCAGGAGGGCTCCACCGATGGCAGCGATGCGGGTGGCGATGCCGAGCATCAGCGCCACACCACCGAGCAGCAGCGCTGCCATGAACCCGATGTCGGCGACGCCGATCTGGTCGGGCCCCGACGACGCCATCCAGTCGAACAGGAAGCCGGTGTGGCTCCCCTGGGTACCGAACTCGAGGAAGCCGTAGGTCGGTGAGCCGCCGTTGATCATGGCGGCATCACAGAAGAAGTCGATGTCCGACGTCTCGTCGGCCCGGCAGGTCGAGAACCCCAGGCCGAAGAATTTGTCGAGAAAGGCCCAGAGGAACGACCAGCCGAGGAGGATGCGTAGCACGGTCCACGCCCACATGCCCCTCGTCTGGCCGTCGCCCAACTGGCTGTCGAGACGTTCGGTGACGGTTGTTGTCATCAGGTGCTCCAGTCTGTTCTCCACCCATCTCTTCGACCGAGACGCTTCCACCGCCGCGACGGATCCACACCTGCACGTCAGGTTCGTCCCGGGGCGTGGCGCCGGACGGCCCCGAGGGTCGGGGCTCGGAGCGCCGGTTCGGAGCGCCGGTTCGGAGCTCCGGTCAGCGATCGCCGAGGAACGCGAGGACCAGATCGGTCCAGGACTCGAGGTCGGCGGCCGACGACGCGATCGCGACCTGACAATCAGCAAGCAGCGCACCGAGTTCGTGGGCGGTGGACGTGGGGTGCCCGGGGTCGCCCGTCCAGGCCAACACGAGCGTGGGAGCGGAGATCGATGCGATGTGGTCGCGGTCGGGGAGGTCGGCGCAGCCGGCGCCGCGCAACGCTGCGGCCAGCCGGGCGGGATCTGCGGCGTGCAGCGTGGCAGCGCGCCGCTTCGTCCAGCCGTCGTCCCCCACGAACGGGTCGGGCGGCGGGGTGGCTCGGAGCCCGGCCAGCAGCGGTTCGATCCCGGCCGTGTCGACGATCGACGCCATCTGTTCGTACAGCTCCACCTGGGCGCGGCGTGTCTCCCAACCCGTCGGCGGGATCAGGAGCACGAGAGCGTCGACCCGATCACCGAGCCCGAGTGCAGCGTGCAGGGCGGTGGCGGCCCCCATCGAGGCGCCGCCGAGCACCAGACGGTCGATCCCCAGACGGTCGATCAGGCCGATCTCGTCGAGCGCCAGTGCCGCCCAGTCTCCGTCGGCCGGGTCGGCGATGTCGCCCGATTCGCCGTGGCCTCGCGCGTCGAAGCGCACGACGAGGCGATCGTCCCCGACCCGGTCGAGGTCGAGCAAGGGCAGACGGGCCTCGTCGGTACGGCTGCTCGTGAGGCCGTGGCCCCACACGAACGGCAACCGGTCACCCGAGCCGACCTCGTCGTAGGCCAGCTCACAGCCTCGCACCGACACCGTCGCCATGGCGCGAACACTACGGGCCCGTGCCGGTACCTCCTGTGCCGGCACAACGATGATCCGGCAGACTGTGCCGACCATGTCGGACCCCATCTCCACGATCTCGATGCTCCTCGAGCCGGTCTTCGCCGAACTCAACGGCGGCGAGCCGGCCGACCCGACGGTCCGGCCGAGCGATCACGCCGATGCCCAGCTGAACGGTGCGCTTCCCCTCGCGAAGAAGGTCGGGGCCAACCCCCGCGAGCTCGCCCGGCGAGTGGTCGATTCCGGTGCGCTCGACAAGGTGGCGAGCCACGTCGAGATCGCCGGGCCGGGGTTCGTGAACGTCACCTTCTCGCCCGAGTTCCTCGCCGGGCAGCTCACGGAGGTGTCGCTCGACGACCGTCTCGGTGTACCCGCCGCCACCGACACGAAGACGGTGGTCGTCGACTACTCGGCGCCCAACGTCGCCAAGGAGATGCACGTGGGGCACCTGCGCTCGACCGTCATCGGCGATGCGCTGGTGCGGATGCTCGACTTCGCAGGGCACCGGGTGATCCGCGAGAACCACATCGGCGACTGGGGCCGTCCGTTCGGCATGTTGATCGAGCACCTGCTCGACCTGGGCGAGGACGTGGCTGCCGCAGGGCTCACGCAAGGGGATCTCGACGGCTTCTACAAGCAGGCCAACGCCAAGTTCGCCGAGTCGGAGGAGTTCCAGGAGCGTGCCCGCGAACGCGTGGTGCTGCTGCAACGCGGCGACCCCGAGACCACGCGGCTGTGGCAACGGCTCGTGGACATGTCGACGGCGTACTTCAATGCCGTCTACTCCGAGCTCGGCGTGCTGCTGACCGACGACGACCTCGCCGGGGAGAGCATGTACCAGCCGTTGATGGAGGCGACGGTCGAGCGGCTCGACGACGCCGGGTTGCTGGAGGAGAGCGACGGGGCGATGGTCGTGTTCCCGCCGGGTTTCGAGAACCGGGACGGCGATCCGCTCCCGCTCATCATCCAGGCGCGCACGGGCGGGTTCAACTATGCGACGAGCGATCTGACGTGTGTGATCGACCGGGTCGAGCGGCTCGACGCGGATCTCCTGCTCTACGTGGTGGGTGCGCCCCAGGCGCAACACCTGCAGATGGTGTGGGCCGTGTGCGAGATGGCCGGCTGGCTGGTTCCGCCCGTCGAGGCGGTCCACGTCGGATTCGGCAGCGTGCTGGGCGAGGACCGCAAGATGCTCCGCAGCCGCTCGGGTGACTCGGTGAAGCTCGTCGACCTGCTCGACGAGGCGATCGAACGTGCCGATGCGGCGATCGCCGAGAAGAACCCCGATCTCACCGGAGATCAGCGGGCGGCCGTGGCCCGGATGATCGGGATCGGTGCCGTCAAGTACGCCGATCTGTCGACCGACCGGGTGAAGGACTACGTGTTCGACCTCGACCGGATGGTGTCGTTCGACGGCAACACCGGGCCGTACCTGCAGTACGCGCATGCCCGGATCTGCTCGATCTTCCGGCGCGCCGGGATCGACCGGGCGTCGGTGCGCGGCTTGCCGGTCGTCCTCGACGCCCCGCAGGAGCGGGCCCTGGCGTTGCGTCTGCTGGCCTATCCCTCGGCGATCGACACGACGCTCGAGTCGTACAGCCCACACAAGCTGTGCACGTACGTGTACGAGCTGGCCACCGACTTCACCGCGTTCTACGAGCACTGCCCGGTGCTGAAGGCGCACGAGCCGGTCCGTTCGAGCCGCCTCGCGCTCGCCGACCTCACGGCGCGTGTGCTCCAGCACTCGCTCGGCCTGCTCGGCATCGAGGCCCCGGAGCAGATGTGACCGTCACCTCCCCACATCGCGAGACCCGTTTGCGTGACGGTTTCGTTGGCGCGTCCCCACATTTCTGCAACGCAAACGGTGGTGCTGCCACCGGCGTCGAGCGCCAGATCCGTTTGCGTGACGGTTTCGTTGGCGCGTCCCCACATTTCTGCAACGCAGACGCCAGGAGGGGGAGAGGGTGACGGTCGGCGGGACCACCGAGCCGGTGGCACGTCGGCTGCTGCCCGACACGGCGGAGGTGGGTGACGACGGGATGCTCACGATCGGCGGGTGCTCGGTGGCCGACCTCGCCGCCGAGCACGGGACCCCGCTGTTCGTGTACGACGAGGCCCACCTGCGGGCCCGTTGCCGCGAAGCCGTCGCGGCGTTCGGTCACGAGCGGGTGATCTACGCCACCAAGGCGTTCCTGTGCCGCGCCATGGCGAAGCTCGCCCACGACGAGGGGATGCTCCTCGACGTGGCATCCGGCGGCGAGTTGCACGTGGCCCTCGCCGCGGGCGTGCCGGCCGACGCCTGCACGTTGCACGGCAACAACAAGTCGCCGGCCGAACTGCGCGAGGCCGTCCGCGCCGGTGTGCGCCACATCGTCGTCGACTCGTTCGACGAACTCGACCGGCTCGCCGCACTCGCCGCCGAGGCCGTCGGCCCGGCCCCGCAGGTGGTCCTGCGCATCACCCCCGGCGTGCACGCCCACACCCACGAGTTCATCGCCACCGGCCAGGACGACTCGAAGTTCGGATTCAACCTCGCCAACGGCGACGCCCTGCGAGCCGTCGACCGCGCCCGACGGTCGTCGTCGGTCGACCTGGTGGGCGTGCACTGCCACATCGGGTCCAACGTGTTCGAGGCGTCGTCGTTCGCCAAGGCCGCCGAGGTGATGGCCGACTTCGCCGTGCCGCTCGACCTGCCGGAACTCGTGCTCGGCGGCGGGCTCGGCGTCGCCTACGTGGAGGGGGAGGAGGCGCCCACGATCAGCCAGTGGGGCAGCGTGCTGCTCGACGCCTGCCAGGCGCTCGGCGTGCGGTCGAACGTCAGCGTCGAACCCGGCCGCGCCATCGTCGCCTCCGCAGCCGTCACCGTCTACACCGTCGGCACCGTGAAGCACATTCCCGGCGTGCGCACCTACGTGTCGGTCGACGGCGGGATGAGCGACAACCCGCGTCCGGTGCTCTACGGGTCGGGCTACGAGTCGTTCCTGCCGCGCGCGGTGGATGCGCGGCGGCCGTTCACCGCCCGACTGGTGGGCAAGCACTGCGAATCCGGCGACGTGCTGGCGTTCGCGGCGCAGCTGCCCGACGACGTGTGCGTGGGCGACCTGCTGGCGATGCCGGTCACCGGCGCCTACGGCCACTCGATGGGTTCGAACTACAACAAGATCAGCCGGCCGCCGGTGGTGTTCGCCGCCGACGGCACGGCCCGGCTCGTCGTGCGCCGCGAGACCTACGACGACCTGCTCGCCACCGACGTCGGCTGAACGCAGGCCACCGGCCTACGGTGTGGCCCGATGTCCTCGCTCCGCCGCACGCTCACCGTTCTCGCACGGCACGTCCTCGACGGTCTGGCCGAACGAGACCGCCTCGCCGGACGCACCCGCAAGGTGGCGGCGCCGCCCGCGGCGCAGGTGCCCACCGGGGTGATCGTCGAGTACACGCCCGACATCGACGGCGATGCCGACCCCGGTGAAGTGGTGTGGACGTGGGTGCCCTACGAGGACGATCCGCGCAAGGGCAAGGACCGTCCGGTCGTGGTGATCGGGCGCACCGGCCACCGGCTGGCCGGCGTGCCGCTCACGTCGAAGCGCAAGGGACGCGACGACGAGGTGGCGGTCGGCTCCGGCGGATGGGATCGCAGCGGACGCCCGAGCTACGCCAAGGTCGACCGGCTGCTCACCATCGATCCGGGCGGCGTGCGACGCGAGGGGTCCGTGCTCGCCCGTGACCGGTTCGACGCCGTGGTGGCGGGCGTGGAGCGATTCCACGACCTGGCCCGCTCGAACTGACGGCGCTCGTCGGCACCTTCACGTTCGTCAGGGGTCAGACCCCCGACGAACGATCACACTCGGTCGGCAGGCGTCCGGGGGCGGCGAGGACCCCGTCCTCGCCGAGGTCGTCGAGCGCGCCGGCGAGCCCCAGCCCGGTGAACACGTCGGCTTCGATCACGAGGTAGGCGCCGAAACCCTGGTCGACGTCGAGCCACGGCACCGTGCCGAAGGCGCCGTTGTCGTCGATCCGGCCCGACTCGCGGTCGATCCACCAGCCCATGCCGTACCCCCGGCCTCCTGGCGCGCTGCCGCCGTAGGCCTCGGCGATGCGGTCGGTGTGCATGCGCTCGACGGCGGCGGCAGACAGCACCTGCGTGTCGCCGCACCGCCCGTCGCGCAGGTGCATCAGGAGCAGCTCGGCGTAGTCGCCGGGCGTGGCGTAGGCACCGCCTTCGATGTTGGGGTTGTCGGTGTCCTGCAGCATCGAGACGTCACCGTCGAACTCTTCCGGATACACGAATCCTCCGGGGTCGAACTGCGCCCAGTGATTGTCGAACGCCAGGCTCTCGATGCCGCACGGCTCCGCGTAGATGTCCTCGATCAGCTCGGCCCACGACCGGCCCGACGCCGCTTCGGCGACGGCACCTGCCACCTGCCACTGCGCTCCGCCGTAGCGGAACTCGGTGTCGGGGGCCACGGTTGCGGCGTCGTCGGCCGGCGTGGTGAACACCTCCTCGGCGCACTCCTGCAACGTGCCGTCCGGGAGGAACGCACAGCGGTGCGCCACGGCGGCCGTCGGGCTCAGCAGGCCGGGCAGGCCGGAACTGTTCGACAACAGCTGTGCGGGGGTGACGTCGGGATGGGCCGCTCCCCAGTCGACGACGTCGGCGACCGGTGCGTCGAGATCGAGGAGCCCGTCGTCGTCGAGACGGGCGAGGACGCCGGCCGCGATCATCTTGCTCGACGACGCGATGAACGAGATCCGGTCAGGTCCGAACTCGCCCCAGTAGGCCTCGTACACGATGCCGTCGTCCGCCTCCACGACGACGAGCCCGGCGCCGTTCAGCTCCGCGTCCTCCACGAAGCCCTGCACCACCGGCCCGATCGCCGAGAAGTCGTAGGTGCGCGCCGTCGGGGCGCGAGCGGCCGTGGTGCCGGGTGCGTCGGTGAGCGTGTCGCTCGGCGTCTCGGCACGAGCTACGTCGGTCGTCGACGACGTCCCGTCACCGGCCGTCGCTGCGGTCTCCGCCTCGGCCGTCGTCGCGGTGGTCGCCTCGCCCCGCGTCGTTGCCGTCGTCGTCCCGGTGGAGCCGTCTCCGTCGGAGGCACACGCGGCCACGGCCAGCAGCGCAGCGAGAACCGCAGCTCGACCCCCGATCGCGGGCGAGAGGTTCAGGGGCGGCGTCCCATCGCGTCGAGCAGCCGGGTCTGCAGCGGTGCGTCGACGGCCACGGCGCCGCTCGGTCCGGCGCCGAACACGCCGAGCGATCCGAGCACGGGCATCATCGGCTGGATGTCGTGCCAGGCCTGTTGCACGAGATCGGGATCGAGCGTGTCGTCGACGCCGATGGCGGTGGCGAGGTCCCACTGATGGGCCACGAGGTCGCCGATCCGGAACGACAGCACCTGGGCGCCGGGCATGTCGCCTGCCGGATGTGCGAACAGCTGCTCGTGGATGCCCGGACGTTCGAAGGCGAGGGCCTGGCGCTCGAGGGCCGTGGCGAGAGCGCCCTGCGGGTCGTCACCGAGATGGTCGATGCCCAGCACGGCGATGGCGTCCATACGGGTGCCGCCGTCGGCGAGCGCCGCCACCATCTCGCTCCCGGCGGCGACGTGGCCGACCAGATCCCGCACCGACCAGCCGTCACAGGGCGTGTCGAGCACCCACTGATGGTCGCCCACCTGGGAGACGATCACGCGGAACCCCTCGCCGGCCCGGCGCAGTTGCTCGGCATCGTGCATGGGGCGAAGGTACCGGTGCTCCGACCGACGTGCCCAACCTTGCACCGGACCGGCACCGGGCCGCCGTCGGCGAACGGCGCATGGGGCGGCGGGGCCCATCCCGTAGCCTCGCTCCCGTGAGCAGCGAGCAGGTGCGACAGGTCCGGATCGGTGTACTCGGGTGCGGCAACGTCGGGGCTGCGCTGGTGCGCCTCGTCGACGCCCAGCGGGCGATGGTGGAGCAGCGCACCGGTATCCGACTGGAGGTCACCCGCGTCGCGGTCCGCAACATGTCGGCGCCGCGGGAGGTGGTCCTCGCCGACGGGGTGCTCACCCGTGACGCACATGCGGTCGTCGCCGACCCCGACATCGACCTCGTGGTGGAGGCGATCGGCGGCATCGAGCCGGCTCGTGAGTTGATCCTCGACTCGCTCCGGCACGGCAAGCCCGTCGTCACCGCCAACAAGGAGCTGCTCGCCAACGTCGGCGCCGAGCTCTATGCAGCGGCCGATGCCGCGGGACGCGACCTGCTGTTCGAAGCGGCGGTCGCCGGCGGCATCCCGATCATGCGTGCGCTCCGCGAGAGCCTGCACGGCGAGCCGATCACCCGGGTGCTCGGCATCATCAACGGCACCACCAACTTCATCCTCACCAAGATGACCGACGCCGTCGCCGGTGGTGGGGAGGCGGACTACGCCGCCACGCTCACCGAGGCACAGCGGCTCGGCTACGCCGAACGCGACCCGACCGCCGACGTGGAGGGATTCGACGCCGGCGCCAAGGCGGCGATCATCGCCACGGTGGCATTCGGCGCCAAGGTGGTGGCGGGCGACGTCTACCACGAGGGCATCAGCCGGATCACGGCATCGGAGATCGCCATCGCCCACCGGCTCGGCTACGTGGTGAAGCTGCTCGGCATCGTCGAGCGGGACGTCGAGTCGGGCGACATCAGCGTGCGGGTCCATCCGGCGATGGTGCCGATCCATCATCCGTTGGCGTCGGTCCGTGACAGCTTCAACGCGGTGTTCGTGGAAGGTGGCTTCGTCGACTCGCTGATGTTCTACGGCCGAGGCGCCGGCGGTGCACCCACCGCCAGTGCCGTGTTCGGCGACGTGGTGGACGCGGCGATCAATCTCCGCAACGGGACCCATGGATCGCTCGGTGCGTTGTCGCCGGCCACGGTGCGACCGATCGACGAGACGTCCGCGGAGTACCTGCTCGGCCTCGACGTGGCCGACCGACCGGGCGTGCTCCATGCCGTCACCGGCGTGTTCGCCGAGCACGGCGTGAGCATCCGTGTGGCCGAGCAGGAGGGCAACGGGCCCGACGCCCGGCTCGTGTTCATCACCCACGAGGCCCGCGAGGCCGACGTGCAGGCCACCGTGCGGGAACTGCGCGGTCTCGACGTGGTGCGCAACGTGGGCGGGCTGCTCCGGGTGATCGGGGACTGACGCCGTGCGGTACGTGTCCACCCGTGGGAGTGCCCCCGAACTCGGCTTCGCCGACGTGCTGCTGGCCGGACTGGCCACCGACGGCGGGCTCTACGTGCCGCAGACGTGGCCGTCGCTCGGTGCCACCACGGCGACGACCTACGTCGAACGAGCCGTCGAGGTGATGCTGCCGTTCGTGGAGCCCGATCTCGACGAGGTCACCCTCACCCGTCTCTGCACCGACGCCTACGGCACGTTCCGCCACCCTGCGGTGGTGCCGCTCGTGCAGCTCGATCACCAACTCTGGGTGCAGGAGCTCTTCCACGGGCCGACCCTCGCCTTCAAAGATGTCGCGCTGCAGCTGGTGGGCCGCATGTTCGATCACGTGCTGGCCGAACGCGGCGAGCGGGTCACGATCGTGGGGGCCACCAGTGGTGACACCGGATCCGCCGCGATCGACGCCGTCGCCGGCTGCACCAACGTCGACATCGTGATCCTCTATCCGCTGGGCCGCACCAGCGAGGTGCAACGTCGCCAGATGACCACGGTCGATCGGCCGAACGCCCACGCGGTGGCCGTGGAGGGCACGTTCGACGACTGTCAGGACCTCGTGAAGGCGATGTTCAACGACGTCCCGTTCCGGGAACGCAACCGCCTCTCGGCCGTGAACTCGATCAACTGGGCCAGGGTGATGGCCCAGATCGTCTACTACGTGGTGGCCGCGGAGACGTTCGCCAAGCCGGTCACGTTCAGTGTCCCGACCGGGAACTTCGGCAACGTGCTGGCGGGCTGGATCGCCCGCGAGATGGGGGCTCCGATCCGTGACTTCATCGTCGCGTCGAACACCAACGACATCCTCACCCGCTTCGTGAACGAGGGCGACATGTCGACCCGCGACGTGGTGCCCACGCTGAGCCCGTCGATGGACATCCAGGTGTCGTCGAACTTCGAACGGCTGCTGTTCGAGATGAACGGCCGCGATGGTGGGCTCACCGCCGAGCAGCTCACGCGCTTCCGGGCGGTGGGCCGTCTCGAGGTGGAACCCGACCAGCGCGAGCGGTTCGTGCAGGGCACCTTCCGGGCTGCGTCGTTCGACGACGACACCACGCTCGCCGAGATCGGTCGGATCCGCCGTGCCACCGGCATGCTGCTCGACCCGCACTCGGCGACCGGCACGGCAGCGGCCGCCCTGCTCGCCGGGCTGGACCCGCACGACCATCCCGTCGTGACGCTGGCGACGGCACACCCGGCCAAGTTCCCCGACGCCGTCGAGCAGGCCACGGGCGAGCGTCCCGAACTGCCGGCCCACCTGGCCGACCTGTTCGACCGTGACGAACGCACGAGCACGGTGGCCAACGACCTGGCTGCGGTGGAGGCGCTGGTCGAGTCGGTCACCCGGTGATCCTCGCCGAGCCGCGAGGCGCTTCGTCGCTGACGTTGCGCAACGCATGGTCGAGTGGCTAGCGTTGTGGGTGCTCGGTTTCGCCCGGGCCGCACCCCGAATTCTCGGTCGTGTGCGAACTCTTTCCAGGGGATCTCTCGTCGAGCGCGATCCGCGCCTGCACACCCCCTCCCCCTGGTACTCGAACCCTCGCCTGCCGGACGGCCGGTGAGAAGAGAGGAACATCGTGGCCGGAGCGGCACTCGAACAGTCCATGCTCGAATCGAAGGACAAGGACACCCTCCTCGAGATGGCCAAGGCGCTTGGTGTCAAGGCGAGCGCCCGCCTGAAGAAGGCGGACATCATCGACAAGATCCTCGACACGACCGGCTCGTCGAACGGTGGCGGCACCAACGGGACGTCGGTGCCGACGGCTCCGTCCACCGGTGCGTCGAGCTCCGACGAGGCGTCCCGGCGCAGTACCTCGGGAAATGGTGACGCCGGCGGCACGAGCGCGGCCCCCCAGGCGGGCGCGACCGTCGACGAACCGCCGGCCGACTGGGAACTCGCGTTGGGCGAGCAGGGTGACAGCGCCGAGGGACGCGATACCGAGCGCGGCGGTGCGACGACCGGTGCCCGGAATCGTCAGGACGCCGACCGCTCCGATCGCCGCCAGGACGCCGACCGCTCGGGCCAGCACGCCGAGGATCGCCAGCAGGGCGAGGGCAAGCGGGACGACCAGCGAGACGGCGACCAGCGAGACGGCAAGCAGGGCGGCCAGCGAGACGGCAAGCAGGGCGACGGCAAGCAGGGCGACCAGCGAGACGGCGACCAGCGAGACGGCAAGCAGGGCGACCAGCGAGACGGCAAGCAGGGCGACGGCAAGCAGGGCGACCAGCGAGACGGCAAGCAGGGCGGCAACCGCACCCAGCAGGGCGGCAACCGCAGCCAACAGGGAGGCCAGGGAGGCCAGGGCGGAGGTCGCAGCGACGGGCAGGGTGATGGCAAGCGTCGTCGTCGCCGCCGTAAGAATCGGGGCCAGCAGGAGGGTCCGCAGGGCGAGGACCTCGAGCTGCTCGACAGCGACGGTCAGCCACAGAGCACCGAGCCGCAGGATGTGGAGGGCTATCTCGACATCCGCGACGAGGGCTACGGCTTCCTCCGGGTGAAGGGCTACCTGCCGTCGCGCGACGACGTCTACATCCCGCTCAAGATCGCCCGCCAGTACGGCCTGCGCAAGGGCGATCACCTCACCGGCAAGGCCCGTCCCGCCCAGCGGAACGAGAAGAATCCCGGTCTGCTCGAGGTCTACACCGTCAACGGTGGCGACCCCGACAAGGCGAAGCGCCGTCCCCGTTTCGAGGACCTCACCGCCCTGTTCCCCGACCAGCGGCTCACCCTCGAGGATCCGAAGGATCCGGCGAACATGACGGCCCGCATCATCGATCTCGTGTCGCCGATCGGCAAGGGCCAGCGCGGCATCATCGTGTCCCCGCCCAAGGCGGGCAAGACCACGATCATGAAGACGATCGCCAAGTCGATCGAGCTGAACAACCCCGAGGTGGAGTTGTTGGTGCTGCTCATCGACGAGCGGCCCGAGGAAGTCACCGACATGCGCCGCACCGTGAAAGGCGAGGTGGTGGCTTCCACCTTCGACCGTCCGAGCGACGAGCACACGCACGTGGCCGAGATGGCCATCGCCCGCGCCAAGCGGCGCGTCGAGGACGGCAAGGACGTCGTGATCATGCTCGACGGCATCACCCGCCTCAGCCGCGCCTACAACCTCGCCGCTCCGGCGAGCGGCCGCATCCTCTCCGGTGGTATCGACGCCGGCGCGCTGTATCCGCCGAAGAAGTTCTTCGGTGCGGCCCGCAACGTGGAGGAAGGCGGGTCGCTCACGATCCTGGCCACGGCGCTGGTCGACACCAACAGCCGCATGGACGAGGCGATCTTCGAGGAGTTCAAGGGCACGGGCAACATGGAGCTCCGTCTCGACCGCAAGGTGGCCGAGCGCCGGATCTACCCGGCCATCGACGTGGATGCGTCGTCGACGCGGCACGAGGAGCTGCTGTTCGACCGCAAGCAGTTGCAGCAGGTGTGGAAGCTGCGCCGTGTGCTGTCGGGGCTCGCCCAGGACGGCAGTGCGGCCGCCGGCCTCGAGCTGCTCATCGACCGTCTGAAGACGTTCCGCACCAACGACGAGTTCCTCGCCGAGATCGCCAAACAGCCCTCCATGTGAGGCTCCGAACCACGTTCGTGTGACGGAGATGTCGGCCCGTCCCGACGAAAGCGTCACGCAAACGTGGTCTGCTCCGCCCTGACGGGGCGGTGAGGTGGAGCGATGGCGGCTCGTCGGTAACCTGGGACGTCGATCTCGGACGACGATCGGGGCCACAGGGGCCGCCCGCTCAGCCGTCCACGAAAGGATCCCATGAAGACCGACACCCATCCCGAATACAACGCCACCACGGTGCGTTGTTCCTGCGGGAACAGCTTCGTCACCCGCTCCACGGTGCAGGGCGACCTCACCGTCGAACTGTGCAACGAGTGCCACCCGTTCTTCACGGGCAAGCAGAAGCTCGTCGACTCCGGTGGCCGCGTCGAGCGGTTCAACCGTCGGTACGGCCAGCGCAAGGGCGCTGCCGCATCGTCCGACGAGAGCTGACGTCCGAGCGGGCGTGCCCCCGTTCGCCCCCGAAATCCCGAAAAATGCCTCGATCGTTGCGCCAGCCGCCACGATCGAGGCATTTTTCGGGTGGGATCGGGTGGATAGCGTCGGAGGTATGGATCCGAACGCACCCGAGCAGGCCCAGCAGCGCACCCGGCTGCTCGGGCTGAAGCTGGCCGCACTCGTCGGCGACCACCTGGGCCTCGACGCCAGCGCCCGCGCCGGGCTCGAGACACAGCCGTTCCCGTCCGGGGCCGCACTCGTCGTCGACGACGCAGCCTGGGTGCTCGTCGACGGCGCCGCCCATCGATCGCTCGGCGGCGCACTGGCGTGGGCCATCCGTCGCGACGCCACGTCGCTGTCACTCGTCGCCGACTCCGACACGGGCCTCCTCGCCCGGCGGGCAGCGCAGTTCCGTTACCCGATCGACGTCTGGTTCGCCCAGGGGCGCAACCTGCTCCCGGTGGTCGGCGAACCGCTGCCTGCGCCCGGGACGCCCGATCCCGACCACCTCGCTCTCGTCGACGTGATCGCCGAAGCGGGCGCCACCCCGGCGATCGAACACGGCGTGGTGTTCGGCGAGGTGCACGGGCTCGAGGTGTGCCGTGTCGTCGACCAGCCGACGGTCGGGTTGTTCGCCGAACTCGGCGACGTCGGTCCGATCGACGGCGGCTCGCTCGGCGCCGCCCCGATCGATGCCGGAATGGCAGCACAGCCGGTCGAGCGGCCGTCAGGTGTGCAGCTCGAGGTCGGCGTGGGCGCCAACGACCGCGAAGCATTCGCCCTGTTGCACGGCGACATCCCCACCGTGGAGGCCCTCGCCACCGTGGTCGAGTCCGTGGCGGCCGTGCGTTCCCCCGACGCGCCCCAGCACCCGCTCAACCGGCTCGCCCAGGAGCGCGCGCTGCGGTGGCGGCTGCAACAGGACCCGGCGCTGATCCGAGCGACCGACCTCGAGCCCGCCGAACCGCCCGTGCCGCGACGCAACCTCACCGACGTGGTGCCCTGCGTGGCTCGGGCTGTCACCGACGACGGCTCGGAGATCGCGGTCGTGTGTTCGGTCGGGATCGACGTCGACCTGGTGCCGTTCGTGGCCGACGTGCAGGCAGCGAGCGCGAAGCCGGTGACGGTGGCGGTGCCGCGGCGGGATCTGGTGGGGATCACCACCGACCTCGCGTCGCTGTTGCGCGATCCCGTGCGGGTCGTCGCCGTCGACTGATGGTGAGCGGCGACGCCGCCCGCCAGTAGCCTCGACTCGCCATGTTGGAGCGCCTGCGTCACGTCCTCGACGAGTACGAGACGCTCGAACAGCAGCTCTCCGACGCCGAGGTGCTGTCCGACCCCGGCCAACTACGACGCCTCTCGAAGCGCTACAACGAACTCGGCCCCGTGGTGGAGGCGTTCCGCCGTCATCGGGCCCGACAGGCCGACGCCGACGCAGCCCGCGAGATGCTCGAGGGAGCCGACGGGCCCGAGCGATCGATGCTCGTCGCCGAGGTCGACGAGGCCACACGCGAACTCGAGCGGATCGAGGACGAGCTGCGTGAGTTGATGCTGCCCACCGATCCGCACGACGGCAAGGCGGTGATCATGGAGATCCGTGGTGCCGAAGGAGGCGAGGAGGCCAACCTCTTCGCCCGCGACCTCTACGAGATGTATCTCACCTACGCCCAGCAGCAGGGTTGGAGGGTGACGACGCTGTCGTCGTCGCCGAGCGAGATGGGTGGCCTCAACGAGGTCACCTTCGAAGTCCGCGGTGACACGGCGTGGCGGAACCTCAAGTTCGAGGGTGGCCCGCACCGGGTGCAGCGGGTACCGGTCACCGAGAGTCAGGGCCGGGTGCACACGTCCTCGGCGACGGTCACCGTGCTGCCCGAAGCCGACGAGGTGGACGTGCACATCGACGAACGCGACCTCGACATCGACGTGTACCGCGCCAGCGGCCCGGGCGGTCAGAGCGTGAACACCACCGACTCGGCGGTGCGCATCACCCATCGTCCCAGCGGGGTGGTGGTGGCGATGCAGGACGAGCGCTCGCAGCTGCAGAACAAGGCCAGGGCGATGCAGGTGCTGCGGGCCCGGCTGGCCGAGCGGGCCGAGCAGGAGCGGCACGCCGAGGTGTCGGCCGAGCGCCGCTCGCAGGTGGGCGGCGGCGGCCGCAGCGAGAAGATCCGCACCTACAACTACAAGGAGAACCGGGTCACCGATCATCGGATCGGGTTCACCGCGTACCGGCTGGCGGCGATCATGGCCGGTGACCTGCAGATGGTGGTCGACGCGCTCGCCGCAGACGAACGGGCCCGGCTGCTCGCCGAGGGAAGTGGGCAATGAGCGGCTCGTCCGACACGGTGACGTGGAGTGAGCTCTGGGAGCAGACCGCCGCGGCCATCGGCGACCGTCAGCACGCTCGTTGGCTGTGCGAGGTTGCATCGGCAGCCACCTCCGGCGACGAGTTCCTCGACCGGCTGCGCGAACCGGCCACGGTCCGCATGGTGGCGCACCTCCATGCGATGGTGGTCAGAGTCCGCGCCGGTGAGCCGTTGCAGTACGTGCTCGGAGAATGGAGCTTCCGCTTGATCGAGCTGGCGATCGACCGTCGGGCGCTGATCCCGCGGCCCGAGACCGAACTCGTGGTGGATGCCGCACTCGACAAGTTGGCCGGGGTCGGACCCACCCGTACGGTCGCCGATCTCGGCACCGGGTCGGGAGCGATCGGGTTGTCACTCGCCGCCGAGTCGCCCTTGGCCGGTACCACGGTGTGGATCACCGATGCCGACCCCGACGCCCTCGACCTGGCGCGGGCCAACACTGCCGGCATCGGCCGCAAGGCGGCCAACGTGCGAGCCGAACTCGGGTCGTGGTTCGAAGCGCTGCCGGACGGGGTGGCGTTCGACGCGATCGTGTCGAATCCACCCTATGTGGCCGAGGGCTCACCCGACCTCGATCCGTCGGTGCTCGAGTGGGAACCGGCGTCGGCGCTGTTCGCAGGTCCCGACGGCCTCGACGACATCCGACGCCTCGTGTCCGCGGCCCCGGCGCATCTGGCCCCCGGCGGTTGGCTGGTCCTGGAGATCGGCGCCGGCCAGGGTCCCGCCGTGCGGGAGTTGTTCGAGTCGGCCGGGTACCGCGAGGTGGAGATCCGCCCGGACCTGGCCGGCCACGACCGCATCGCCCTCGGCCGGCGCCGCTGACGTCCGAGGACCGCGTCAGCCCATCTCGGTGGCGTCAGCCCATCTCGGTGGCGTCAGCCCATCTCGGTGGCGTCAGCCGAACCGGACGGCCACGTCGGCGAGGATGGTGCCCTCCTCCGGCGACACGTGTCGGTCGACACCGGCGACGTCGCGGGCGGCCGAGAACAGCGCCGAACGCAGCACACGGGAACTGATGCGCCCGTCGATCGAGTCGAGGAACTCGACCACTCGTTCACGTTCGATCGCTCGGCGGGCCTCCTCGATCGCCGGGCGGAGGTATTCCTCGAACGCCTCGTCGTCACGCCACTCGTTGCTGATCTCTCGCACGAGATCGACCTCGTCGTCGGTGATCTTGTCGTCGGCGAGCATCACCAGTGCGAGCAACTCGAGTGCCGCCTGGTGTTCGAGGTCGGCGGTGGCGTGGACGGCCACCCCCCGGTACAGATCTGCCAGTCGCTGGTTCATCGTCCCGTCACCCTTGCACGCCGGCGGCGGCCGCGGGTAATGATCGCCGGAGGAAGTCGACCTGGTGCAGCAACAGGTTCTCGCCCACCACTTCCTGGGGGGTCATGTGCGTGACTCCCACGAGCGGCAGCACCTCGTGCGGCCGCCCGGCGGCGAGCAGTGCAGAGGAGAGCTGCAGTGTGTGCGCGGCCACCACGTTGTCGTCGGCGAGGCCGTGGATCAGCAACAGCGGTCGGCCGAGATCGGCGGCTCGGGCAAGCAGGGAGTTGGCGTCGTAGTCGTCGGAGCGGTCGGCGGGGTCCCCGAGGTAGCGCTCGGTGTAGTGGGTGTCGTACAGCCGCCACTCGGTGACCGGCGCACCGGCGATGGCCGCATGGAACACGTCGGGACGGCGCAGCACGGCCAGAGCCGCCAGGTACCCACCGAAGCTCCAGCCACGGATCGCCACCCGATCGAGATCGAGCACGTCGAAGCGCTCGGCGGCGGCATGCAGCGCGTCGATCTGGTCGTCGAGTGGAAGCGTCGCGAGGTCGTGGTGCACGGCTCGTTCCCAGTCACTGCCCCGGCCCGGGGTGCCGCGGCCGTCGGCGACCACCACGGCGAAACCCTGGTCGGCGAACCACTGGGAGGTGAGGAAGGCGTTGCGAGCCTGCTGCACGCGTAGGGCGTGCGGCCCTCCGTACGGATCGAGCAGCACCGGCAGGGGGGAGCCGTCGTGGTCGCGCGGGAGCAGCACGGCCGTGGCGAGTTCGCGTTCTCCGGCCGTGAACAGCTGCACGTTCGGCTCGACGAGCGGGGTCTCGGCGTGGGAAGTGATGCGGTGCTCCCGGCCGGATGCGACGATCGTGGTGACGGTCGGGCCGTCGAGCGTCGCGGAGCGGATCACGGAGACGTCGTCACCGGCCACGGCGGTGTGGACCCCCGGCCGCGAGGTCGTCGCCACAGCGCCGTCGGCGTCGTTCCAGCTCCACACCTGCATCTGTGTGGCGTCACCGACCGGGTTGGCGTGGAAGTGGACCCGGTTGCCGGTCGCTCCGGCGACCGAGCGCACCTGCAGGTCATCGGGCGTGACGGGTTCGCCGTCGATCAGCAGCCGGCGGACGCCGTCGCGGTCGGCCGCCGTGACGACACGCCCGTCCTCGAGCAGGGTCGGTGTGCCGGGAACCAACTCGATCCAGGAGTCGTCGAAATCGTGCGAGAGCACGGTGGTCTCGCCACGGGTGGACGACTCGTCGGTGTCGACGCGCAGCACCATCGTGCCCTGCTGGTCGCGTGACTGCACCAGCAGGACGAGGCCGTTGTCCGACCATTCCACTGCAGCGAGATAGGGGAAGAAGTCGCGGTCCCAGTCGACCGGTGTACGGCCCCCATCGAGGTCCAACAGGTGCAGGGTGACGTCGGCGTTCGCCGTACCGGCCGCCGGGTACCGGACGGTGGTGGCGCCTGTGGCGGGGTGTGCCGGGTCGGCGATGGTCCATGTCTGCACGGCGGAGGTGTCGACCCGGCAGGCGGCGACCGTGGCGCCGTCGGGGCTCCACCAGTAGCCCCGGTACCGGTGCATCTCCTCGGCGGCGACGAAGTCGGCGCTGCCCCAGCTGACGTGCTCGGACTCGTCGCCGGCGAGCACCCGGGTCGTGCCGTCGAGTTCGGCGATGCACAGGTCGGTTCCGCGTGCGAAGGCGATCCGCTGCGCCGGGGGATCGGGTCGGGGGTCGAACACGGGGCCGTCGACGGGAACCTCGCGCGCCTGACCCGACAGCAGACCGCCGGCGAACAGCCGGCCGTTCATGGCGAAGGCGACGACCCGCGTCGCCTCGTCGGTGGCGTAGGCGGTGATGCCACCGCCGCTCTCTCGCAGCCGCTCACGTCGGGCCCGCTCCTCGGCCGGCACGTCGAGGTCGTCGGTGTCGGCGAGCAACGTGCGCGGATCGGCGACGCATCGCTCCTCACCGCTGCGAGTGTCGGTCACCCACAGTGCGTTGCGTGGGTCGTCGCCAGCGCTGCTGCGGAGGAACACCACCCTGCGGCCGTCGGGAGAGACGCTGATGTTGCGGGGTTCGCCGAGCGTGAAGCGCTGCGTGCGCGCGTACTGGCGTGGGAACGTGTCGGGTGGGCCGGTCTCGCCGGGGATGTCGGACGGCGGGTCGTCGAGGTCGTCGCGATCGTCGGTCACGTCGCCACTGTAGGGAGCCCGGCGGTGGCCGTCGCACCGCGCGGGTGGGCGCGAGCGCAGGAACCGACGAGTGGTCAGCTCGACGGTTCGACGAGGATCTTGGCGTGGGCCTCGGGGTTGCCGAGATCGGCGAATGCGGTGGGGATCCCGTCGATGTCGACGATGCCGGTGATCAGCGGCGCCAGGTCGACGCGTTCGGTGGAGATGGCGTCGAGTGCTGCCGCGAACTCGTGCGGCTCGTAGCCGAGCGCGAACTGCAACGACAGCTCCTTGCCGATCCCCACCATCGGGTGGATGCGGTCCTCCTGCATGCACGCGCCCACGATCAGGATCCGGCTGCCCGTGGGGGCCATGCGCATGGTGTGTTCGATCATGCCGGGCACGCCGACCGCCTCGAAGACCACGAGCGAGGTGGTTCCGCCGATGCGACGCCACGCCTCGACGGGGCGCTCCACTGCCGGGTCGACGACCTCGTCGCAGCCGAGGTGCTCGGCGAGACGTCGGCGGGCGGGGGAGAAGTCGGCGCCCACGATCGGGCCGATGCCGAGCATCTTCAGCGAGGCGATGCAGGCGAGGCCGACCGGGCCGAGCCCGATCACGAGCGCCGAGTCACCGGTGGCGATCCCCGACTTGGCCGCGGCGTGGACGCCGACCGCCAACGGCTCCGTCATCGCCGCCATGCGGTGGGGGAGGCCGTCGGGCACTCTGGTGGCCAGCAGTTCGTTCAGCACCATGTGGTCGGCGTATCCGCCGGGGTAGATGTTGGAGAAGCCGATGCCGTGGATGCCGGTGTCGTCGAACACGACGGGCATCGACACCACCACGTCGCCGACGGCGAGGTGTTCCACGCCGGGCCCGGTGTCGACGACCTCGCAGCAGAACTCGTGTCCCATCACGGTGTCGCCCGTCGGGTCGAACACGGTCATGCCCGGTCCGGCGTCGGGATCGTCGGCGGCCAGTTCGTCGCTGAGCCGTCGTGACTCCTCGCCGTGTTCCAGCAGGTGGAGGTCGCTGCCGCAGATTCCGCACGACAGCACCCGGGTGAGCACCTGGCCGGTTCCCGGCGCGGGCATGTCGATGTCGTCGACCCGAAGCTGCCAGTCCCGCATCACCGCTGCACGCATGCCCGCACAGTACGGAGGTGCGGTCCGGCCCGACGACCCCGACCTCCACCACCGTTTGCGTTGCAGTTTCTTTGGCCCCTCCCGACATTTCCGTCACGCAAACGAATGAGGAGCGCGGACGTTTGTCGTTTGGGTTGCAGTTTCTTTGGCCCCTCCCGACATGTCCGTCACGCAAACGAGCAGTGCGCGCCGACCACCGGATGGGGGTCAGCGGCTGAAGCGGGTGATGGCATCGAAGAGGAGGTCGAACACGGCACCGTCGTCGACGCCGGTGAGCACGTCACAGTTCGGTGCAGGACGGCCGAGCAGACGTCGCTCGTCGATCACCGTCATGCCACGGGTGAGCTCGCCCCGGGTTTCCACGTCGACGTGCCGGGACACCCGCGAGACGTGCTCGGGATGGGTCACGGCGAACACGGCGAGCGGGTCGTGCACCGCAGCCCCGGCGATCGCCCCGGGGTCGTGCCGTGACACGTAGTTGTCGCTGAAGAACGTGAGCAACTCGGCGAACAGAGCCGCCAGCCGGCCCGGCACGGCGCGGATCCGCTCGATGCGCGACGGCGTGGCCTGGAACTGGTAGGTGACGTCGAGGCCGGCCATCGACAGCGGGCCGCCGTAGCCGAACACCACCCGAGCGGCTTCCGGATCGGCCCAGATGTTGAACTCGCCGTGGGTGTTGCGGTTGCCGAAGGTTCCGCCGCCCATCAACGAGATGCCCGAGATCCGATGTGCCAGGTCGGGTGCGGCCCGCAGGGCCAGTGCGATGTTGGTGAGCGGGCCCACCGGAACCAGCCGGATCCCTTCCGTCGACCGGCAGGTGTCGATGATGAACGACACGGCGTCGGTGCCGTCGAGGGGCGTGGTGGGCTCGGGCAGGTCGGCCCCGTCGAGGCCGCTCTCTCCGTGGACGAACGCGCCGAACTGCGGTGGTGCCAGGAGCGGTCGGGGGCTGCCGGCGTGGATGGGCACACCGAGACCCAGCAGGTCGCGCATCACCCGGGCGTTGTGCGTGGTCGCCTCGATCGGGGCGTTTCCTGCCACCGTGGTGATGCCCACGAGTTCGCCGTACGCGGCTGCTGCCACGATCGCCAGTGCGTCGTCGTGCCCCGGATCGCAGTCGAGGAGGATGCGGGGAGGATGCTCGGCCATGACGCCGAGCTTGCCATCCGAGCGTGCACACTGTCGTGGTGCTCCTGTTCCACCGGGCTGCCGGCGCCGATCGCCACACCATCGCAGCGGGCCGCCGCGCGCTCGCTGCCGTGCTCGCCTGTGCGGCGTTGACCGGCGCTGCCTGCAGCGGCGCCGACGGAGGCGACACGTCGAGTGGATCGTCGGCGGGAACGGCGACGGCCGACTCGGCCGCCGATCCGGCTTCGCCATCGTCGTCGGCGACCACCACCACCACCACCACGACCGTCGCCCCGTCCACCACCACGACCACCTCGACCACCTCGACCACCGTGATCCCCACGGTGCC
>JAWLEC010000201.1:0-4836 GCA_041686315.1 Ilumatobacteraceae bacterium
GAGCTGCTCGCGATGGTACGTCGGATCACCGAACATGAGCTCGGAGCTCTTGGCACGCTTGAAGTACAGGTGCGCCGGGTGCTCCCAGGTGAAGCCGATGCCACCGTGGATCTGGATGTTCTCGGCGGCGGCGTGGAAGTACGCCTCCGAGCAGTAGGCCTTGGCGAGCGACGCAGTGGAGGGGAGCTCGTCGTTCATCTCGCTGGCGCACCACATGCCGTAGTAGGCGGCCGACTTGGCCGACTCCACCTCGAGCAGCATGTCGGCACACTTGTGCTTGATCGCCTGGAACGAGCCGATCGGACGACCGAACTGCACGCGCACCTTGGCGTACTCGACGGCCATGTCGAGCACCATCTGGGCGCCACCGACCTGCTCGGCGGCGAGGCTCACGGCGGCGAGGTCGAGCACGGTCTGCAGCGTGTCCCAGCCCTTGCCCTCCTCGCCGATCAGCGTGGCCGGCGTGTTGTCGAAGTCGAGCTTGGCCTGCTTGCGGGTCTGGTCCATCGTGGACAGCGGCGTCTTGGTGAGGCCACTGGCGTCGCCGTCGACGGCGAACAGGCTGGTGCCGGCGCCGGTCTTGGCGGCCACGATGATCAGGCCGGCGGTGTGGCCGTCGAGCACGAAGCTCTTGGTGCCGCTCAGGGTGTAGCCGTCACCGGAGGAGGTGGCCGCCATCGTGATGCCCGACTCGTCCCACTTGCCCGAGGGCTCGGTGTAGGCGAGCGTGGCAACGGTCTCGCCCGAGGCGATGCCGGGCAGGTGCGCCTTCTTGGCATCCTCGTCGCCCGACAGCAGCAGCGTGTTCGCGGCGAGCACCACCGTGGAGAAGAACGGGGCGCACAGCAGCGAGCGGCCCATCTCCTCGAGCACGATGCCGAGCTCGACGTAGCCGTAGCCCGAGCCGCCGTACTCCTCGGGGATGTGCAGGCCCTGCAGGCCCATCTGCTCACCCATCTGGCTCCACACGGCGGGATCGAAACCGTTCTCGGTCTCCATCTGCTCGCGCACGGCTTCCTCGGAGCTCTTGTTCTCGAGGAACGACCGCACGGTGCTGCGGAGTTCTTCCTGTTCTTCGGTGAAGGCAAAGTTCATGGCCGAGATCATGGTGGGGTTGCGCCGTGCGCTGCAACTCTGCTTGTGTACACATGTGGACACATCTGATGCCGTGCCTGGTGACGCTTCCGACGCCGCACCGCCTGCTGGTGCATCCGACGCCGACACCGGCGATCGATCTGTCGGAGTGCGCGACCTGCGTGCCGGGCTCGCCGAGACGGTGCGCCGAGCGGGCGCAGGTGAACGCACCGTGATCACCTCGGGCGGTCGACCCGTCGCCCAACTCGCACCGCTGGACGCCGATGCGCCCGACCTCGAGCGCCTCATCGGGGCCGGCGCCGTGATCCCGCCCCGCCGCACCAGCGTGTGGCGACCTCCCGAGCCCGTCCCCGTGTGGGCCGGCGTCCGCGTCGACCAGGTCCTCCGCGAGCTCCGCGGATGAGCCCCGTGCGAACACGGCCGCCGGCCGCCCGTTCCCACCCCGTCACCGCGCGACCCCACCCCGTTTGCGTGACACTTTCGTTGGGCCGCACCAACATTTCCGTCACGCAAACGTCTTCGGCGGCGGAGGTGGGCGCGTGACGGTGGTGCTCGACACGAGTGCGTTGCTGACGCTGGCGGTCGACGGGGCCCCGCGGGCGGTGGTACTCGACGCGCTCCAGGGCGATCAGGTGTGGGCCGCGTCGGCGATGGCGCTCACCGAGGCGCTGCCGGCGATCGACCGGCTCACCGACGAGCAGATCCTGCGCGCCGACCTCGAAGACGCCATCCGTCTCGCCTGGGACCACCTGCACATCGTGCCCGTCGACCAACGCTGCCTCGACCGGGCCGCCGCACTCGCCCGCACCCAACCCGTGCGACTCACCGACTCGATCCACTTCGCCGCCGCCGAACGGCTCCCCCGGCCGATCCGGTTCGTCACCTTCGACCCCGCCCAGATCGGCATCGCCCTCGGCCTCGGCTTCGACGTGGTCAGTTCCTGACGTTTCGTGTTGCATCCGGTGCCTGACACCGGATGCAACGGTGGGCGGGATCGGGCACACTGGATGCATGGCTGCACCGACGGACACCCTGCACTGGTCGAACGCCGACCTCGAGGTCCACAAGGTGGTGGTGGGCCCCTACGAGAACAACGTGTTCGTCGTGCGCTGCACGGCCACGGGCGAGGCCGCACTGCTCGACGCCGCCAACGAACACGAGCAACTGCTCGAACTCTGCCAACGCCTCGGCGTGAAGCGGGTGCTCGAAACCCACGGCCACTGGGACCACATCCAGGCCGTCCCGGCGATGCGCGAGGCCGGCTACGAGGTGGCCGTCACCGCCGCCGACGCACCGATGCTCGACGACGTCGGCTACGACGTGTTCATCGACGACGCCGAGGTGATCGAGTTCGGCAAGCTGCGGATGCACGCCATCCACAACCCCGGACACACGCCCGGCTCGATCTCGTTCGCCCTCGAGGGAACGCCGCTGCTGTTCACCGGCGACACCCTCTTCCCCGGCGGGCCCGGCAACACGTCGTTCGAGAACGCCGACTTCGACACGATCATCGAGTCGATCACCACCAAGCTGTTCACGTTCCCCGACCACACCATCGTGCTGCCCGGCCACGGCCTCGACACCACGATCGGCGCCGAACGCCCCCACCTCGACGAGTGGATCGAACGCGGCTGGTGACCCCGATCGGGGCGACCTGATGCGCTACGACCAACGGCCGCTCGACGACACACCGGTCCACACCACCGACCTGCCGCCCACGCCCACCCGCGACCGCAACATCCCGGCGAGCGCCTGGGTCGAGGCGCCCGACAGCCTGCTCGCACTCGGCGACGACCTGCCCGACCGTCCCGTGGCCGAGTACAAGCGGCGCATCGGCCCGTGGCTGCTGTGGCGTGCCGGGCCCGCCAAGGGCGCCGACGCCCGCTACTGGGCCGCCCACGTCGACCGCCTCGACGAGGCAGTGACGCTGCGTCTCTTCCCCGACGGCACCGCCGACGGCGTCGGCCCCAGCGGCGCCCGACACCAGCGCTTCCGCTCGTGGAAGGAAGACCTCCGCGACACCTGACCGGACGGCGACACCACCGGACGGCGACACCACCGGACGGCGACACCCGACCGGACGGCGACACCACCGGACGAGGACCCAGATCGGCCGCAGCCGGTGGATGTGCGGCGAAGCGCCGGATCGATCGCTGCCGACACATGATCGCGTCAGCCGGCGGCACGGGGATGCCGCCCGTCGTGCGCGACCGCCCGGCCTCGTCGGCTGCGTCGGCTGCGTCGGCACAGTACGGCGGAATCTCCGTGCCGGTTGCAGCCGTCACCCTGGTTTGTCAGAGTTGTCGGCACATGCCGGCATCCCGAGGACCAGCGTCAACATGAGTGAGCCGTCAACATGAGCGAGCCGTTCTTCCCCGACGTCGACCGGATCCGCTACGCGGGGCCCGACTCCGACGACCCGCTCTCGTTCCGGTGGTACGACGCCGACCGCGTGGTCGCCGGGCGCACGATGGCCGATCACCTCCGCTTCGCCGTCGCCTACTGGCACAGCTTCACGTGGGACGGCTTCGACATCTTCGGAGCGGGCACCCTCGACCGGCCGTGGCACCCCAACCAGGCACCGTCGATGGATCCGATGGAGGCCGCCCGGCAGAAGATGGACGCCGCCTTCGAGTTCGTGGAGAAGCTCGGTGCGCCCTTCTACTGCTTCCACGACCGTGACATCGCTCCCGAGGGCACCACGTTCGCCGAGTCGTGCCGCAACCTCGACGAGATGGTGGAGCTGGCCGCCGAACACCAGCAACGCACCGGCGTCGGCCTGCTGTGGGGCACTGCCAACCTGTTCTCGCATCCCCGCTACCAGGCCGGTGCCGCCACGAATCCCGACCCCGAGCTCTTCGCCCACGCCGCGGCCCAGGTCGCCCACTGCATGAACGCCACCCACCGACTCGCCGGTGCCAACTACGTGCTGTGGGGTGGCCGCGAGGGCTACGAGACGCTCCTCAACACCGACATGGCGCGCGAGCTCGACCAGCTCGGCCGCTTCTTCCATCTCGTGGTGGAGCACAAGCACGCGATCGGCTTCGAGGGCACGATCCTGATCGAGCCCAAGCCGTTCGAGCCCACCAAGCACCAGTACGACTACGACGTCGCCGCCGTGTACGCGTTCCTCCAGCGCTACGACCTGGCCGACGAGGTGAAGGTGAACATCGAGGTGAACCACGCCACCCTCGCCGGACACGACTTCGCCCACGAGATCGCCGCGGCGGTCGCCGCCGGCATCTTCGGATCGGTCGACGCCAACGCCGGCGACGACCGTCTCGGCTGGGACGTCGACCGGTTCCCGGTGTCGGTCGAGCAGATGACCCTCGGGATGCTCGAGATCCTGCGTGCCGGCGGATTCACCACCGGCGGGCTGAACTTCGACGCCAAGCTGCGCCGCCAGTCGATCGACCGCAACGATCTCTTCCACGCCCACGTCGGCGGCATGGACACGATGGCCCACGCCCTGCTGGTGGCCGCGGCGATCCTGGACGACGGCGAACTCGACCGCAATCGCGACGAGCGCTACGCCGGCTGGGACGAGCGGCAGGACCTGCTCGACGGCGACGTCACCCTGCAACAGCTCCACGACGCGCGACTCGACGTCGACGAGGAACCGACCCGCGTCAGCGGCCGCCAGGAAGCCCTCGAGAACCTCGTCGCCCGACACATCGACCAGACCCGCTGAGAAGCGACAGCGGGGACGCTCCTATGTTTGTCAACCGGTTGTTGGGGTTG
>JAWLEC010000044.1:0-21270 GCA_041686315.1 Ilumatobacteraceae bacterium
GCCGCCGGGGCAATGCTTCACCGGTGCTGCGCACCGGGTGGTCTGCTGCGCAGACCACGAATGGGTCGGGGCTCCTGCGAGTCTCGGCACAACATCGACAACATCAACCACAGCCACGATCAGGAGTACCTCGCCTGGCGGGCTCATCATCGAGGGAGACGACACATGTCCGGCAAGAAGTACGCAGACGCGCTGAAGAAGTTCGACCGTGACCAGTTCTACGGTCCGGGCGAGGCACTGACGCTCGTGAAGACGATGTCCTCGGCCAAGTTCGACGAGAGCATCGACGTGTCGATCCGCCTCGGCGTCGACCCCCGCAAGGCCGACCAGATGGTGCGTGGCACCGTGGCGCTGCCCGCCGGGACCGGCAAGGACGTCCGCGTCGCCGTGTTCGCCACGGGTGAGGCCGCCGACGCAGCCCGCGCCGCCGGTGCCGACATCGTCGGCGCCGACGACCTGGCCGCCGACGTGGAGGGCGGCAAGATGGACTTCGACCTGGTCATCGCCGCTCCCGACATGATGCCGGTGGTGGGCCGTCTCGGTCGCGTCCTCGGCCCCCGCGGCCTGATGCCCAACCCGAAGACCGGGACCGTCACCCCCGACGTGGCCAGGGCCGTCGAGGAGTTCAAGGGCGGCAAGGTCGAGTACCGCACCGACCGCTACGGCAACGTCCACGTGCCGCTCGGCAAGTCGAGCTTCGAGCCGCCTGCGCTCGAGCAGAACTTCCGTGCCGTGATCGACGAGATCCAGCGGGCGAAGCCGGCATCGGCCAAGGGCCGGTACATCAAGAAGATCACCATGTCGTCCACGATGGGTCCCGGCGTCCACGTCGACACGGGCCGTCTCAAGCCCGAGTGAGAGGAAGCTGCGGCAATCGGCCGTAGCATCGCCTCGTCACAACCGAACCGGTCGCTCGCCTGAGACCGTTGGTCCCCACGACGGGGAGAATGGGTTCGTCCCGCCAGCCGAGGTGCATATCGCCGAAGAACCACACCACGCCCGATCCGTCGGGACCGGTGTGCGCTCCTCGTCGGTGTTCGCATCTGATGCGAGCACCACGAGTCGAAGCGAGAGGAGGTATGCACACATGACAACGGAACCCACCCACGAACCGCGAGCCGACAAGGTCGCCATCGTCGAGGAGATCACGGGCAAGCTGAACAACAGCGTGGCCGTGTTCGTCTCGGAGTACCGGGGACTGTCCGTCGGCCAGCTGGCCGGCCTGCGTGGCCCGCTGCGCGACGCCGGTGCCGAGCACAAGGTGTACAAGAACACCCTGGCCCGCCTGGCCGCCACGAACGCCGGCTACGACAGCCTGCACGAGCATCTGCTCGGGCCGACGGCACTCACGTTCGTCACCGGCGATTCGGTGGCGGCCGCGAAGGCACTCACCGACCAGGCCAGGGTCACCCCGCTGCTCGTCATCAAGGGCGGCGTGCTGGGCGACAGCGTGATGAGCGCCGACGACGTCAAGGCCCTCGCGAGCCTGCCGTCGCGCGAGGAGCTGCTGGCCAGGCTGGCCGGCGCGTTCCAGGCACCGCTGGCCAAGACCGCTGGTCTGCTCAGCGCCCTGCCGCGCAACTTCGCCTACGGCCTGAACGCGCTCATCCAGCAGCAGGAATCTGCCGGCTGACCCGATCCCCGAATTCTCCAGAACTGACCCCTGAACCGAAGTGAAAGAAGGAACCACAATGGCTACCAAGGACGAGATTCTCGACGCCATCGGAAACATGACCGTGATCGAGCTCAAGGAACTGCTCGACGCGTTCGAAGAGAAGTTCGACGTGACCGCCGCAGCACCGGTCGCCGTTGCCGCAGCCGGTGCGCCGGCCGCCGGTGGTGGCGAGGCGGGCGCCGAAGAGGAAAAGGACGAGTTCGACGTCGTCCTCGCCGGTGCCGGTGCCCAGAAGATCCAGGTCGTGAAGGTCGTCAAGGACCTCCTCGGCGTGGGCCTGAAGGACGCCAAGGACCTGGTCGACGGGGCCCCCAAGCCGATCATGGAAAAGGCCAGCAAGGCCGACGCCGAAGCGGCCAAGGCCAAGCTCGAAGAAGTCGGCGCCGACGTCGAACTCAAGTGAGGGTGGGGCGCTGAGTCGCCCTCCCTCCCGGCGGCCGGGTCCTGTCACCGGTGGCGCTGCGGGCGTGCGGCCTTCGGCCGGTCCCTCCGCATCCACCGGCGCCACCCGTCCGCCTACGTGTGACGCCTCGCTTGTGTGAGGCTGGTGAAGCAGCCCGGGGGGGTGCCCCCGGGCTGCTTCATTGCCGCAGCCCCGCAGCGCCCCGGTGACAGGACCCGTGAGCGGGACCAGCAACGCACCAGCAACGCACCAGCAACGGCACCAGTGCCAGTTTGCAGAAACGTCAAGAACGACGAGAGATGCTTGACTTTCGTGCTGCGCTTCTTTACCTTGACCCGC
This sequence comes from Ilumatobacteraceae bacterium, assembly GCA_041686315.1. Lineage (GTDB taxonomy): Bacteria > Actinomycetota > Acidimicrobiia > Acidimicrobiales > Ilumatobacteraceae > Sva-07. The sequence goes on from JAWLEC010000044.1 coordinate 2,418, forward strand.
AATTCAGCGGTCACATGTCCTGCTCCGCGATTCGTCGCCGGGAGCGGTTGACGTTGTGCGCCCGCCGTGGATAGCATCGAACGTTGCCGTGCGTTCCCTGTTCCCCCACCGCTATCTCCGGTGTGGTTCCGCGCGCCCGGCGTCACGCCGCAGCATTCTGCGTCGTCCACCCTCGACCCTTGGAGAGTGATCCGTGGCGACTCGTCCCGTGTCCCGTGAACGCTATTCGTTCGGCAACCTGAAGGAGCCGCTCGAACTCCCCGACCTGATCGCGGTCCAGCGCGAGAGCTTCGACTGGTTCCTCGAGGAGGGGCTGGCGAACACCTTCCGCGACATCAGTCCGATCAAGGACTTCTCCGAGTCGCTGCAGCTCGAGCTGGAGTTCGACCCGTTCGACGAGGACCTGCGCCCGCCGCCGAAGTTCACGGTGGAGGAGTGCAAGGAAAAGGACATGACCTACAGCGCGCCGGTCTTCGTGCGCGCCCGGTTCATGAACCGCAACACCGGCGAGATCAAGGAACAGACGGTGTTCATGGGGGATTTCCCCATCATGACCGACAAGGGCACCTTCATCGTGAACGGCACCGAGCGTGTCGTCGTGTCGCAGCTGGTGCGCAGCCCGGGCGTCATCTTCGAGCCCGGTGAGCGGTTCCGCCTCCGCAACCTCACCAAGCACCAGCTCGTCAAGGGCACCATCCATCCCTACCGCGGCGAGTGGATGGAGTTCGACGTCGAGCACAAGCCCGGCAAGGACGTCACCGCCGGCACCCGCGTGGCCCGCAAGCGCCGCCTCGGCATCTTCACGATGCTGCGGGCGCTCGGCTACGACGAGGAGAACGCCCCCGGGTTCCTCGACCGGTTCGTCGCCCACTTCGACTTCCTCGAGGGGCAGTGGGAGAAAGAGCGCGAGGTCGCCCCCACCCAGGACGAGGCGCTCGTGGAGATCTACAAGCGCGCCCGCCCCGGTGAGCCCCCGACGGTCGAGTCGGCCAAGGCCTACTTCCGCAACGCGTTCTTCGAGAGCCGCCGCTACGACCTCTCGCGGGTCGGCCGCTACAAGCTCAATCGCAAGCTCGGCGACGAGGTCGCCCAGCTCGGCGCACTGTTCGGCCTCGAGGGTGCCGTCAACGCCGAGGGCGAGCCGCTGCTCGACTACCCCGACGAGAACCAGAACGTGCTCAGCCGGTGTGAGGTGCTCGCCTCCATCACCTACATGCTGCACCTCGTCAAGCAGGAGCCCGGCTACCGCCTCGACGACCAGGACCACTTCGCCAACCGCCGCATCCGGTCGGTCGGCGAGCTGATCCAGAACCAGGTGCGCATCGGGCTCAGCCGCATGGAGCGCGTCGTGCGCGAACGCATGACCACCCAGGACGTCGAAGCCATCACGCCCCAGACCCTGATCAACATTCGCCCGGTCGTGGCAGCGATCAAGGAGTTCTTCGGAACCTCCCAGCTGTCGCAGTTCATGGACCAGGTGAACCCGCTGTCGGGCCTCACGCACCGCCGCCGCCTCTCGGCGCTCGGCCCGGGCGGCCTCTCGCGTGAGCGCGCCGGTTTCGAGGTGCGCGATGTGCACTTCAGCCACTACGGCCGCATGTGTCCGATCGAGACCCCGGAGGGCCCGAACATCGGCCTGATCGGTGGTCTGTCCACCTACGCCCGCGTCAACGAGTTCGGCTTCATCGAGAGCCCGTACCGTGAGGTGAGAGACGGCAAGGTCACCGGCAAGATCGTGTACATGGCCGCCGACGAGGAGGAGAACTACGTCGTCGCCCAGGCCAACACGCCGCTCAACGACGACGGCAGCATCCGCGACGAGCGCACGCTCGTGCGCCGGTCACCGCAGGCGGCCAGCCTCGAAGACCTGCGCAAGATGCTCGAGGCCGAGAGCTTCTTCGGTGCCACCACCGACATCGGTTACGTGCCGCCCACCGAGGTCGACTTCATCGACGTGTCGCCGAAGCAGATCGTCTCGGTCGCGACGGCGCTCATCCCGTTCCTCGAGCACGACGACGCCAACCGGGCACTGATGGGCGCCAACATGCAGCGCCAGGCCGTTCCGCTGGTGCGCGCCGAGGCGCCGTACATCGGAACCGGCATCGAGAACCGTGCCGCGCGCGACGCCGCCGACCTCGTCCAGGCGATCGACGACGGCGAGGTGCTGGAGGTGTCGGGCGACTCGATCACCGTGCAGTACAAGAGCGAAGGCAAGCGGGTGTACCGCCTCGCCAAGTTCCGTCGCTCCAACCAGGACACGTGCATCAACCAGCGGCCCCGCGTGGTCGAGGGCGACAAGGTGTCCACGGGCACCGTGCTCGCCGACGGTCCGTCCACCGACGACGGCGAACTGGCACTCGGCAAGAACCTGCTCGTGGCGTTCATGCCGTGGGAGGGCTACAACTTCGAAGACGCGATCATCCTGTCCGAGCGCCTGGTGAAGGACGACGTGCTCACCTCGATCCACATCAAGGAGCACGAGGTCGACGCCCGCGACACCAAGCTCGGCCCCGAGGAGATCTCCCGCGACATCCCCAACCTCAGCGACGACATCCTCGCCGACCTCGACGATCGCGGGATCATCCGCGTCGGCGCCGAGGTGGGCCCCGGTGACGTGCTCGTCGGCAAGGTCACGCCCAAGGGCGAGACCGAGCTCACCCCCGAGGAGCGCCTGCTGCGCGCCATCTTCGGTGAGAAGGCCCGCGAGGTGCGTGACACCAGCTTGAAGGTGCCCCACGGCGAGGTCGGCAAGGTCATCGACGTCAAGGTGTTCAACCGCGACGACGGCGACGAGCTGCCCCCCGGCGTCAACCAGCTGGTGCGGGTCTACGTCGCCCAGAAGCGCAAGATCAGCGTCGGCGACAAGCTGGCCGGCCGCCACGGCAACAAGGGCGTCATCTCCAAGATCTTGGCCGTAGAGGACATGCCCTTCACCGCCGACGGGCAACCGGTCGACATCATCCTCAACCCGCTCGGCGTGCCGAGCCGGATGAACGTCGGGCAGGTGCTCGAGGCCCACCTCGGCTACTGCGCCCGATGGGGCTGGACCAACCCCGACGGCACCCGCATCGGTGACGAACCGATCCGCGGCACCGAGACCAAGACGCGGCCCAACACCAAGCCGTCCACGTTCGTGGCCACCCCGGTGTTCGACGGCGCCAACTGGGACGAGAAGGAGAAGTCGCTCGACCACCCGACGATCCAGGAGATCCTCGACCAGCTCAACCCCGAGTCGGCCAACGGCGACCGTCTCGTCGGTACCAACGGCAAGCTCACGCTGTACAACGGCCGCACCGGTGATCCGTACGACAACGCGATCACCTGCGGGTACATGTACATCTTGAAGCTGGCCCACCTGGTCGACGACAAGATCCACGCCCGCTCCACCGGCCCGTACTCGATGATCACCCAGCAGCCGCTCGGAGGCAAGGCCCAGTTCGGTGGCCAGCGCTTCGGTGAGATGGAGGTGTGGGCCCTCGAGGCGTACGGCGCCGCCTACTGCCTGCAGGAGCTGCTGACCATCAAGTCCGACGACGTGCTCGGCCGTGTCCGGGTGTACGAGGCGATCGTGAAGGGCGACAACATCCCCGAACCGGGTGTGCCCGAGAGCTTCAAGGTGCTGATGAAGGAGATGCAGGCCCTCTGCATCAACGTCGAGGTGCTCACCGAGGACGGTCACGAGATCGAGATGCGCGACCTCGACGACGAGGTCTACCGCGCCGCGGAGGAACTGGGCATCGACATCTCCCGGCCCGAGCGCGGCACCGACGAGGACGACGCCCGCCGCGAACGCGAAAAGGCCGAACGAGCCGCCAGGTTCTAGCCGTCGCACGGGGTCCGACCCCAACTGCGACGCCGTAGGCGTTGCTGGTGGGGTCTGACCCCTGGCCCAGGCCAGAAGAACGAACGAGAAGCACACCGACGACCCGAACACCCGAGAGCGAACCCGAGGAACCCATGCTCGACGTCAACATGTTCGACCAACTGAAGATCCGCCTGGCCACTGCCGACCAGATCCGCACCTGGAGCCACGGCGAGGTCAAGAAGCCCGAGACGATCAACTACCGCACGCTGCGTCCCGAGAAGGACGGGCTGTTCTGCGAGAAGATCTTCGGTCCCACGCGCGACTGGGAGTGCTACTGCGGCAAGTACAAGCGCGTCCGGTTCAAGGGCATCATCTGCGAGCGCTGCGGTGTCGAGGTCACCCGGTCGAAGGTTCGTCGCGACCGGATGGGTCACATCGAGCTGGCGGCGCCGGCCGTGCACATCTGGTACCTGCGCGGCACCCGGTCGTGGCTCGCCTACCTCCTCGCGGGCATCGAGCCCAAGGAGGAATTGAAGGCCAAGCAGCTCGAGAAGGTCATCTACTTCGCGGCGTATCTCGTCAGCTGGGTCGACGAGGACGCCCGCCACGAGGCCCTGTCGAACCTCGAGGCCGAGTATCTCGAAGAGCGTGACGCCATCCAGAAGGAGATGGAGCTGGCGATCGACCGCCGCTTCAAGGAGCTCGAGGAGACCGCTGCGGAGGCGGAGAAGGAAGACGCCAAGGCCGCCGACCTGAGGAAGCTCCAGAAAGAGGCCGACAAGGAGGTCGAGGGCATCCGCGAGCGCTACGAGATCGAGCTCGACCTCATCGCTCGCACCTGGGACGAGTTCAAGGGCCTCCACGCCCGCAAGATCATCGAAGACGAGATGCTGTGGCGCGAGATGCGCGACAAGTACGGCGAGTACTTCGAGGGCGGCACGGGCGCCGAGGCCATCAAGGCCCTCATCGACCGCATCGACTTCGACGAGGAGGAGACGAAGCTCCGTGATGCGATCGACCCGGGTGACTCGGGCCGCAAGCCCCTCAGCGCGCAGCGCAAGCAGAAGGCCATCAAGCGCCTGAAGATCGTCGCGTCGTTCAACCGCCGCGACGAGCACGGTCGCCGGACCAACGACCCCAAGGCGATGATCCTCGACGCGGTGCCGGTGATCCCGCCCGAACTGCGCCCGATGGTGCAGCTCGACGGTGGCCGTTTCGCCACCTCCGACCTCAACGACCTCTACCGCCGGGTGATCAACCGCAACAACCGGCTCGAGCGTCTGCTCAACCTCGGGGCGCCCGAGATCATCATCAACAACGAAAAGCGCATGCTGCAGGAGGCCGTCGACGCACTGTTCGACAACGGCCGCCGTGGCCGCCCGGTCACCGGACCGGGGAACCGCCCGCTCAAGTCGCTGTCCGACATGTTGAAGGGCAAGCAGGGCCGGTTCCGTCAGAACCTCCTCGGCAAGCGCGTCGACTACTCGGGCCGCTCGGTCATCGTGGCCGGCCCCACGCTGCGGCTGCACCAGTGCGGTCTGCCGAAGCTGATGGCGCTCGAGCTGTTCAAGCCGTTCGTCATGAAGCGGCTCGTCGACCTCGAGCTGGCGCAGAACATCAAGACCGCCAAGCGCATGGTCGAGCGTCGCCGCCCGCAGGTGTGGGACGTGCTCGAAGACGTCATCAAGGAGCATCCGGTGCTCATCAACCGTGCCCCGACGCTGCACCGCCTCGGCATCCAGGCCTTCGAGCCGGTGCTGGTGGAGGGCAAGGCACTGCAGATCCATCCGCTGGTCTGCACGGCGTTCAACGCCGACTTCGACGGCGACCAGATGGCCATCCACGTGCCGCTGTCGGCCGAGGCGCAGGCCGAGGCCCGCGTGCTCATGCTGAGCGCCAACAACATCTTGTCGCCGGCATCGGGCCGCCCGATCGTCACCCCGTCGCAGGACCTGATCATCGGTGGGTACTACCTCACCGAGGGCATCGAGGGCGCCAAGGGTGAGGGTCGTGTGTTCCGCCACCTGTGGGAAGCGTTGAAGGCCTACGAGGAAAAGACGCTCGACCTGCACGCCGCCATCACGATGCGGCCTCCGGGGTCGGCTCCCTTCACCACCACCGTCGGCCGCGTGCTGTTCGAAGAGACCCTCCCCGCCGACTACACCGAGCAGTTCGGACACTTCACCGACACGGTCAAGAAGAAGGAGATGGGCGTCATCGTCGAGCGCCTCTCCGACAACTACGACAAGGCGACCGTCGCCGAGTCGCTCGACAACCTGAAGAACCTCTGCTACCGATTCGCGTCGCAGTCAGGGCTCACCGTGTCGATCGACGACGTGCGCACGCCCGCCGCGAAGCGGGGCATGCTCGACGACTACGAGGCCCAGGCCGACAAGGTCGAGACCCAGTTCCGTCGCGGCATCATCACCGACGGCGAGCGTCGCCAGCAGGAGGTGCGCATCTGGACCGATGCCACCGCCGACGTGCAGGCGGCGATGGAAGCCGAGTTCAAGGAGCAGCAGTTCAACCCGATCGACATGATGGTCGGCTCGGGCGCACGAGGGAACATGACCCAGATGCGTCAGATCGCCGGCATGCGCGGTCTGGTGGCCAACCCCCGTGGTGACATGATCCCCCGCCCGATCAAGTCGAACTTCCGCGAGGGTCTCGAGACCCTCGAGTACTTCATCGCCACGCCCGGCGCCCGTAAGGGCCTGGTCGACACGGCGCTGCGTACCGCGGACTCCGGCTACCTGACCCGCCGCCTCGTCGACGTCGCCCAGGAACTGATCGTCCGCGAGGAGGACTGCGGCACCACACTCGGCGTGTGGATCGAGAACGTGGCTCCCGATACCGCGACCCGCCGTTCGTACCTCGAGACCAAGCTGTACGGCCGGGCCCTGCTGCAGGACACCGAGCTGAGCACCCCCATGGTGAAAGAGGGCCAGGAGACCAGCCTGGTGCCCCGCAACACCATCGTGGGCGACGAGGAGATGGAAGCGTTGCGCGACGACCCGTCGATCGATCGCCTCCGGGTCCGCTCGGTGCTCACGTGCGACGCCGAACTCGGTGTGTGCGCGATGTGCTACGGCCGTTCGCTGGCCACGGGCAAGATGATCGAACTCGGCGAGGCCGTGGGCGTCATCGCCGCCCAGTCGATCGGCGAGCCCGGCACGCAGCTGACCATGCGGACGTTCCATACCGGTGGTGTGGCCGGCAAGGACATCGCCGGCGGTCTGCCTCGCGTGGTGGAGCTGTTCGAGGCCCGTACCCCCAAGGGGTCCGCACGCCTGGCCAAGGCCACCGGCGTGCTGCACCTGCGTGAGGACGAGGGCAAGGGCATCCCGGTCGTCGTCACCGACGACCAGGGCGAGGAGCACGAGACCGTGCTGCCGCTCGGTGCCCGGCCGATCGTGCAGGACGGCCAGGAGATCAAGGCCGGCGATCCGCTCACCGACGGTCCCTTCGATCCGAAGGAGATCATGGAGATCAAGGGCATCCGTGAGACGCAGCTGTATCTCGTGGAAGAGGTCCAGCGCGTCTACCGCGACCAGGGCGTGTCGATCCACGACAAGCACATCGAGCTGATCGTGCGTCAGATGACGCGGCGCATCGGCGTGCAGGAGCCCGGTGGCACCGTGTTCCTCCCCGGCGAGCGTGTCGACTCGAAGCGTTTCCGCGACACCAACCGTCGCATGGTCGAAGAGGGGGCCCGTCCCGCCGAGGGCCGTCCCGAGCTGATGGGCATCACCAAGGCGTCGCTGGCCACCGAGTCGTGGTTGTCGGCGGCATCGTTCCAGGAGACCACCCGGGTGCTCACCGAGGCCGCCATCGACGGCCGCGGCGACAGCCTGATCGGCCTCAAGGAGAACATCATCATCGGCAAGCTCATCCCGGCCGGCACCGGCATGATGAAGTACCGCGAGTTCGGCATCGAGGCGCCGGACTACGAGCCGATGTCGTTCTACTCGAGCGAGGGCGAGGTCGAGGATCCGGCTGCCTACCTGGCGAGCCTCAGCGGCGACTACGACGCCGAAGCGGCCACGTCCGAGCCGATCGGCTGAGTCCACACATCATGTCGAGCTGCGGCCCGGGCCCCGTGCCCGGGCCGCTCTCGCGTCCGACCCTCGATCGCGATGAGCGAAACCACCACATCGCGGGGTCGAGCTCATCGCACGAGGAGGCTGTCGTGCGCGGCTCAGATCAGTAGCTGCACGATGATCAGCTTGAGGATCATCGACAGGGGGAACACGAGCGCATAGCCAGCGTCGACGCGTTCGTCGCCGTCGGCGCGCTCGGCGGCGAAGGCCAGCACCGCGGGCTGGGTCTGTACGCCGGCGATCATGCCGGCGCCGTCGACCGGGTCACGGCCGAGGAGACGCACCATCAGGATCGTGAGCAGGGCGGTGATCGCCGTGACGACGACACCGGCGACCGCCAGCTGCAGCCCCACCCGGGTGCCGACGGCGTCGGCGAACGTGGCGCCCGAACGGATGCCCACCCCACCGAGGAACAGCGACACGCCGAGCTGGCGGATCGTGAGGTTCGCCGCGTGGGGGATCTGCCACGTGAACGGTCCCGTCCGCGACACGGTGCCGAGTGCGAGCGCCGCGATCAGCGGACCGCCGCCGACCCCCAGTTCGATCTCGCCGCCGCCGGGGAAGGGGATGGCGACCTGCGCGAGGAGCAGGCCGATCGCCAGGCCGGTGGCGAAGCCGAGTGCGTCGACCTCGCCGAGGCCTCGATCGGAGTCGCCGAGCGCTTCGGCGATGTCACCCATCCGGTCGGTCGGACCGACGACCCTCACGCGATCGCCGAGGCGAAGGACGAAGTCGCGGTCGACGACGAGATCGGCGTCGCCGCGACGGACCCGGGTGGCGGTGGCACCGAAGCGGCCCTCGAGGTCGACATCGCGCAGGTGGACCCCCGCCAGGTCGCGACGCGACACCGACACCCGGCGGAAGTCGAACTTGTCCCGGTCGAGGGCGAGATGGTGCTCGCTGCGGGTTCCCGCCCATTCCACGAACCGCTCCACCGCACCGGGCGACCCGATCACGGTGCAGAGGTCGCCGGGTGCGAGGACCACGTCGTTCGTGGCCAGGTCGACGATGCCGGCGTGCTCGACCCGCGAGAACGCCAGGCGCTCTTCCTGCCACGAGCGCAGGTCACCCAGCGGCGGTAGGTCCGCACGGGTGACGGCGACGGTGGCACTGGTGACGTCGGGCCGGCTGGGTCGCGTGGTTGTCTCGTCCGTCCGTGCGCCGGGAGCGTACGGGCGTGCCGATCGTCGCAGCATGAACTGTGCGGCGGCGATCATCGACAGCACCCCGAACGGGTAGGCGAGCGAATAGCCGACCACGGGGTCGGTGGCGTCGCCGGCGTCGATGTCCGGGGCGAGGATCTCGAGGGCCGCAGAGAGCGCAGGGGTGTTGGTCTGTGATCCGGCGAACAGTCCGGCTCGGGCACCGTCGTCGAAGTCGAACACGGCGCTCACGCCCAGCACGGTGACCCCGATGGCTGCCAGCAGCACCACGACCGCCAGTCCGATGCGTGGGCCGTTCTCCCGGAGACCCCCGAAGAACGCCGGTCCGGAGGCGAGGCCGATCGTGTAGATGAACAGGGCCAGCCCGAACAGCGGGATGATCGCCGGCAGGTCGGCGAGATCGGGATCGAGCGCCGAGGCGGCGAGCCCTGCGAAGAGCGCAGCTGCGGGCCCGAGCCCCACGCCGCGGACGCGGACCCGGGCGATGGCCGCACCCGCCGCGACCACGACGAAGAGCGCGAGGAGCGGATCGGAGGTGAGCACTCCCACGGGGCGGTTCTAGCAGCCTGGGACCCGGCCCGACGTCGACGTCGACGGTTGCCGGTGCCCGGCGGCGGCGGCGTTGCGCGACGGGGCGGGCGGCCATAACATTGCAGGGTCCTCTCATCGGATCGATCGGCCGTGTCATCGGCCGGCCGCACCGGTGTACGGCGGGCGGGTCGCAACCCGCGACCAGTCCAACACGCCAGATTCCCGGGTGACCGCAGCTCGCGGTACGAGACCCGGGACGACCGACGGAACGAGGTTCCCTCTTGCCAACCATCCAGCAGCTCGTCCGTCAAGGTCGCAGCTCGAAGATCACCAAGTCCAAGACCCCCGCGCTGAAGGGATCACCCCAGCGTCGCGGCGTGTGCACCCGGGTGTACACCACCACCCCCAAGAAGCCGAACTCGGCGCTCCGCAAGGTTGCCCGTGTGCGTCTCAACTCGGGCATCGAGGTCACCGCCTACATCCCCGGTGAGGGCCACAACCTCCAGGAGCACTCGATCGTGCTCGTCCGCGGCGGCCGCGTGCGCGACCTGCCCGGTGTGCGTTACAAGATCATCCGCGGCGCCCTCGACGCCGTCGGCGTGAAGAACCGCAAGCAGGCTCGCAGCCGTTACGGCGCGAAGAAGGACAAGTGATCAGCGATGCCTCGTAAAGGTCCTGCTCCCCGGCGCGAACTGGTCGCCGACCCCATCCACAAGTCGGTGCTCGTCACCCAGCTGACCAACAAGGTCATGCTGCACGGCAAGCGCACCGTCGCCGAGAAGATCGTGTACGACGCGATGGACATCATCCAGGGCCGTCTCGACGGCGACGACATGGCCATCGACACCGTCAAGCGTGCGATCGACAACGTGAAGCCCCCGCTCGAGGTGCGCAGTCGCCGTGTGGGCGGCGCCACCTACCAGGTGCCGGTGGAGGTTCGCCCCCGTCGCGCCACCACGCTGGCGATCCGCTGGATCGTCGACTACGCCCGTGCGCGTCGTGAGAAGACGATGGCCGAGTGCCTCGCCAACGAGCTCATGGATGCCGCCAACGGCTTGGGCGCAGCGATGAAGAAGCGCGACGACATGCAGAAGATGGCCGACTCCAACAAGGCGTTCGCCCACTACCGCTGGTGACCGCCCCGCCGGCGTTGTCCGGCACCCGAACATGACGAGAGCCCGGGGCCACGGCCCCGGGCTCTCGTCGTTCTCCGTTGTGATCGGGGGAGTCGTTCAGCTCGAACCCGGGCTGCTGACGCTGTCGGACGACGACGAACTCGCCGGCGACGCCGGGCTGTCGGACGACGACGAGGACGTCGACGGGGAAGCCGGGCTGTCGGACGACGACGAGGTCGACGGGGAAGCCGGGCTGTCGGTCGCCTCGGATGCGGGAGCCGGCGCGGTCGTCGCAGCAGCGGAGCTCGCCGGCGAGTCGGACGACGTCATGCTCATCGGGGAGTCCATGGGGGAGGCCGCACTCGGCGGGGAGACGGCGCTGCCCGGTGAGGACACGCTGTCGGCCGCGCTCGCCGGGGAGACGGCACTGGCGGGCGAGGCGCTCGCGGATGCCGGCGAGTCGACGGACGCGCTGCTCATCGCCGAGTCGGCGCTGGCGACCGAGTCGCCGTCGTCGAGCGCACCCGAACTCGGTGACACCGGTGACGAGATGCTGTTCGAGTCGCTCACGTCCGAAGCTGCTCCGGTGGTGACGGGTGCTCCGGCCGACGAGCCGGTGGCGCGGCGCGGGATCTCCACGGGCGCCGACAGCGAGGTCACGGATCCGTCCTGGTTCAGGACCACCCCGTCGGGCAGCGACGGCCGGTCGTCGGGGCCGGCCATGACGAAGCCGCCGAGTCCGACGCCGAGCAGCGCGCCTCCGGCTGCGGCGACCTTCCAGTTCACGATCCTGGTGCTGTTGCGAGGGTTGTTGCTCATGTCGTCTCTTCCATCGGGGGTTGTGGTTGTGGGTGTCCGTTCTCGCAGCTCCGGGTGTGTTGCCGATGAGCTGCCGCTGAGATGTCTCTCATCTCGTCGTGCCGTTGGCGGCGCCGCCGCCGATCGTGCGCTCCGCTCGGGTGAGCAGCCGCCGCGCCTCGTGCTTCCAGCCACGGTGCTGGACCCGGAACGGGCCGGTCGCCAAGCCGACCAGCACCGCTGCCGTCACGACGTCGAGTTCTGCAGGGTCGAGCCCGAGGCGGTCGACGACGTCGAGGAAGTCGCGACGCAGGGCGTCGGCGTAACCGCCGATCGACCGTCCGCGCGACCGGTCGGTGATCTCGCGGTAGCGGAGGTGCCCCAACACGGTCGCCAGATCGTCGAGCGGATCGCCGGGACCGACGTCGTCGACGTCGAGCAATCCGATGACGCGTTGCTCGTCGACGATCAGTTGGGCCTCGTAGAGGTCTCCGTGCACCGTCGGTCCGGATCGCTCCGCTGCACGTTCGGCTGCGGGACCGAGGGCGGCGCGAAGTCGGCCCAGGCGCGGGGCCTGGTCGGGCAGCACCGTCTCCAACATGGCCGCGTGGCCGATCCCGTCGAGTGTGCGCGGGCGGACCCGCGGCGTCGTGGGGTCGACGACGGTGGAGCGCAGCGACGACAGCAGCTGGTCGAACACCGGCCCCGGCGGCCACGGTGGTCGCTGCTCCTTCAGGCGCAGCCGCAGCGTGTCGCCCGCCAGTTCCTCCATCACGAGCCAGCCCTCGTCCTCGTCGGCGGCGAGGATCACGGGCACGGGGATGCCGGCCTCGCGGAGCCGTTCGTGGCGGTCGACGACCGCGGCGATGGACGCGGGCGGCAGCACCTTGACGTAGCGGATCGACCCGCGGGCGTCGGTGACGCGGATCACCGCTCGTTCGGTCGGCCGGTAGGCGACGACCTCGAGTTCGACGGGACCGCGCACCCAGGATCCCAGGCGTCGTTGCGCCGACGAGGGGGTGACCATGGCGCCCAGCCCGACGAGGTGGGGGTCGAAGGGCCAACGCCACACGCCGACCTCGAGCTCCCGGTCGTCGGCCTCGGCGACGACGGGCAGGGTTCCCGGCGGGATCCCGCGGCCCGTGGTGGCGGCGACCAGGGTCTCCGTCACGGGGGCGGCGCCGTGCCAGGAGACGGTGGCGTCGAACCGCACCACCACGTCCGACCCCGGCCGGTACTGCACGTGCGAGGGGCGTGACGTGCGGAGTTCGCCACCCACGGCGGCCAGGGCTGTTCGGAGCAGGGCATCGGATCGGGGCCCCGCGAGGTGTGCGGCGGCCGGGAGGACGTCGTCGTCCGGGAGCGGGCCGGTGATGAGCACCCGCTCATCGTGAGTGGCTCACATGGGGCCGAGGTGAGCCGACGAGGAGAACTTTCTCATGTGGCGCCGTCAGACGGTCAGTCGGTACCCCATGCCACGCACCGTCTGCACCACGTCGCTGCCCAGTTTGCGCCGCAGGTAGCGCACGTACACGTCGACCACGTTCGAGCCGGGATCGAAGTCGTATCCCCACACGTGCGACAACAGTTGTTCACGCGACAGCACCTGGCCGGCATGGCGCAGGAACGTCTCGAGGAGCGCGAACTCCCGCGCGGTGAGTTCGACGACGCGGTCGCCGACCGATGCCCGTCTCGATCGCAGGTCGAGGCTGACGATTCCCGCCGAGAGGACGTTCGTCTCCGGTGCGGCATCGTCGCGGAGGCGGAGGCGGACCCGTGCGAGCAGCTCCTCGAACCGGAACGGCTTGGTCATGTAGTCGTCGGCACCGCGTTCGAGGCCGGCGACCGTGTCCTCGACGCTGTCGCGCGCGGTGAGGATGATCACCGGCATCCGGTCGCCACGGGCGCGCAGGGTGCGCAGCACCTCGTGTCCGTCCATGCCGGGCAGCCCCAGGTCGAGGATGAGGAGGTCGAAGGCGTCGTCACGGCCCAGGGCGACGGCATCGGGCCCGGTGCCGACGGCGACGGTCGTGTACCCGCTCGCTCGGAGGCCCTTCTCGAGGAACGACACGATCCGTTCCTCGTCCTCGACGATCAGGATGCGGGTCATGGCAGTGGTTCCTCCACGTGGGGCTCCATGCGGTGGTCGGCGGACGGCGCGGACGGGGCAGACCGTGCCGACGATGTGGCCGAGGCGGACGGTGGGACCGGTGCGTCCGGGTCCCCTGCGTCCTCGACGTCGTCGGACGGTGCGCCGTCGGTCCCGGTCGGGATCGTGACGACGAACGTGGCTCCCTGCCCGGGAGCGGACTCCACGTCGACGGTGCCCCCGTGCGCCACGGCGATGGCGTCGACGATCGACAGCCCGATCCCCATTCCCTCGGGGCGACCTTCGCGGCTGCTGACACCACGGGCATGGCGTTGGAAGAGCGACGCCTCGGTCGCGGGATCGATGCCGGGCCCGGTGTCGCGTACCCAGATGCGCGCGACCGGCGCGCCGGTCGCGCCGGTGACGACCTCGACACCGACACCGATCTCGGCGCCGGTGTCGGTGTGCTGGACGGCATTGGACGCAAGGTTGAGGAGCGCCTGGGACAGTCGTGACGGGTCGGCCAGGATCGCCGTGTGTCCGGGTGGTGGGGCGTCGTCGAGCACCCAGTCGCGGTCGCCGAGGCCACGCACCCGCGTCACCAGGGCCCGGGCGAACTCGCCGAGATCGATCGGTCGGTGATCGAGGAAGTCCGGACGTTCGGCCTTGGCCAGCAGGAGCAGATCACTCACGTAGCGGCTCATCCGCTCGAGTTCGTCGGTGATCACCGCGACGGCGTCGTCACGCTCGGCCGGATCGTCGGTGAGGAGGTCGAGGTGGCCCTGCACGATCGTGATGGGCGTGCGCAGCTCGTGCGCGACGTCGTCGAGGAACTCCCGTTGATCCCGGAAGCCCCGTTCCAGCCGGTCGAGCATCTGGTTGAAGGTCCGTCCGAGTTCGGCGAGCTCGTCGTCACCGTCGACGGGGATCCGGATCGACAGGTCGGTCTCGGTGATGTCGCGGGCCGTGTCCGTGAGGTCCCGTACGGGTCGCAGGACGCGTCCCGCCAACGACCACGCCAGCGCGGCGGACGCCACCAGCACGATGCCGCCGGCGATCACGACGACGCGCAGCAACTCGGAGATCTCGGTCCGGTCGGGGCCGGGGAAGTGGACACCGACGAACGTCGCGCTCGCTTCGTCGCCGGTGGTCAGCGGTGTCGCGAGGTACCGGATCTCGCCGACGGCCGTCGTCGCCGTCCCGCTGGCCGGCCGGTCGGCGCTCGCCCACCGGTCGATCAGGTCCTCGTCGTCGAAGAGTTCCGGCGGCGCATCGAAGCTGCGGAGATAGGGCGTGCCGTCGAGCAGGGTGTAGAAGGCCTCGTTGTCGGCCGGGATGCTCCGGGCGAGGAACGTGTCGAGGATCGACGTCGCATCATCGCCGAAGGGCTCACCCGTCGCGGGATCGGTGCCGCCGGCCAACAAGCGGAGTTCCTCGACCTCCTGGACGAGGGCGCGGTCGATGTCGTCGTCGAGCCGGGCGAGGAGCACCTGGCGGATGACGAGGGTCGACACGGAGAGCGCGGCGGCCAGCAGGGCGACGTAGCCCACGACCACGCGCAGGCGGATGTTGCCGAGACGTCGCCGCCAGGAGCGACGCTCGTCAGTCGTCATCGTCGGGTTCGTCGGGTTCGTCGGGTTCGTCGACCTCGTCGACCTCGTCGGGCTCGTCGACCTCGTCGGGTTCGTCGACCTCGTCGGGCTCGTCGTCATCATCGTCCACGCCGACCGGCGCGGGCGGGGGAGCCGCCGCGGGCGCGGGTGCGAGCGACGATGGTGGTGGCGGTGACGGGGGTGGTGGTGGCGGTGACGGGGGTGCGGTGGTGAGCGCCGACTCGGACGAGAGATCTGCGGTGGTCGCGGCCGTGGGGACGGGCAGGCTGGTCGTGGCGTCCCCGGGCGCCGTGGTGGTGCTGGGGCTCGTGGTGGTGCTGGACGAGGTCGTGGTCGTGTCGTCCGGTGCGCTCGACGTCGGTCCGGCCGGTGCGTCGAGCACGATGGGTTCGGGTTCCTCGGCGTCGGTCCGCAACGCGTCCACCGCGAAGTGCACCAGCGCGAGACCGGCCAGGACCGACGTTGCGAAGACCGCAACGGTCAGGACAGCACGCAGGAGCCTCGAGTTCACGGCATCCACGATGGACACCGACCATGCGCTGTCGATGAGAGCACGATGAGAAGCTTCTCATCGTTGTCGACCGCTGGTCCAGCCCGCCACCGCCCGCCCGATCCTGTCCGCGGCCAGCGTGCACTACGATGGTGAGCGGGGGAGGACACGGTGATCGGAACACGGCAATCGGAACGGGGGTCCCGATGAACGTCCAGCAGCTTCTCGACGGCAAGGGCACGATGGTGGCCACCATCGGTGCCGACGCCACGCTCGCCGAGGCCACGGCGTCGCTGCGCGATCACGGTGTCGGTGCATTGGTGGTGAGCGGCGACGGTTGCGAACTCACGGGCATCCTCTCCGAACGTGACGTCGTCCGGGCCATGGCCGCGCACGGCAGCTCCACCCTCGATCGCGACGTCGCGTCGGCGATGTCGGGCGACGTCGTCACCTGCCGGCCCGACGACACCTGCGACGACCTGATGGCGATGATGACCGAACGACGGATCCGCCACCTCCCGGTGGTCGACGGCGACGGCTCGCTCGCAGGCATCATCTCGATCGGTGACGTGGTGAAGGCTCGTCTGGGTCAACTCGAACTCGAGAACAACCAACTGCACGAATACATCCAGGCCCGCTGAGGCTCGATGGCGGCGCGGCGACTCTTTCCACACCGCGCCGCGCCGGGCCCCGGGTCGGAGGCTTCCACGGTGCGATTCGACGACGGCGTCGAGTCGGTTCGTGCCGGTGCTCGCTCGGTGGAGGACGTCACGGCCGAACTCGTGGCGGCGCTGACCGACGAGGAACTCCTCGGCGTGCTCGACGGGGACGTGGGTTTCTGGACCGGCGGACGCGACGTCGCCCGCAACGGCTACAACCACGAACCCGTCGTCGCCGGTGAGGTCGAGCGGCTGGGGATCCCGGGGATCCGGTTCACCGACGGTCCGCGCGGTGTCGTGATGAACCACTCCACGTGTTTCCCGGTGGCGATCGCCCGCGGTGCCACCTGGGATCCCGGACTGGAGACCGAGATCGGCGAGGCCATCGGCGCCGAGGCGCGGGCGCAGGGGGCCAACCTGTTCGCCGGCGTCTGCGTGAACCTGCTGCGCCACCCGGGCTGGGGCCGGACGCAGGAGACCTTCGGCGACGACCCCGTCCTGCTCGGCGCCATGGGTGCGGCCCTGGTGACCGGCGTGCAGCGCCACGTGATGGCCTGCGTCAAACACTTCGCCCTGAACAGCATCGAGAACGCCCGCTTCCGGATCGACGTGCGCGTCAGCGACGCCGACCTGCACGAGGTGTACCTCCCCCATTTCCGCACGGTGATCGACGCCGGCTGCGCCGCGGTGATGTCGGCCTACAACTCGGTGAACGGCGAGTGGTGCGGCGACAGCCCGACACTGCTCACCGACATCCTCCGCGACGAGTGGGGATTCGAGGGGTTCGTGATGTCGGACTTCGTCTTCGGCACCCGTGACCCGGTGGGGTCGGTGGCCGCCGGCCTCGACCTCGAGATGCCGTTCGCCCAGCAGCGGGCCGCTGCACTGCCGAAGGCGCTGGCCAAGGGCCGGCTCGGCCGCCTCGATGCCGAACGCGCGGCAGGCCGCTCGATCACCGCCCAGGTCCGGTGGGCGGCCTCCGTGGCGCCGGATCCCCCGTCCGAGCAGATCGTCGCATCCGGTGCCCACCGGGCGCTCGCCAGGCGGGCCGCCTCCCGGTCGATGGTGCTGCTGCGCAACGAGGCCGTCGACGGCCGGCCCGTGCTCCCTCTCCACCTCGGCCCGGGCGGCCCGGTGCGATCGGTGGCGGTGATCGGGACCCTGGCCACCGGGGCCAATCTCGGCGACCACGGGTCGTCGGCGGTTCGCCCGCCATCGACGGTCAGCCCGATCGACGGCCTGCGCGCTGCGCTGCGCGACGTCACCGTCGACGCAGTAGCCACCGACGACCCCGCCTCGGCGACGACGGCTGCCGAGGCGGCGGACGTCGCCGTGGTCGTCGTCGGGTACACCGCCCGTGACGAGGGCGAGGCCGTGTTCGCCATGGACCGCGAGACGATGCGGCTGCTGCCGGGAGTCGTCGGCGGTCGCGCCCTGTCGGCGCTCACGTCGCGACTGCTGTCACGCGCCGGAGCCGGCGGGCTGGAGGCGGGCGGTGACCGCACACGTCTGACGCTGCGACCGGAGCACGAGGAGCTGATCGACGCCGTCACTGCTGTGAACGATCGCACGGTGGTCGTGGTGATCGGCGGCAGCGCCGTGATCATGGAGCACTGGCGCCAGCGCGTGGCCGCGATCCTGCTGGCGTGGTATCCGGGCATGGAGGGCGGGCACGCCCTCGCCGACGTGCTCACGGGCGCCGTCGAGCCGGGTGGCCGTCTCCCGTTCGTCATGCCGACGAGTGCCTACCATCTCCCGCCGTTCGATCCGGACGCCACCTCCATCACCTACGACCGGTGGTGGGGTCAACGCCGTCTCGACCGTGACGGTCACGAGCCGGCGTTTCCGCTCGGATTCGGGCTCGGCTACACCACCTTCGAGGTCGAGTCGGCGCGGGTGACGTCGTGGGACGTCGACCACGCCACCGGCCGGGTGCAGGCCAGGGTGCGCAACACCGGCGACCGCCACGGTGGCCTCGTGGTCCAGTGCCATGGCGTCCGGGAGTGCGCCGACGGCGGTGCCCACGACGCGGGAGGCAGCGCAACGGGCGGCCGGACGTCGGAGGTGCCCGCCCGCCGACTGCTCGGCTTCGCACGCATCGAGGCGCCGGCGGGCGAGACCGTCGACGTGGACGTCGTGATCGACCTCCACCCACTCGCCGATCGGGATCCCGCCACGGGCGCCTGGGCCGTCCCGCCCGGGAACCACCGCATCGAACTGGGTCGCTGGTGGGCCGATCCCGGTGCGGCGACGGCCATCTTCGACGGCGACTGAAACCGGGACGCGTCCGGTGGTGGCAGCGGTTCCACCGGTACACTCAAACCTCGTGCCTGCGGCCACACGCAGCGCGGAAGACCCCCACGTCGCCCCTTGATACGGAAGAAGTAGAAGATGGCCAAGCGAGAGTTCCCCCTGGAGCGCACCCGGAACATCGGGATCATGGCGCACATCGATGCCGGCAAGACCACCACCACCGAGCGCATCCTCTAC
>JAWLEC010000202.1:0-4736 GCA_041686315.1 Ilumatobacteraceae bacterium
CGGCCGGGAGCGCTCGGGTGGCTGCAACAATCGGTCCCGTGTGGAGTCTCCGGGGAGCGCCCCGTCCCGTCGTCGCCGGCGTCTGCCTCCTGGTATCGGCCCTGGCCGCCGGATGCGGAGGCGGCGGCGACGCCGCAGCCCCCCTCGTCGTCGTCCCGAACGAGGTGCTCGCCGACGTCGTGCAGCGCGTCAGCTGTGTGGAGGAGGTCGAGGTCGTCCTCGGTGACGACGAGTCGACGTCGGTACCGATCCTCGTGCTGACACTCGATGGGTCGCCGGACGACGACGGCGATGTCGTGCTGTCGGTACCGGCGGTGACCACCACGATCGGCTCACCGGGTGAGCCCGACCCGTGGATCTGGCTCGACCCGATCCGGGTGGCCGAACTCGCTCGGGCGGTGTCGGGAGCGCTTGCATCCTCGGGCCGGTTCGATCCCGCCCTGCTGGACCGGTGCATCGCACGCATGGACGCCCAGATGGAGCAACTCGACGGCGAACTGTTCGCGGCGACGCAGGAGATCCGCGACGCGGATCGGGTCATCGACGTCTCGCTCCCGGGCACGGTGTACTTCGCGAGCCGCTACGGGTTCTTCGTCGACGACACCGATGCGGCCGTCGAGGCGGGACGGATGATCTCCGCCGACGGCCTCGACGGGGCTGCGTCGTACGACGACATGATGCGGCTCAACACCGAGCGACTCGTCGAGGTGCTCCGGTCACCCTGACCCGCATCCGGAGAAGCTCAGCGGCCCATCCAGCCGCCGTCGACGGTCACCACGCTGCCGTGCACGTAGTCGGCTGCCGGCGACGACAGGAAGACGGCGGTGCCGGCGATCTGATCCGGCGTCCCCCAGTCGCCGGCCGGGATCCTCGAGCGGATCGCCTCCGAGCGCTCGGCGTCGTCTTGGAGCTCCCGGGTGTTGTCGGTCCGCACGTATCCGGGTGCGATCGCATTCACGTTCACGCCGAGGCCGGCCCATTCGTTGGCGAGCGCCTTGGTGAGTCCGATGACGGCGCTCTTGGTGGCGGCGTAGCCCGGCACCGTCACGCCGCCCTGGAACCCGAGGATCGACGCCACGAACACCACCTTGCCGCGACCGCGGGTGATCATCCGCGTGCCGAGTTCACGGGTGAGGACGAACGGGGCGGTGAGGTTGATCTCGAGCACGGCGTCCCAGTCGGCGTCGCTGTGCTCGGTCGCCGGTGCGCGCCGGATGATGCCGGCGTTGTTGACCAGGATGTCGACCCGATGCCCCTGGTCGTCGAGCCAGTCGACCAGCGCATGGGTCTGCGCCCGGTCGCCGAAATCGCAGGCCCTCCCGGTGAACCGCCGTCCGCTGCCCTCGACGAGGTCGCGGATCCGTGACTCCCGTGAGGTCTGGTGTGCAGAGACCCCGATGATGTCCGCGCCGGCACCGGCGAGCCCGCGTGCGATGGCCATCCCGAGACCGCGCGTCGCCCCCGTGACGAGCGCGGTCTGTCCGCTGAGGTCGAACTGCTCGCCCACGGCGTCGGACCTCGATCGGCGGAGTGGGACCTACTGGATGACCCAGCCGCCGTCGATGTGGATCATCTGGCCGGTCATGTAGTCGCTGTCGTCGCTGACGAGGAAGGCTGCGGTCCCCTTGATGTCGTCGGGGTACGACACCCGCTTGAGCGCCAGGATCTCCGCGAGGTCCTCGAAGGCCTGCCCCTCCTTCTCCTTGAAGCCGATCTCCACGAGGTCCTTGTCGAGCTGCTCCCACAGGGGTGTCTTGACGACGCCGGGGGCGTAGCCGTTGACCGTGATGTTGTGCTCGGCGAGTGCCACCGCGCCACAGTGGGTCAGGGCGAGGCAGCCGTACTTCGACGTGCAGTACACGGTGACGTCCACGAGCGGCTTGCGTGAGGCGACCGATCCGACGCAGACCATCTTGTACGGATGCTCCTGCGGGCCCTGCTCGATCATCTGCCGGGCGGTCTCCTGCATGCCCAGCCACATCCCCTTGGTGTTCACGTCCATGATGAAGTCCCAGTTGTCCTCGTCGATGTCCATGAAGAAGCGAGGCTTGTTGAGGCCGGCGTTGAAGAGGCCGACGTTGATCATGCCGAAGGCCTCGACGGTCGCTGCGACCGCTGCGGCGTTGTCGTCGCGCTTGGTCACGTCCATCTGCACCGCGATCGCCGAACCGTTGCCGCGCTCGTTGATGCGGTCGGCGACGCCCCGTGCCTCCTCGACGTCGAGGTCGCCGAGGCAGACGTTGGCGCCCTGTGCGGCGAAGTGCTCGGCGTTGGTCGCACCCATGCCGCGCGCGGCGCCGGTGATGAGGATGTTCTTGCCTGCGAGTCGTGTGGTGTCCATGAGTGTGCCCCCGTGTTCGTTGTTCGTTGACGGACCGTCACCAGTCGGTGGCGACGTATTTCAATTCGATGTAGTCGAGCAGCCCTTCGTGGCCGCCCTCGCGGCCGATCCCGCTCTGCTTCACGCCTCCGAACGGTGCGGCAGGGTCGGAGACGAGCCCGCGATTGAGCCCGACCATCCCGGCCTCGAGCCGTTCGGTGACGCGCAGGCCGGCACGCAGATCGGTCGTGTAGACGTAGGCCACGAGCCCGTACTCGGTGTCGTTGGCCAACCGGATCGCCTCGTCCTCGTCGTCGAAGACCACGATCGGCGCGACGGGACCGAAGATCTCCTGGCGCAGGATGCCGGACCCGGGGGCCACGTCGGTGAGCACCGTGGCCGGATAGAAGTGGCCCGGCCCGCCGAGGCGCGATCCGCCGGTGACCGTGGTCGCCCCCGCACCGACGGCGTCGTCGACCAGCTTCGCCACGTCGTCGAGCGCCTTGTCGCTGACGAGCGGACCGAGTTCGGCGCCCGGCTCCATGCCGCCGGAGACCTTGAGTGCCTCCATGCGTTCGGTGAGGCGAGCCGTGAAGGCGTCGGCGATGCCGCGCTGCACGTAGAACCGGTTGGCGGCCGTACAGGCCTCGCCGCCGTTGCGCATCTTGGCGACCATGGCACCGTCGATCGCCGCGTCGAGGTCGGCGTCGTCGAAGACGAGGAACGGCGCATTGCCACCGAGTTCCATCGATGCGTTGACGACGTTGTCGGCCGCTTCGCGCAGCAGGATCCTGCCGACCTCGGTCGACCCCGTGAACGAGAGCTTGCGCACCCGTGGGTCGTGCAGCATCGCGCTGACGATCGCTCCGGCGCGTTGCGACGGCACGACGTTGACGACGCCCGGCGGCACGCCGGCCTCCTCCAGGATCTGCGCCACCAGCAGCGCCGTCAGCGGAGTCTCCGACGCCGGCTTGAGGATCACCGTGCAACCCGCGGCCAGCGCCGGCGCGATCTTGCGCGTCGCCATCGCCGCAGGGAAGTTCCAGGGGGTGACCAGTACGGCGACACCGACCGGTTGGTGCAGCACGAGGATCTTCTTGTCGCCTGCCGGCGCCGTACTCACCGTGCCCAGCGAACGGACGGCCTCCTCGGAGAACCAGCGGAAGAACTCGGCGGCGTAGGCGGTCTCGCCCGTGGCGTCGGCGAACGACTTGCCGTTCTCGCGCACGATGAGCTCGGCGATCTCCGCTGTGCGCTCGGTCATCAGCTCGAACGCCCGGCGGAGGATCTCGGCACGCTGGCGCGGGGCGGTGTCGGCCCACGCCGGCAATGCCCGGTGTGCCGCCTCCACTGCGGCCAGGCCGTCCTCGACCGTCGCTGCAGCGACCGATGCGATCGTCTCGGCGGTCGCGGGGTCGTGCACGTCGAAGCGGGTGCCGTCGCTCGCGGCTCGCCATGTGCCCTCGATGTACAGATCGGTCGGGGCCGTGCGGAGGACGTCGTCGTCGATTGTGGTCATGAGTTGGCCGACTTCCTGATCGTGTCGACGATGCGCTCGACCGATGGGATGGTCGCATCCTCGAGGTTGGCTGCCGACGGGAGCGGCACGTGCGGGGTGGTGATGCGCTCGATCGGGCCGTCGAGGTTCCAGAAGGCCTCCTCGGCGACGATCGACGCGACCTCCGCGCCCCACCCGCACAGACGGGGGTTCTCCTCCACGGTGTACAGACGGCTCGTCTTGGCGACCGAATCCAGGATGCACCGGGTGTCGAGCGGGACGAGCGACCGGATGTCGATGACCTCGGCGTCGATGCCCTCGGCGGCGAGCTGCTCTGCCGCCTCGAGCGCCCGCGGCACCATCAGCGCCAGGGCAGCGATGGTGACGTCGGAACCCGGGCGGACGATCTTGGCGGTGCCGAGCTGGTCGACGATGTCGCCGGGGCGGTCGGGGACGTCGAACTTCATCGGGTAGATCGACTTGTGCTCGAAGAACAGCACCGGGTCGGGGTCGCGCACCGCAGCGGCGAGCAGGCCGATGGCGTCTTCGGCGGTGGACGGTGCCACCACCTTGATGCCGGGGATCATCATCGCCCAGTTCTCGACGCTCTGGGAGTGCTGCGCCCCGAATCGTGAGCCGCCGCCGTTGGCCGTGCGGATGACGAGCGGGAACGACATCTGGCCGTCGGTCATGTACCGGCTCTTGGCGATCTCGTTGGCCACGATGTCCCAGCACACGGCGAGGAAGTCGCTGAACATGATCTCGGCGATCGGTCGCAGGCCGGTCATGGCCGCACCCATCGCTGCGCCCAGGATGGCCTGCTCGGAGATCGGGGCGTCACGGACGCGCTCGGGTCCGAACTTCTCGAGCAGACCGGGCGTCGCCTTGAACACGCCGCCGGCACCGGCCACGTCCTCG
>JAWLEC010000203.1:0-4678 GCA_041686315.1 Ilumatobacteraceae bacterium
CGTCGGGGGGCGCCGTCGCCGCCGGGCCCCCGGCCCTCGACCGGGTGCACGATCTCGGGGGCGTCGCCGTGGTGGCCACCGACCCGCTGGCGTGCCTGCTCACCACTCCCCCGGGCCGTCTCGGCGCCGACATCGCCGTCGGGTCGGCCCAACGTTTCGGGGTGCCGATGGGCTTCGGCGGCCCGCACGCCGCGTTCATCGCCGCCCACGAACGTGCCGCCCGCGCCATGCCGGGACGCATCGTGGGCGTCAGCACCGACACCGCCGGCCGCCCCGCCCTCCGCCTGGCGCTGCAGACCCGTGAACAGCACATCCGGCGGGAGAAGGCCACGTCCAACATCTGTACGGCGCAGGTGTTGCTGGCCAACATCGCCGGGCTCTACGCCGCCTGGCACGGCCGCAGCGGGCTCACGCGGATCGCCGAGCGCGTCCAGCGCCTCACCTCTGTCGCCGCCGCCGGCCTCCGCTCGAGCGGACTCGCACTGCGCAACGAGCACTGGTTCGACACGATCACGGTCGCCGTGGCCGACGCCGACGACGCCGTTCGGGCCGCGCTCGACGCCGGCTTCAACGTCCGCCGTGTCGACGACACGCACGTCGGGCTCACGTTCGACGAGACCAGCACCCTCGACACCGTGGCGCGGATCGTGGCCGCACTGGGCGGTGTTCCGGTCGACGATCCCGACGTCGCCCCCGACGGTCTGCCCGAGCCGATGCGGCGCTGCGACGAGTTCCTCACCCAGTCGGTGTTCGAGCGCTACCACAGCGAACACGAGATGCTGCGCTACCTGCGCCGGCTGAGCGATCGCGACCTGGCTCTCGACCGCACCATGATCCCGCTCGGATCGTGCACGATGAAGCTCAACGCCACCTCCGAGATGGTGCCGATCACGTGGCCCGAGTTCGCCGACATCCACCCCTTCGCACCTGCATCTCACGTGGAGGGTTACCGTCGACTGATCGACGAGGTCGAGGCTCGGTTGGCCACCATCACGGGCTACGACGCCGTGAGCGTCCAGCCCAACGCCGGCAGCCAGGGCGAGTTCGCCGGCCTGTTGGCGATCCGTGCCTACCACCGCTCGCGCGGCGACGAGCAGCGCACCGTCTGCCTGATCCCGTCGAGCGCCCACGGCACCAACGCCGCGAGTGCCGTGATGGCGGGCATGGACGTGGTGGTCGTCGCCTGTGACGAGGCCGGCAACGTCGATCTCGACGACGTCCGCCGGCGGATCGACGAGACCGGTGACCGCCTCGCGGCGATCATGGTCACCTACCCGTCGACCCACGGCGTGTTCGAGGCCGAGATCGTCGAACTCTGCGACATCGTCCACGACGCCGGTGGCCAGGTGTACGTCGACGGCGCGAACCTGAACGCCCTCGTGGGCCACGCCCGCCCCGGTGAGTTCGGAGCCGACGTGAGTCACCTCAACCTCCACAAGACGTTCTGCATCCCGCACGGTGGTGGCGGGCCCGGGGTGGGCCCGATCGGCGTGCGTGCCCATCTGACGCCCTTCCTACCGGGTCATCCCCTGCGGGAGGACCAGCCCGTCGGGGCGATCGCCGCCGCGCCCCACGGCTCGGCCGGCATTCTGCCGATCCCCTGGATGTACATGGAGATGATGGGTGGTGCCGGCCTGACCGAGGCCACCACGGTGGCGATCGTCGCCGCCAACTACGTGGCCGAACGGCTCGACGAGCACTTCCCGGTCCTCTACCGGGGCAGCCACGGGCGGGTGGCCCACGAATGCATCATCGACCTGCGTCCGATCACGAAGGCCACCGGCGTCACCGTCGACGACGTGGCCAAGCGGCTGATGGACTACGGCTTCCATGCGCCCACGATGAGCTTCCCGGTGGCCGGCACGCTGATGATCGAACCCACCGAGAGCGAGACGTTGCGGGAGCTCGACCGCTTCTGCGACGCGATGATCGCGATCCGCGGCGAGATCGAACGGGTGGCCTCTGGCGAGTGGTCGGTCGACGACAACCCGCTGCGCCATGCTCCCCACACGGCCGAGGAACTGGTGGGCGAGTGGGCTCGCTCCTACGACCGCGAGCTGGGTGCGTTCCCGGTGCCGAGTCTGCGGGTGTCGAAGTACTTCCCGCCGGTGTCACGGATCGACGGCGCCTACGGCGATCGCCACCTCGTCTGCTCGTGTGAGCCTCTCGAGGCCTACGCCGACAGCCATACCTGACCGAAGCGATGAGCCGAACCCCTGGATCCGGTGGTGTCGCTCATCGCCGGGGATCCTGACCGGGCACTAGGTTGTCGCGCCATGGCCGATGACCGCACCGATCCCCTGGCGGACGTGTTCAACCTGTTCGCCGCTCCCCTGGCGGGCACCATCCGCTCGTTCGAGCAGTTCCGCAAGGGGGTCGACGAATTCCTCATGGGCGTCGAGAACTTCAACCGCACGATGGCGAACCTCAACGAGACCACCGAGCGCATCAATTCCCTGCTCGCCGACGTGGAGGAACCGATCCGCGCCGCCGTGCCTCAGGTGACCCGCACCGTGAGGGCCGCCGACGAGATGATGCAGGTGGTGAGCGGGCCCGCCATGGCGGTCGCTCCCGGCTTGAACCGCCTCGCCGACACACTGAGCACACCTGCGTTCGCCCAGCTGCCGTCGCAGATCAACCAGTTCTCCGAGTTGCTGGGCGAGGTGTCGCGCCGTCTCGGCCCGCTCACACAACTCGCCGAATCGGCGGGCGGCCTCTTCGGCGGATTCCGCATGCCGGGGGCCAGGCCCCCCGGGCAAACTCCCTCAGCTCCCACCCCGGCCGCCGGCCACGCCGACGAACCCACCGGGCGGGCAGTCGGATCCACCACCGCCCCGTCGACGACATCGTCGACCGCCAAGAAGACGACCGCCAGGAAGACGACCGCCAGGAAGAAGTCGGCGAAGAAGCGGTCGGCGGCGAAGAAGTCGGCGGCGGCGAAGAAGTCGGCGGCGAAGAAGCCTGCTGCCAACTGACAGTCAGCCGACGAACGGGGTGGCGACCACGTGGCCCGGCAGCGGCTTGCCCCGCACATCGACGGTGACCCGCTGCCCCTCGGCGGTATCGGGAGGCAAGAAGGCGAGCGCGATCCCGTGGCCGAGCACCGGCGAGAAGTTGCCGCTGGTGACCGTGCCCACGCCGATCCCGTCGATCTGCACGGTGCAGCCGGCACGCGACGGGCGGCGCCCATCGGTGGCGATGCCGAACAACCGCCGCTCGATCCCCCGCTCGCGCTCGGCGAGGGCAGCCTCACGACCCGGGAACTCGGGCTTGTCCCAGGCGACCACCCACCCCAGGCCGGCCTGCAGTGATGTGATGCCGGGCCCGAGCTCGTGGCCGTGCAGCGGCAGTCCGGCTTCGAGCCGGAGCGTGTCGCGGGCACCCAGGCCCGCCGGCACGGCACCTGCCTCGACCAGAGCCTCCCAGAGGGCCGTGGCGACGGACGCGGGCACGGCGATCTCCACGCCGGGCTCGCCCGTGTAACCGGTGCCGGCGACCGTGCACTCGGCACCGTTCCACGCCGCGATGGCCACCCGGAACCGACTCACTTCCCCCGCCGCGGGGAACGTGCTGCGCACGACGTCACGCGCCCCGGGACCCTGGACGGCGATCACCGCACGGTCGGTGGTGATGTCGGTGCCTCCCACTGCCGCACGCACGCGGTCGGTGTTGGACGCGTTGGGCATCACGTCGAAGACGTCGGCGGCCGAGCCCGTCTTCGGGTGCCACCACACGATGATGTCGTCGAGCACGGACGCATCCTCGGGATCGAGGAGGTGCGTGTACTGGGCGCGGCCCGGCTCGATCCTGGCCAGGTCGTTGCTGAACGACCGCTGCAGCCGGTCGAACGCATCCGGCCCGGCGATGCGCACCGTGCCGAGGTGGGAGACGTCGAAAGCAGCGGCGCTGCGCCGACAGGCGAGGTGTTCCTCGATCGTGCCGGTCGGATACGCGATCGGCATCTCCCAGCCACCGAACTCGGCCATCGTCGCCGAGAGCCCACGATGAGCCGCGTCGAGCGGTGACGTGGCGAGGCCGGCGCCGTCGATCATCCGATGCGGCGCTGGACTGCCGACGCCGTGTCGTCGGTCGAGGCGTCGATCTCGGGGCGAGCAGGTGCGAGATCGGCTTCGAGCTCGTCACGCACGCCGCCGAGCGACAGTACGTTGAGCACGCCCTGACCGTGCTGCAGCACGTCGACCAGCTGGTCGCCGTCGCACAGCATCACGCTGCCTCCGTCGATCACGATGTGGGCGGCGGCGATGTCGGTGGCGACGTGTTCGCGGAGGTAGGCGAACACCTTGCGCACCTGCTCCAGCTTGATGCCGGCGTCGAGCAGCTTCTTGATCGTCTTCAGCTCGAGCAGGTCGTTGTAGCTGTAGCGGCGACGGGAACCACTGCCCGCGGCGTCGCTGAGCGACGGCCGGATCAGGTCGGTGCGCGCCCAGTAGTCGAGCTGGCGGTACGAGATACCGACCACCTTGGCGGTCTGGGTGCCGCTGTAGCCGAGATCGGCGGGCACCGATGCGGATGCCACAGCGGCCTCGTCGTCGGTGCCCTCGTGGTGATCGGTCGGTGTGTCCTGCACGGTGTACCTCCGGTTCGTCAGTGCCCAACAGTCACGAACTGCCTACGCATCGGGTCGCATCGGGTCGAATGACGAGGCGATGCGTTCACA
>JAWLEC010000204.1:0-4649 GCA_041686315.1 Ilumatobacteraceae bacterium
CGAGGAGGTTTTCGACCACCGGTCGTTCACCGGCCGGTCGGGCAGCATGTAAGGCTACGAGGGGATCGGGTCGGTGTACTGGCACATGGTGGCCAAACTGCTGCTCGCCGTGCAGGAGACGTACTGGGAGGCCGTGCGCCGCGGCGACGACGAGTCCACCGTTGCCGCCGTCGCCGCCGCCTATCGCCGTGTGCGAGCCGGCCTCGGCTACCGGCGGACGCCGGAGGAGTTCGGGGCGATCCCCACCGACTGCTATTCGCACACGCCGGCGCACGCAGGGGCGCAGCAGCCGGGCATGACCGGCCAGGTGAAGGAGGAGGTGCTGACCCGCTTCGGGGAACTGGGGTTCCACGTGGCCGACGGGCGCCTGCTGCTGGCGCCGGGCCTGATCCCGCCCGACGAGGTGCTGCCGCCGGGGCCGGACGGCGAATGGGGCACGGCGGAGTCGAGTGTGTGTGCGGTGCCGATGGTCATCGAGACCGGCACCGACGACGCCGTGGTGCTGGAGCTGGGCGACGGCACCGTCGAGACCCACGACGGTCTCGAGCTCGGACCCGAACGGTCCGGCGACGTCTTCGCCCGCACCGGCGCCATCGCCTCGGTCCGATGGATCGTCGGCGACACCACCGCCTCCGCCTGGCGGAGAATTCCGTTTGCGTGACGTTTTCTTTGGGGCGTCCCAACATTTCCGTCACGCAAACGGGGTGATCGCGCTCGCGCTGGCCGGGGGGTCCCGACGGTCAGCAGGTGAAGCTGAACTCGATGGTGATGTCCTGGAGCGGATTGTCCTCGGTGACCGACGCGCCGCTGCGCTCGTCGACGATCGTGGCGGCGCCCGACACGGTCCGTCCGTCGCGGGTCACGTCGACCTCCTCGGCAGAATGGGGGAAGAGGTCGGCGTCGCCCGCGTCGACCATGACGTCGTCGGGGAGTTCGCCGAGTAGACCGAGTTCCATCCGTTCCTGGATGGTGTCCCCGTGGATGACGATCTCGCCCGGAGTGACGTCGAAGCGGGTCTGGACGTTGATCGCGTCGTCGAAGGCCGGATTGACGGTCTCGCAGATCAAGAAGTCGTCGGCTGTGAGGTCGTAGGTGGTACCGGCGACGGTCACGGTGCCCGAGTTCCCGTCCGGGGCCGGCTGGTCGGGTGACTCCCCTGCACCCGCGTCGGAGTCGTCGCTTCCTGCGACGGTGTCCGCCGAGCCGGCGATGTCGGGGGCAGCGTCCGTGGCCTCCGGCGAGGCCTCGACCGCGTCGGTCGCCACGACCTCCGGCGTCACCGTCGTTGCGTCGTCGTCACCGTCGCCGCCACAGGCCGCTGCGAGCGCCAAGACGGCACACAGGCCGACGGTTCGTCGAATCAGGTGCATGTGCGATTCCCCCCCCCCCCAGAGTGGTCCTGCCCGCCCCTCGGAGAGTACCACTGTAGGTGGGTGCCGTCCCGTGGACTCACCGAACCGCGTTTGCGTGACGTCTTCTTTGGGGCGCACCGACATTTACGTCACGCAAACGGGGTGATTGCGGGTCGATCCGCGGCGTCGGCGGGGCTCGTCAGAGCCGGCCGGAGGTCTGGGCCTGCTTCACCGAGGCGCGCACGACCGGGATCTCGTCG
Source organism: Ilumatobacteraceae bacterium (assembly GCA_041686315.1). Lineage (GTDB taxonomy): Bacteria > Actinomycetota > Acidimicrobiia > Acidimicrobiales > Ilumatobacteraceae > Sva-07. Next base: position 1,613 of record JAWLEC010000204.1, read on the forward strand.
TCGTCGAGGGGTTGCATCCACTGCTTGCGGGCGAGCGCGACCTCGATGTGCGAGGCGAGCCGTTCGGCCTTGGCCGCCTCCCGGGCGGGCACCTCGGCGGCGAACTCGGGCATCACCTCGGCGGCGAACAGCTCGAGTGAGGCGCAGATGTCCTCGTGGCGGTTGCGGCCCGCCTGCTGGAGGAAGATCACCTGGTCGACGCCCACGTCGTCGAGGTCGCGCAGGTACCGGCGGGCGTCGTCGGGGGTCCCGATGCACGAGGCGTAGTCATCACCGGCGGCGAGCGCCGCCGCGACGTGGCGGTCGGTGGCGTCGGCTCCGCGGCGGGCGTGGAAGTCACCCCACAGGTCGGTGCGACCCGGCACCTGGTCGTGGGCGACGAGTGCGTTCAGCGCATAGCCGAAGAAATCGAAGCCCTCCCGTCCACGGCGGACGGCCTCGGCGCGGTCCTCGTGCAGCGAGAAGCCGGCGACGAGGGCGACGTTGGCGTTCACGGTGTGGCCGAGCGGCACGCATTCGTCGCTGGTGACGATGTCGTCGTAGATCTCGACCCAGTGCTTGGCCTCGTCGGGATCGATGAAGCTGAATGCCAGGGCACCGATGCCGTTGCGGGCGGCGACGGCGATCGTGTCGCGGTTGGTGCACGCCATCCACATCGGCGGGTGCGGTTTCTGGCGGGGCTTGGGCAGCACGTTGCGGCACGGCAGCGAGAAGTACTCCGACTCGAAACCGGGATAGGGGTCGAGCACCATCATGTTGGCCACCTGCTCGGCGGCCTCGAGGGCCATCGCCCGCTTCTGCTTGGCGGGGATGTCGAAGCCGTGCAGTTCGAGCCGTGTGGCACCCTCACCGAGCCCGAACTCCACACGCCCGTTCGAGATCAGGTCGAGCGTGGCGAGGGTCTCTGCGGTGCGGGCCGGGTGGTTGTAGTTGGGGATCACCTGGCGGATGCCGTGGCCGAGCCGGATGCGTTCCGTGCGCGCCGCACACGCCGCGAGGAACACCTCCGGTGCGGAGGAGTGGGAGTACTCGTCGAGGAAGTGGTGCTCCACCTCCCAGGCGAAATCGAACCCCAGCCGGTCGGCGAGCTCCACCTGATCGAGGGCTTCGGCCAACAGCCGGTACTCGTCGTCGTCCGTCCAGGGCTTGGGCAACTGGTGCTCGTAGAAGATCCCGAACCGCATCCCGCCGACCCTACGTCTCGCCCCCGACCCCCTGACGAACGCTCAGATGGAGCGGAGGGTGGCGGCGCGGCCGTCGGCGGTCTGGGCCTGGATCACGTAGAAATCGGCTTCGCGCATCAGCCGCTGGGCCGGGTGCGACAGGTCCATCCCGCCACCGCCGCTGGCCGCGAGGAAGGCGCTCGTCGCCCGCCGGGCGAGGTGGAGGCAGGCCGCACGGTGGTCGCTGGCGGCGGCGACCACGGCGGCGGCGTCGCCGGCGGCGAGCTGGGCGAGCGTGGGAAGTGCGGGGACCAGCTCGTCGTCTCGATCCCAGGCGGCGTCGAGTTCGACCCGCAGCCGCTCGGCCGTCGATCGTGCATCGGCGTCGGAGCGGTCGGCGAGCAGCCGGATCGCCCGGTCGGCGACGCCCAGCACCGCCGGCTGCCCGATCGAGGCGAGGGCCCGGTCGCCGGCCCGCCAGGCGGCCAGCGGCTGGACGTCGACCACGTCGTCGTCGAACACCTCCAGGCCGTCGACGTCGAGCGCCACGGTGCCGGTGGAGGCGAACACCGGCAGGTGCAGCGGCGTGGCGGTGAGGCCGGGAACGTCGTGGCCCGGTACCATCACCCGCACGAGACGGCGATCTGCGGAATCGTCGTCGGTGACTGCGGAGACGGAGAAGTGGTCCGCGATCCCCCACGACGTCGCCCACGGGGCGCGGCCGTCGATGCGCCAGCCACCGTCGCACCGGGTAGCGCGCACGGCGGGCGCGCCCGGCCGGCGGACGTGGGCGAACGCGATGCCGGCGACCCGGGCGCCACGGCAGAGATCCGGCAACAACCGGACGGCGAGATCGGTGTTGGCCGACGAGGTGAGCGAACGGACCACCCCGTGGTGCTGCACCCACACGAAGAACGTGGCGCCACAGCCCGAACCCACAGCTGCCATGATCCGCCGGACCGTGCCGAAGTCGAGCACGGGCCGTCCCTCGGTGGGCGGCCCGGCGATGCCGAACAACCCGGCATCCGCGAGTGCGTCGAGCCCGTCGGTCGGCAGCAGCGCCGCTCGATCCCGCTCCTGCGCACGCGGGAAGAGCACGTCGTCGGCGATCCGCTGCGCCCGCTCGAGCAGCTCGGTTCCGTCCGACATGCAGGCCAGTGTCGCATGCGCACACCGTCCGGCGCCTGCGGCCAGCCGACGTTCGGGGGTGAGTGGGTCGGGGGGACTCGCTCGTAGCCTCGCCCGGGTGACGACCGGAACCGATCGGTGAGCCGCCGGCTCGCCGACACCCTCCCCCACCGCAGCCGCGGGACGCTGTCCGACCACTGGCCGTTCGACCCCGGACGCATCCCGGTCTACTACGGCTGGGTCGTCGTGGTGGCCGGCACGATCGGCATGATCGCGTCGGTGCCCGGCCAGACGGTGGGCGTCAGTGTGTTCACCGACGACCTCACCGCCACCACCGGGCTCACCCGCCTCCAGCTGTCCATCGCCTACCTGATCGGCACGGGATCGAGCGGGCTCCTGCTGCCCCGTGGCGGCCACGCCATCGACCGGTACGGCTCACGCACCGTCGCGTTCGTGGCCACGATCGGGCTGGCGACGACGCTCGTGGCGCTGAGCCTGGTGGGCTCGATGAGCCTCGTCGTCGGCATGGTGGTGATGAGCACCGGCTTCGGCTTCCTCCGCTTCTGCGGCCAGGGTCTCCTGACGCTGTCGTCGCGCACGATGGTGTCGCAGTGGTTCGACCGGCGACGCGGCCTCGTCACGGCGTTCGCCAGCGCCTGCATGAGCTTCGTGCTGGCATCGAGCCCGGCCCTGCTGCTGGTGCTGATCGACGCCAACGGCTTCCGCACGGCGTGGCGGATGATGGC
>JAWLEC010000205.1:0-4649 GCA_041686315.1 Ilumatobacteraceae bacterium
CCGACCTCGGCATCGACTGGCAGCTCCCACCGGGCGGCCCCACGTTGTCCGGCAAGGACGCCGTCGCCCCCCTGCTCGCCGACCAACCCGACCTCTTCTGAGGTCGCAACCGGGCTGCGCTCGTCAGCCGTCGAGCACGTCGATGACGGCGGCGACCACCTCGTCGTGGAACCGGCCCGACGTGGCGACGATGCCACGGTTGTGCTCGAGCCTGCGTCCGTGGCGGAAGTCGAGCGGGGCACCGGTCACGTCGGTGACCCGGCCACCGGCACACTCCACCACGAACATGCCCGCCGCGTGGTCCCAGATCTTCTCGCGATAGTCCGCCCGCGTCGGCAGCCGCAGATAGATCGACGCGTCGCCGCGGGCGACCGCGGCGTACTTGCACTGGCTGTCGATCCGGTACGGCTCGGCGGTGATGCCGAGGCGAGCCGCGATCTCGGCCGACTGGCCCTGATCGCTGTGGCCCGACTCGACCGACTCGCAGAAGCGGGCCCGACGCACGTCGGCGACGTCGTCCACCCGCACCGCCACGGCATCGTCGGACGCACCGAGATAGGCCACGCACCGCTCACCGTCGGCCACGAACACTGCACCGGTCGACCCGTCCGCATTCGGAAGGTTCGGACAACCCAGCACCCCGAGGCTGACCGCACCGTTCTCGACGAGGCCGAGCGCGATCGCGTACTGGTCACCACGCAGGAAGCCCTTCGTGCCGTCGATCGGGTCGAGCGTCCAGTACCGATCGCCGGACGCATCGGCGGCGCCGAGCCCGATCCAGTCGAGCACGCGTCGCTCGTCCGCCGGCATCTCGGCGGCGACGAGCCCCACGACGCCGCGCAACAGCTCGCCGGTGTCCGTCGACTCGAGGTCGGCAGCGTCCTCCTCACCCACCAGGCGCAGCTCGCCGAGACGCTCGGACAACACCGCGCACACGACCGCCTGCGCCGCGAAGTCCGCCACCGTCACCGGGCTCTCGTCGCCCTTGGTGAGCGTGTCGCCGGCCAGCAGCCGGCCCTGGGTGGAGGCGCACAGACGGGCTGCGGCACGCACGGCGGCCACGGCCGCGTCGATCTCGTGGGGGTCAGCCATGTGCTCGAGTCATTCGAGTCTCCCGGCGTGTCCGATCAGCTCGTCGGAAACCGACGACGCTCAGACCGTGGGCTTCGCAGCTCCGTTGCGGCGGGACGAGATCGCCCAGATCGCCGCGCCGGCGAGGAGCGATGCCGCAGCGATCCAGAGGATGCTCGACGGGGATCCACCGGTGTCCGGCAGCTGACCCGTCCGGGTCGCTCCCTGGGGAGACTGGCCCGGAGGAGTCGCGCCCGGGGGCGACATGCAGACCTCCGACTCGGGCGGGTACTGCACCGCTGCGGTCACCTCGGGATTGACAACCGCGTTGAGGCGCAGGCCCGAGCGCAGATGGTCGTCGGCCGGATCCGGCACCCACATGCCCTCCGAGTTCTGCATCCAGCCGGGCCAGTCCGACCCCTTGCCGTTCGCGTCGACCTCGGCGCCGGGATACAGCAACTTCCCTGTGAGCGGCTGGTCGGCGCGGGGCCCGTCGACGGCATTGCCGTCGCGGTCGAGCACCGTCACGGTGGCGGTGAGGGATTCGACCTCGGCCGGATCGAACCCGTCGGTCAGGATCTCGTAGCTGATGTAGGGAGCATCGTTCTCACAGATGGTCGCGACCGCGCCCGCCCTGATCGACTGTTCGGACGGCCCCGGCGGATAGGCGCCGGCCGCGCCGGGCAGCGCAACGAACGACAGCGCCACAGCTGCCAGACCTGCCATGGTGATTCGCGCTGTGCGTGGTGTTGTCGGTCGAAAACTCATGTGCCCACCTTCGTGACATCGGGAGACGAATCTGCTCAGGCCCTCACTACCCGGAGTGTCCGGACGGGCCCTGTTCGTAGTCGTTCACAGTACCACCGGGCCCCCAAACCACAATCCGAAAACTGTTCACGATCTGATCAGATTTCAAGAACTCGTTCACATGCATGCTACGTTCGGTGATGACCCGGTGACAGAGAGCGCGACGGAAGCCATGCGGGGCCCCGTGCCACCGCGTACGCTCTCCGTTCCTGTGACACGACCGACGAATCACCCCGACGCCGCGGCCACCCTCATCGCCGTCGCATCAGGCGTCCTCGCCGCGCTCGCCGGCGCCTCACCGACCGGTTCCACGGTGATCGACCTCGCACTCGTCGCCGTGTCGGTGGCTCTCGTCACCTGGGTCGCGGCGGCGAGCCCGACCGTCGTCACCGGCGCCGGGGCGCTCGTCGCCGGCGCCCTGTCCGGCTCGCCATGGCTGGCCGCGCTCGGTGTGGGGGCGTTCGGCGTGGCGATCTGGCGCCGACACGACCTCGGGCGCAACCGAGCCCTCAGCGCCGCATTTGCTCTGACGGCGATGAACATCGTCGCCCGGGGCTCGCTCGGGTGGTTCCTCGGCGCCGAGACCGTCGTGGCGATCGTCGTCGCCGTTGCCCTCACCGCGGCCGGCCTGCGCTGGCGCAGCCGCCGCAGCCGGCGCCTGGTGCTCGGCGCGATCGTCGCCTACGGCGCCGTCGCCGCCATCGGAACAGCCGCGACTGCATGGAACGGCGCCGACGTGGCCGACGACCTACGCACAGCAGAACGCTCGGTCGACGACGCGCTCGACCAGATCCTCCGCGGCGACACCGACGGCGCCCGAACGTCGCTCGAGACGGCGCTCGACCGCCTGGATACCGTCGAGTCGTCGATGGGAAGCCCCGTGACCACCAGCGCCGCCCTCGTCCCGGTCGTCGCCCAACACCGCCGGGCGGCGCTCGACGTGAGCCGCAGCGCCGGCGACGCAATGACGACGATCGTCGCCGAGCTGGACGCATTCGACCTCGACGCAGTAATGGCCGGCCCCGGCACCGTCGACCTCGCGGCGGTCAGCGAGCTCGAGGCACCGATGCTCGACTTCCAGCGGCAACTTCGCAAGGTGATCGACACCGTGGAGGAGGTCCGCAGCCCGTGGCTGATCGACCGGGTCGCCGAGGAGCTCGACGACCTCGACGGCACGGTCGAGGACCAGCTCGACCGGACCGACCTCGCGGTCGACGTGATCCGTACCGCGCCGGCGATGCTCGGCGCCGACGAGAAGCGGACGTACTTCCTGGCGTTCATGACCCCCTCCGAGGTGAGAGGGCTCGGCGGCTTGATGGGGCTCTGGGCGGAGATCACCGCCGAGGACGGGCGCATCGAGATGTCGACGTTCAGCCGGGTCGACGCCCTGGCGAGAGCGCTCGAGACGTCGCAGGAGACCTTCGTCATCGAGGGCCCCCAGGAGTGGCTCAGCCGGTACTCCGAGTTCGGCTTCGCCGGGCCGTCGTCACCGCCGGGAACCACCGTCGGCACCTGGGGCAACGTCACCATGTCACCCGACTCGGCCGCCACCGGCCAGGTGATCGCTCAGCTCTATCCCTACAGCGGCGGTCGCCCGATCGACGGAGTCTTCGCCACCGACGTCATCGCCGTGTCGCGTCTGCTCGAGATCACCGGGCCGGTCACCACCTCCGCCGGCGTCACCCTCGACGCCGACAACGCCGCCGCGTTCCTTCTCAATCGGCAGTACCAGGGCAGCGACCGCCCCGACCGCAAGGACCTCCTCGAGGAAGTGGCGCGCCACGTCGTCGACGATCTGCTCGGTGGCTCGCTGCCCTCCCCGGGTGAGACGATCGACGTCCTCGGGCCGATGGTGCAGCAGGGCCGCCTCGTCGGCTGGGCGGCTGCCGCCGAGGAACAGGCCTTGTTCGAGACCGTCGGGCTGGTCGGCGGGTGGCCCGACTCGGCCGAGGGCGACGCGTTCGCGGTCGCGTTCAACAACACCACCGGCAACAAGCTCGACTACTTCCTGCGCGCCCGCGCCCACTACGACGTCGTCGTCGACGCGACCACCTCGACACTCGCCGGCACAGTGCTCGTCGAACTCGAGAACCGTCCGCCCCCGTCGCCGCAGCCCGACTACGTCATGGAGAACCCGGTCGGTCTCCCGCGTGGCCACAACCGCACCTGGGTCTCGGTCTACACACGCGCCCCCATCACCGCCATGACCGTCGACGGACGGTCGGTGCCGTGGGACAACGAGAGCGAGGCCGGCTTCTTCGTCGCGTCCACGTTCGTCACGATGGCCCCCGGCGACACCCCCGCCATCGAGCTGACCCTCGACGGCCCGGTCGAGTTGGTCGACGGCGAGTACCACCTCGAACTGTGGTCGCCCCCGACCGCGAGGATCACGCCGGTGACCGCCGCGGTCGAGGTGCGACACCTCGATGGACCGATCACCACGGCGACCGCCGAATCACGAGCCGGGGCCGCCAGCCTCGTCGTCGAACCCCCTCCGGTTGACTGACTCACCGGGAGCGATTGTCGGTCAGCTCGCGCCGCGCCGGCTCAGCACGACGCCGAGCGTCTTGACGACGATGCGGATGTCGTGGGCCAGCGACCAGTTGTCGACGTAGTAGTGGTCGAGCCGCTTGTAGTCCTCGAACGTGGTGTCGGAACGCCCCGACACCTGCCAGATGCCCGTGATGCCCGGCAGCACCCGCAACCGCTCGTGCACGTCCTCCTCCCACTGGGCGACCTCCGACGGCAGCGCCGGCCGGGGGCCGACGACG
>JAWLEC010000206.1:0-4639 GCA_041686315.1 Ilumatobacteraceae bacterium
CTCGGCCTCACCGACGGTGAGGTGGCACGCGTCTCGTCGGCGCGCGGAGCGGTCGAGGCCCCGGTGCGCATCGACCCGGGCCTGCGCCCGGGCCTGGTGTTCATGACGTTCCACTTCCCCGACGAGGTCGACGTGAACCAGCTCACGATCGACGCCACCGACCCGAAGGCGGGCACCGCCGAGTTCAAGGCCGCCGCCGTCCGCATCGACAAGCTCGTACCCGGCCGGCCGTCCGACCGGACCGCCGATCGAACCGGTGGCCCATGGATCTGAGAACCCGTGGCGTGCCGCCCACCGAACCCGAACGGGCCGCCGTCGGATCCGTGCTGGGCCCGCTCGACGACGACCGCCCGCGCCGCAACGCCCGCCGCCACCTGCTGCTCCCCGCGCTGCACGCCGTCAACGACCGGGTCGGCTGGATCAGCCCCGAGGCGATCGACCACCTCGCCGAACGGCTCCGGCTGTCGCCGGCGGAGATCCACGGAGTGGCCACTTTCTACGGCTTGTTCTCCGTCGTGGAGCGCCCACCACGCCAGGTGCACGTGTGCACCGACCTCGCCTGCCGGGCCGTCGGCGCTGCCGCGTCACTGCCTGCGCCGGCTCATCCGTCACCCTGCCTGGGCCTGTGCGAGCAGGCACCCGCCGCACTGGTGATCGATGCGGGCGCTCCGGCGGCGCGCGTCACGATGGGCCACGCCCGCGCCGACCATCTCGCCGAGCTCGCGTCGGGAGCACCGCTGCCACCGGCCCGGACCGCCTCCGTCGCCTCGGTCCCGCAGGCGGGCGACCCCGACCTCGTGCTGCTCCGCCGTGTCGGTGCCGGTGACCCACTCGATCTCGACGGATACCTGGACGGCGGCGGGCTCCGGGCCCTCGCCGAGGCACGGCGGCTCGGACCCGAGAACGTGATCCGGGCAGTCGGCGACGCCGGCCTCCTCGGCCGGGGTGGCGCCGCCTTCCCCACGGCACGCAAGTGGGACGCCGTGCGGCGACAGGCGACCAACCCTCACCACCTGGTCTGCAACGCCGACGAATCCGAACCCGGCACGTTCAAGGACCGCGTGCTGATGGAGCACGACCCCTACGCCCTGCTCGAGTCGATGTGCATCGCCGCACTCGCCACCGGCTGCCGACAGGGGTGGATCTACCTGCGCGGCGAATACCCCGAGGTGGAGACGACGCTGACGATCGCCATCGACCGGCTCCGGGACCACGGCACCCTCGGCGCCGACTTCGACGTCACCGTGGTGCGGGGCGCCGGCGCCTACATCTGCGGCGAGGAGACGTCGATCTTCAACTCGATCGAGGGCCGACGGGGCGAGCCGCGCAACAAGCCTCCGTTCCCGTTCGAGGCCGGCCTGTTCGGGCTGCCCACCGTGGTGAACAACGTCGAGACGCTGATGAACGTGCCGTCGATCCTGCTCGGGCGCACCACGGCCGACCGGCGCCTGTTCTGCCTGTCGGGCGCCGTCGCCGTGCCCGGCGTCTACGAGGTGCAACTCGGGCTCACGCTCGGCGACCTGATCGATCTCGCGGGAGGCCTGCGTCCCGGGTCCGAGGTGCAGGCGGTGCTGCTCGGTGGCGCCGCCGGCCGCTTCGTCGGGCCCGACGCCCTCGGTCTGGTGCTCGATCACGAGTCGATCCGCGACGCCGGGCTGAGCCTCGGATCCGGTGTGGTGATGGTGCACGACCGGTCGGTCGACCTCGTCGATCAGGTGCAGCGGATCGCCTCGTTCTTCCGTGAGGAGTCGTGTGGCCAGTGCGTGCCCTGCCGCGTCGGCACCCTCCGCCAGCAGGAAGCCGTCGACCGCCTCGCCGACGCCGTCTCGAGCGGTGCCATCCCGTCGACCTCCGACCTCGACCTGCTCCACGACATCGGCCGGGCGATGGCCGACGCGTCGATCTGCGGGCTCGGACACACCGCCCACCACGCCGTGGAGTCGGCAGTGACACTCGACCTCTTCCGCCGGGGAGCGCCCGCGGGCCAGGAGCACACCCATGAGTGACATCACGTTCACGGTCGACGGGCGCACCGTCAACGCCGCCGAGGGATCCACCATCCTGCAGGCGTGCGGCGGGCCGGGCACGGCCGCCGACGACGGCATCCCCACGCTCTGCTACGGCGACACCATCGATCCCCGCAACGCCTGCCGGCTGTGCGTGGTGGAGGTGGAGGGATCACGGCCCCTCGTACCGGCCTGCTCGCGGCCGGTGGAACCGGGCATGGTGGTGCACACGCGATCCGAGCGCGTCGACCACTCGCGACGCATGGTGCTCGAGTTCCTCGGCTCGTCGGTCGACCTGTCACTCACCGCGCACGTGGCCGGCTGGAACGAGCGCTACGGCGCCGACCCCGGCCGGTTCGCGACGGCAGCGGACGACGCCGAGGTCGCCACCGTCGACCAGCCGGTGAAGATCGACAACGACCTCTACGTGCGCGACTACGCCAAGTGCATCCTCTGCTACCAGTGCGTCGACGCCTGCGGCGAACAGTGGCAGCACAGTTTCGTGATCGACATCGCCGGACGGGGCTTCGACGCCCGGGTGTCGACCGAACACGACGTCGCACTGCCCGATTCGGCGTGCGTGTACTGCGGCAACTGCATCCAGGTGTGTCCGACCGGCGCCCTGATGGCCACCAGCGAGTACGACCTCCGCGCCGCCGGCGAGTGGGACGAGGGGCGCCAGACCGCCACCGACACCATCTGCGGATTCTGCGGCGTGGGCTGCCAGCTCACCCTGCACGTGCAGGACGACGCCATCGTGAAGGTGACCTCGCCGCCCGACAGCACGATCACCCACGGCAATCTCTGCGTGAAGGGCCGATTCGGCTTTCAACACGCCCAGCAGCTGCCCGATCCCTCCGTACGTCAGGGGTCTGACCCCTGACGTACGTTGCTGCGCTCACGGTCAGGCCAGGTCGCGGTACACGGGGTGCCACGTTGCGGCATCGACACACGCCCCGACGTCGCCGTCGGGCACCGGATCGGCGAGGCCCTGGTCGATCGCCGTCTGCGCAACGGCGATCGCCACGTGCCGCGACACGGTGCGGCTCTCGGTGACCGGCGGCAGGATGCCCTCGTCGTCGTGCTCCGCAGCGAGCCGTCCCACCGCGGTCGCCGCCGCCGTGAGCATCTCGTCGGACACCGCTCGCGCCCGCACGGCCACCACGCCGAGGCCCACCCCCGGGAACACGTGGACGTTGTTGACCTGGGCGATCGGCACCGACCGGCCGCCGACCGCCACGGGGCCGAACGGGCTGCCGGTGCCGACGAGCGCCTTCCCGTCGGTCCAGGCGAGCACGTCGGCCGGGATCGCCTCGGCGCGCGGCGTGGGATTCGACAGCGGCAGCACGATCGGCCGCTCGACGGCAGCCGCCTGGGCGCGCACGATCTCCTCGGTGAAGATGCCGGGCTGCCCCGTCACGCCGACCAGTGCGTGCGGGCCGACCTGCTCCACCACGTCCTGCAGCCCGATCTCCCCGTCGCCGTCACGGTCCCACCCGGCCACCTCGGCCCAGCGGCGCGCGAACGGCTGCTGGAAGTCGAGCAGGTCGTCCATCCCGTCGTGGAGCAGCCCGTACCGGTCGACGAGCCAGCACCGGCCGATGGCCTCCTGCTCGGCCACGCCGGCGGCGACCATGGCCCGTACGGCCTGGCGGGCGATGCCCGTACCGGCCGAGCCGGCGCCGACCACGACGAGGCGCAGTTCGTCGATCGGCACCGAGGCGGTCGCCATGCCGGCGACGATCGCCGCCACGGTGACCGCAGCGGTTCCCTGGATGTCGTCGTTGAACGAGCAGATCCGGTCACGATGGCGTTCGAGCAGCCGGTTGGCGTGCTGCTGGGCGAAGTCCTCCCACTGTAGCAGCACGTGCGGGAAGCGGCGTCGCAGTGCGTCGACGAAGGCGTCGACCAGCTCGTCGTACTCGTCGCCGGTGACGCGTCGATGGCGCCACCCGAGATACAGCGGGTCCGACAGCAGGGCCTCGTTGTCGGTGCCCACGTCGAGCACCACCGGCAGGGTGCGCGACGGGTCGACACCCCCGGCAGCCGTGTAGAGGGCCAGCTTGCCGACGGGGATACCCATCCCGCCGATGCCGAGGTCGCCGAGGCCGAGCACCCGTTGGCCGTCGGTGACCACCACCACGTCGACCTCCAGGTCGCCGACGGCGTTCGCCAACAGCTCGTCGACCCGGTCACGCTGCGGCCACGAGAGGAACAGCCCGCGCTCGCGGCGGTAGATCCTCGACCACTGCTCGCAGGCGAGCCCCACCGTCGGTGTGTACACGATCGGGAGCAGCTCACCCAGGTGCTGCTCGACGAAGGCGTAGAACAGCACCGAGTTGCGGTCCTGGAGCGCCCGCAGGAACACGTGGCGGCCGAGGTCGGTCTGCTTCTGCTCGTACTCGAGCGCCACCCTCCGGAGCTGGGTGTCGAGGTCCTCGATCACCGTGGGCAGCAGGCCGTCGAGGCCGAAGCGTCGCCGTTCCTCGGCGCTGAACGCCGTGCCCTTGTTGAGGTAGCGCTGCGACAGCAGCGCCCGGCCGTGAGGGATCACACCCGCCAACGTAACCGGGCAGCGACCATCACGGTGCGGGCGGCCGGGACGATCCGGACGTGTCGGGGCGGAGCCAGCC
>JAWLEC010000045.1:0-20636 GCA_041686315.1 Ilumatobacteraceae bacterium
ACGAACCTGCCGACCGAGTCGCCTCGCCGGATGTCGGACATCGACGTGGGCCCGGCGGCGGACGTGGCGGCGTCTCGATGCCCCTGCCGCCCGCGGCGCAGCCGGATCCGCGAGATGTCTGCTGCTGCCCGATCGTCTCCGGCCCGGATCGCCAGACGCTCACAGGCGTCGAGCGCGTGCTCGGTGACGACGTCGTGCGCCCGGGCGATCCTCGCGACCGGCTCGACGATCTCGGGCATCCAGGCATCGGCGTCGTCGCCGAGCCGCGCCAGTTCGGCGACGTCGAGGAGGAAACCGGCAGGGTCGTCGGAGGAATCGACCGGCCCGTCGAGCAGCAGGTCGCAGCGTGCAGCGGTCACCGCCTCGACCATGCCGTCGTCGGGCAGCACGAGCCGGCTGGCGCGGTGGACGACGGCGAGCCAGCCGCGTGTGACGGCGAGCGCGGGAGCCACCGACGGGAGGCGGTCGCCGGTTTGCGTCGGCTCGTTCGCCACGGCCACGCGCACCGACGCCCGGTGCCCGACCGGCAGCACGATGGCATCCTCGGGCAGCTCGATGCCCTGGATCGGCACCGCGGTGGGTGCCCGCTCGGTGAGGATGCGTCCTCCCGAGAAAGCGACCGCGAACGGCAACGGCGACTCGTTCTCCACCTCGATCACCGTGAGGCCGCCGTGATCGGCGACCGCCCAGGTCCGCAGGACGGCGTCGCCGTCGGGGACGCGCACACGGGTCTCCACGACGGGTGTCCCCTCGAGGCGTCGTTGACGTACCGCCGGCTCGACGGACGGGACGTGCCACCGGTCCTCGGCGGCCACGAACCAGCGGACGTCGACGGGCTCTCCGGCGCCGCACACGGTGGCGTCGCCCCAGGGTGTGACGTACGACCGCCACGACTGCCCGGTGACGCCCAAGACGGTGGCAGGGACGTCAGCGACGGCGGATCCGGCCTGATCGGATCGGTCGACGGCACCGTTCACGGCTCGAACTCGCCTTTCCGGCTGCGCTGCATCAGGGCGGCGAGGGCGTCGGGTGCGAGACGGTGCTCGTGACACACGGCGACGACCTGCTCGGTGATCGGCATCTCGACACCGTACCGCCGGGCGAGGTCGAGCACGCTGGGTGACGACTTGACGCCCTCGGCCACCATGTTGGTGGAGGCGAGGATCTCGTCGATCGACTTGCCGGCACCGAGTTGCAGACCCACCGAGTTGTTGCGGCTCTGCTTCGACGAGCAGGTGGCGATCAGGTCGCCCATGCCGGCGAGCCCCGAGAACGTGACCGGCTCACCGCCCATCGCCATGCCGAGGCGGGTCATCTCCGCCAGCCCCCGGGTGATGAGGGTGGCACGGGTGTTGTCGCCGAATCCCATGCCCTCGGCCATGCCGGCGGCGATGGCGATCACGTTCTTCACGACGCCCGCCACCTCGCAACCCACCACGTCACGGTTGGTGTAGACGCGCAGGCTCGGTCGGCTGAACACCCGCTGCAACTCGGCGGCGATGGTCGTGTCGTTGATGGCGACGACGCTGGCGGCGGGTTGACCGGCGAGGATCTCCTTGGCGAGGTTCGGACCGGTGAGGACGGCCACGGGGTGACCGGGCATCGCCTCGGCGGTGACCTCGCTCATCCGCTTCAGGGTGGTGCGCTCGAGTCCCTTGGCCAGCGTCACGACGGGCACCCACGGCCGAATGTGATCCGCTGCCGCTTCGGCGACGTCGCGGTAGCCGTGAGACGGCACGGCCATCACCACCACGTCGGCCGCGCCCACGGCTTCCTCGAGCGAGGACGTGGCGGCCAGTTCCTCGGGCAGCGCGAATGCCGGCAGGTACTCGGGGTTCACCTTCGCCTCGTCGATCTGGTGGGCGAGTTCGCTGCGTCGGGCCCACAGCACCGTCGGTGTGTTCTCGGCCGCGAGTGCGGCGACGGTGGTTCCCCACGATCCGGCGCCGATGACCGCCACTCGGATGTTGTTCGCCCCCATGTCGTCTTCCCCTCTCGTCCCCGTGCCCGTCTCCGGAACGGACCGGCGAGCGAGATCACCGTAGTCGGCCCGCTGGTGTGCTCTCCTGCGGACCGAGCGGCCCCGTCTCCTACAGTGAAGGCAGTGCGTCTCGCCGTGTTGGTCCCGGTCAAGCGATTCACCGCGGCCAAGGGCCGCCTCACCGGCGTGCTCCCGGACGACGAACGTGCCCGCCTCGCCGAATGGATGGCCACACGGGTCGTCGACGTGGTCGCCGAGATCCCCACCTTCGTGGCCTGCGACGACACGGCGGTGGCCGCCTGGGCCGAGGGGCGAGGGGCGCACGTGCTGTGGAGCGCCGGGCTGGGGCTCAACGGTGCCGTCGACGACGCCGTGTCGAGGGTGACGTCGCTCGGCTTCGACCACCTCACGGTCACCCACGCCGACCTGCCACTCCCGGATGCGCTGGTGCACCTGGCCCGCGCCGGCAGTGTCACGCTCGTGCCCGATCGGCGCTCGGACGGCACCAACGTGATGTCCTTCCCGGCGTCGGCGCCCATCCGGGCCAGCTACGGGGGTGGCTCGTTCCGCCGACATCTGGCTCAGGCGATGTCGCGCACCGACACACCCGTCGAGGTGCGCTTCGATCCGGAACTGTCCCTCGATCTCGACACCGAGCGAGATCTCGCCCACCCACTGATCCGAGAGGTCCTCCCGACATGGCTGCGAACGAACCCGGTCAACCCGTCACCCCGGTGAACGCTGCGAACGCCCTGGTGTCGACCAGCAATCTGGCGACACCGACGTCGGTGCTGGCGATCGGTGCCCATCCCGACGACGTCGAGTTCGGAGCCGGGGGCACGTTGGCGAAGTGGGCCGCCGACGGGTGCGTGGTGCATCACCTCGTGTGCACCGACGGCTCGAAGGGCACCTGGGACCCCGACGTCGACGTGGCGGCGCTGGCCGAACGGCGCCGGCACGAGCAACGCGAAGCAGCCCGCCGGTTGGCGGGTGAGTTCGCCGGGGAGGTCCGTTTCCTGGGCCACACGGACGGCGAGCTCGACAGCGACCTGCGCACACGCGGCGAGGTCGCGCGTGTGATCCGCGAGCTGCGCCCGCAGGTGGTGCTGGGCCATGACCCGTGGAAGCGTTACCGGCTGCATCCCGACCACCGGCATGCCGGCCTGCTCGCCTGCGAAGGGATCGTGGCCGCCCGCGATCCCCACTTCTACCGGGATCATCTGCTCGACCACGGGATCCCCCATCATCGCCCGGAGGCGTTGTTGCTCTGGGAGGCCGACCAGCCCGACCACGCCGAGGACGCCACCGGCGTGGTGGAGGTGAAGCTCCATGCGTTGGCGGCGCACGAGAGCCAGTTCGAATCGACGATGAAGGCGCTCGACGAGACGCAGTTGGAGCAGTTCGGGCAGCGGATCCGCAACCGCCTCGGCGACCTCGGCCGCCCCTACGACATGGACGCCGCCGAGGTCTTCAAGCTCGTCACCGACCTCTGACGTCCACCACCCGAGCGATGAGCCAACGGCCACACACCATGGCCCGTGGCTCATCGTTCGCTGATCGGGGACCCGAGCGATGAGCGAACGGCCAGACCCCCTGGCCCGTGGCTCATCGCTCGTCGAACGGCGCCGGCTCGATGCCCAGGCCCTCCATCGCCGCGACGTAGGAATCGTGGGCCGCCCGGGCCTCACCGTGGCGTCCCTGCCGGCTCAGCGCCCGCACGAGACCGCGATGTCCGGCCTCGTCGTAGCTGTCGGCGGCGACGATCGCCCGCGCGGCAGCTTCGGCCGTCTCGCCGTCGTCTGCTGCCAGTGCCGAGTCGATGACCCGCCGTGCCGCTGTGACCATCCGGGCGCGCACCTCGTCGCGGGTAGGTCCGCTCCAGTCCTCGTAGCGGTCGTCGGGGAGGAACTCCCCGTACCCCTCGACGACCGCCAGGTCGTCGTCGAGGCCGGTCCATCTCGTCAGGTCCAGGTCGACCGCCGACGTGTCGAGACGGACAGTGGAGCGGTTGGCCACGACGCCGCCGCGCAGGACTCGCCGCACCGCCGACAGCTGCACCGACAGCCGCGCGCTGAGACGGTCGCGGTCGACGTCGGTGTCGTCCGGCCAGAGGAGATCGATCAGCTCGTCGCGGGTGACCGGCCAACCCCGTGCCGCCACGAGCCGTTTCAGCAGGGTGCGGGCACGACGCGACCCCCACTCGCTGGTCGGTACCTCCACGCCGTCGACCTCCACACGGAACTCGCCGAGCGTCGTGATCGCCACCGGTGTGGTCGCGGCGGCACGTCTCGACCGCACCGTGCCGGTCGTGAACCTCTCGATGGCGGCGATGATCGGCTCCATGTCACCGGCGAACGTGTAGTGGTCGTTTCCGGGAACCTCGACGAGGCTGACGTCGGCGCCGGCCTGCGCGAACAGCGCCGCCGTCTCGCGGGCGACGTCGATCGGGATCACCGGATCGCCGATGCGGTGGATGACCAGCACGGGACACTCGACGCGGTCGATCACCTCACGCGCGTCCATCTGTCCGTTCAGCTCGAACAGGGCCAACAGCGCGTCGCGGCTGGCGCTCTGGCGCTCGTAGCGCGGCCACCAGCGGACGAACTCCTCGTCGGCGAGGAGCGTCGGGGCGAACCTGGCGAGGGTCATCGACTCGACCGTGCCCCACGCGGTCGCGAATGCCTCGGTACGAGCCCGCGCCATGGCGAGTTCGGCCGGGTCGGACAGACGCAGGCGATCGGCGTCGCTCAGGAGTGAGGCACCGGTGCCCTCGAGAATCAGGCCGTCGACGCGTGCGGGATAGGTGGCGGCGAACATGATCGCCATCGGTCCGCCCTCGGAGAGTCCGTGGACGAAAGCGTGCTCGATGTCGGCGGCGTCCATCACGGCCGCCAGTTCGTCGACTCGCTCGTCGAGCGCCGGGATGTCGAGCCGCCGGTCGGACATGCCGGTGCCCCGCTTGTCGAACGGCACGTGACGACAGAACGACGCCAGCCGTTCGAGCATCGCCCGGATCCGCGGCGACTCCCAGGCGACCTCGATGTTCTGGGCCATCGGCGGCACGGCGCAGATCGTCGGGGGCCCCTCGCCGTTCACCGTGTAGGCGATGGTCGAGCCCGACGCCTGCGCGAATCTGACCTCTGGGACCTCCGCCACGATTCGAGTACAGCACACGCCCGCCGGTGAGGATGACCCGGTCGTCGTCGTGCTTGCGGTCGGGAACGCATGGGCAGCCCCCGAACGCGAAACGAGGGGCCCACCGGCCCCTCGTTCGCTTCGATCGGCGGCTCGTCAGGAACGACGTGCCGCTGCCTTCTTGGCCGGAGCCTTCTTCTTCGCAGGCGCCTTCTTCGCGGGAGCCTTCTTCTTCGCAGGCGCCTTCTTCGCGGGAGCCTTCTTCTTCGCAGGCGCCTTCTTCGCGGCAGCCTTCTTCTTCGCAGGCGCCTTCTTCGCGGCAGCCTTGCTCTTCGCAGGCGCCTTCTTCGCGGCTGCCTTCTTCTTCGCAGGCGCCTTCTTGGCGGCTGCCTTCTTTTTCGCCGGAGACTTCTTGGCGGCCATCAGATCACTTCTTCTTCGGGTTGAGTGCAGCCTTCAGCGTGGAGCTGGGGCTGAACTTCATCGCCGTCGAGGCAGCGATCTTGACCGGTGCGCCCGTCTGCGGGTTGCGGCCCGTGCGGGCGCTGCGCTTGGTCGTGCTGAACGAACCGAAGCCGGGCCAGGCGACCTTCTCACCCTTCTTGGTCGCGTCGACGACGTGGTCGAAGAACGCCCCGAGGGTGCGCTCGGCGTCGGCCTTGGAGACGCCTGCTGCGTCAGCCACTGCGTCGATCAGTTCTGCCTTGGTTGCCATTGAGTCCTCTTTCGATGGGTGTTGAAGCTGTTCACCCCGGTGTGTGCACCGGAACCGATCCCGCCGCTCGAGCGACGGAATACGACCATGTGACCGATCAGGGGCATGCACGTTCAAGCATCCCGCTCGTTGCATTTGCAACAACAACGCCCGCTGAGCCTTACCGGTATTGGCCGTCTCGATCGGCGAACGACCCGAGGGCGGCTCGCAACCGGGCTCCCACGAGCTCCGATTCACCCGGCTCGTACCGCACTCTCGGCCAGAAGAAGCCGCGCAGTCCGTCGCCCCTCGTGCGCGGCACCACGTGGACGTGGAGGTGGGCGACGCTCTGGCTGACGACGTTGTTGTTGGCGACGAACGTGCCCTGGGCATCGAGCGCAGCCGGCATCTCGCGGCTCACGTGCTGCACCCGCTCGAAGAACGGGCCCACCTCGGCCGGCGGGAGGTCGCCCAGCGTCACCACGTGCCGACGCGGCACCACCAGCGTGTGGCCACGCTGCAGCGGCGAATGGTCGAGGAAGGCCACGGCGACGCTGTCGGAGAAGACCACGTCGGCCGCCGTCGACCCGGCGATGATCCGGCAGAACACGCAGTCGGAATGATCATCGGGCGCCTGCGCCGACGCCACCTCGTCCTCCCGGTCGTCCATCACACCAGCATGTTCGCAGCATCCACCCGCACGCGCGAGGTCTGCGCTACAACGTGTGTCCGTTGGGTACGACAGCACAGTCGCAGCGGGACCTCCCGGGATCACCACGGTGACCATTCCCGGTATGCCCACAGCGCACCTCGAGGAGTGATGGTGACCGACCTTCTTCCGTCCACCGGTGAACCGACCCCCGCCGCCTCGCCGGCACCGACCGGGTCCGACCACGGGGAAGGAGGGGCGTCGGCAGCAGAGCGGACACGGCTGGTCCTCGACACGTCGGTGCTGATCGCCGATCCGACCTGCGTGCTCGAGTTCGTCGACGCCGACGTGGTGATTCCGCTCACGGTGGTGGAGGAGCTCGACGGCCTGAAGAGCCGCGCCGACGACGTCGGCCGGGCGGCGCGCACGGCACTACGCACCATCGAGGAGCTCCGCGTCGAACACGGTGGCTCGCTCGCACGACCGGTGCCGACCGGCAACGGCAGCGCCACGGTGCAGATCGAGATCAACAACATCCGCAAGCATCTCCTCGTCGAGCACGGCCTCGATCCCACGGTGCCCGACAACCGCATCATCGGTGCAGCGATCGGTCAGTCCGATTTCGGGCCGACCACGATGGTCAGCAACGACGCCGCCCTCCGGATCAAGGCGGCGCACCTCGGCGTGGCCGCAGCCGAGCATCGCCTCACCCGCTCCGACCATCACCGGCCGGCCGCCGGCTGGGCCACCCTCGAGGCGCCGTACGAAGCCATCGACTGCCTCTACGCGGCCGGGGCCATCGCCCGCGACGCCGTCGTCACCGACGGAGCGACCGAGTTCAAGGAGAACGAGTTCGCCGTGTTGCGCAGCGGATCTCAGTCGGCACTGGTGCGAGTGGTCGACGACGACTTCGTGCTGCTGCCGCAGCACAACCCCGAGGCGTGGGGTCTGCGCGCCCGCAGCAAGGAGCAGCGCTTCGCCCTCGAGCTGCTGCTCGACCCCGACATCTCGGTGATCGCTCTCGACGGTCGGGCCGGCACCGGCAAGACGATCCTGGCGATCGCAGCCGGCCTCGAGCAGGTCGTGGAGCACAGCCGCTACGAGCGCCTGGCCGTCTACCGGCCGCTGGTGCCCGTCGGCCGGGCCGACGTGGGTTTCCTCCCGGGCGGCCTCGACGAGAAGCTGGATCCCTGGATGGCGGCGATCCACGACGCGGTGGTGGCCCTCACCGACCGGGGCAGCATCGAGGACGCCCGCGACATGGTCGACGAACTCACCCTGCGCGGCAAGCTGTCGCTCGAATCGGTCACGTTCCTGCGTGGACGGTCGCTGCAACGCCAGATGGTGGTGATCGACGAAGCGCAGAACCTCGAGCCCACCACACTGCGGACCATCCTCACCCGGGTCGGCGACGGCACGAAGGTGATCTTCACCGGCGACACCAGCCAGATCGATGCGCCGTATCTCGGTGAGTCGAACAACGCCCTCAGCGTGCTCACGTCGGCGTTCGCCGGGCAGCAGTGCTTCGGACACATCACCCTCACCGCCTGTGAGCGCAGCGACGTGGCGAGCCTCGCCGCCGAGCTGCTCTGAGCGTCCGCTCCGCCTCGACCGGCGAGTGTGGCGGCCCCCAACTGCGCGACAACGCATGTCTAGGGTTGGCGCCGTGCCCCTCCCGACCTTCGCCGTCGTCGATCTCGAGACGTCGGGCTTCTCGATGCGCCGCAACCGCATCCTCCAGATCGGCCTGGTCAGGGTCGACGCCGACGGCTCCGTGCTCGACGAGTGGTCGAGCCTCGTGAAGCTGCGGTGGCCCCTCCAGCGCGTCGGCCCCACCGACGTGCACCACATCTCGCGTTCCACGCTGCGTGGCGCCCCCGCGCTCCACGATGTGCTCGACGAGCTCGGCGCCCGCCTCGACGGTGCCGTCCTGACCGCCCACAACGCCGCGTTCGACGCCGGCTTCCTGCTCCGAGCCACACGGCGCCGCTCCGGCAACGCCCGGGTCAGAGGTTCGGCCGATCGGGCCCTGTGCACGCTGCGGATGTCTCGGCGGCTCGACCCCGAGCGGCAACTGTCGCACCGACTCGTCGACGTGGCCGACCGATACGGCGTGGCGCTCGATCGGCCTCACGACGCCCTCGCCGATGCCGCAGCCACGGCGGCCGTCCTGCCCCATCTCCTCGCCGCCCACGGCATCACCGAACCCGAGCAGCTCGAGCCGTTCTACGTGTCGCCCGCCCGGTAGTGCTCCAGCATCGACTGCACGAGGCGTGCGATCGTGTCACGGGCATCGACGGGCGCCACCAGCTCGGCCTGTGCGCCCAGGCGGATCACCAGCTTCGCGAGCCAGCGGTCGGACGACACGGGCAGGGTCACCTCCGTCCATCCGGGACGGTTCCGCACCGGATGGACGGCGTCGACGGGGTACTGGTCGGTCACCCACATCGCCTGCGGCCCGAGACGCAGCACCGCCCGCGGAACGTCGGCGTCGACGAAGAAGCCGTCGGGCGCCTCGGCCGGATCGCCCTCGTCGACGGGGTGCAGCATCCCTGTGGGCTCGAGCTGCTCGATCCGGTCGATGCGGAACGTCCGTCGCTGGCCCGAGCGGTCGTCGTCGGCTCGGACGTACCAGTTGCCCGCCTCCGCGAACACGTGGCGCGGCACCACGGTTCGTTCGGACGTCTCGTCGCGCGCCGGGGTGTAGTAGCGGATGCGGACCTCCGCACCGGCAGCCACCGCATCGGCCAGTTCGTCGGTGAAGCGGGGCCGGGCCAGGTCGATCGCCACGCCACTCGTGTCGTGGGTCGATCCGGCATCGAGGCCCACGTCGGCGAGTGCGGCGGCGAGCTTGGCGAGTCCACGGCCGAGCGGCCCGGACATGTCGGCGCCCGGGAGCTCCATTGCGGCGCGCGCCGACGTCACCAGCGAGAACGCCTCGGGTGCCGTGAGCCGGAGTGGCCGGGTGAACAGACGCGGGACCCCGACGAACACGACACCATCGTCGACGAAGACGTCGATCATCTCGTCGACGAACGGCGGCAGGCCGCACATCGCCACCAGCTCCAGGTCCTGCTGAACCTGGGCTTCGGTCATCTCGAAGCGGGCGGCCACCTCCGAGAGCGGCACCTCACCGACCTCCATCAGCCAGGGCAGCATCACCAGCAGACGCTTCAGCCGCTCCTCGGCGTTGCGCGGCCCGCTCACTGCGCTCCTTCGAGCCAGGCCACCATCTCGTCACGAGCATCGGCCGGTTCCAGCACGACAGCGTGGTCGAGCAGGCCGAGCACCCACGATCGGAATGCCGGCCGGTTCGATGCGGGCACCCGAACCCGGATGGCGCCGTCGGCCAGACGTTCGACCACACGGTCGGCGCCGAGTTCGTCCTCCACGGCAGCGGCCCGCACCGCGTCGACCTGCACGATCGCGTCGGGGTCGGCTTCGGGGCGATGGCCGATCTCCTTCGGGTCGGCGGGAAACGCCGTCCGGGGGTCGAAGCTCGCCGGGCGATCGAACGACCCCGGCGGGCCCACCACGATGTCGCCGGCGTCGCCCTCGAAGCGGTCGACACGGAACGTGCGCCGTTCACCGCGGTCGTGGTCGTGGCCGATGACGTACCAGAATCCGCCGCGCAGCAGCAGTCCCCACGGATCGACGGTGCGCCGTTCGCCCCGATAGGCGAAGGCGATGGTGGCCTTGGCCGCCACCGCAGCGCGGATCGTGGGGAGCTCGGGCCGTTCGGGGATCACGGCCGACACCGCCGGCCGCGCCGAACCCAGTGCACCGCCCAGCTTCCAGATCGCCTCCTTGCTCGCCGACGAACCGGTCCGCACTGCTGCGACGGCGACCTGCAGGGCGCGCACCTCGTCGACGTCGAGTTCGAGATCGGCGAGTTCGTAGGCGCGTCGATCGATGCGGTAGCGCGTCTGTCCGGCGTAGGGCCCGCCGGCGACCACCTCGGTCTCGATGGGCACGCCGATGTCGCGCAGCGCCGCCTTGTCGCGCTCGAACGCTGCACGCTGGGCGCGTTCGGTATCGGCGTACTGGCCCTCGAGCTCGCCAGCGATCTGCACGAGGCTGAGCGGCTCGGCCGTCTCCAGCAGGAGTGCCAGCAGGTTGGTGAGGCGTTCGACGCGGTCGACCATGGGTCCGTCAGGCGTCGACGACCGCGCGCACGGCCTCCACCACCTCGTCGGCGGATGCGCCGGGGGTGAGCACCGCAGCGACACCGGCGGCGAGAAGTTCGTCGACGTCGTGGTCGGGGATGATGCCGCCGACGATCACGGGGATGTCGACGCCGCGCTCGCTCACCTTCTCCACCACCAGCGGTGCGAGCGTCATGTGGGCACCCGACAGCATCGACAGGCCGATCGCGTCGACGTCCTCGTCCACGGCTGCCGACGCCACGGTGTCGGGCGTCTGGAAGAGGCCCGTGTAGACCACTTCGAAGCCGGCATCGCGCAGGATGCGGGCGACGATCTTGACGCCACGGTCATGACCGTCGAGGCCCACCTTGGCCACCAGGATGCGTGCTGCCGCCATGGTCAGGATCGTACAGAAGCAACAGCGGGGTCAGACCCCGCTGTCGCTTCTCCGACTGCTCGGGCGGTCAGAGCTGCAGCGACTTGGTCTGGAGGAACTCGTCGATGCCGTACGGGCCGTTCTCGCGGCCGTAGCCCGACTGCTTGTAGCCGCCGAACGGGGCCGCGATGTTGAACGAGCCGCCGTTCACGTCGACGGCGCCGGTGCGCATCCGCCGGGCCACGGCCATGGCCCGCTCCTGGTCACCACTCCACACGCCGCCCGACAGGCCGTAGAGGCTGTCGTTGGCGATCCGCACCGCATCGTCGTCGTCGTCGTAGCCGATCACCACGAGGACGGGGCCGAAGATCTCCTCCTGTGCCACGGTCATGTCGTTGGTGACGTTGGCCAGCACCGTCGGCTTCACGTAGTAGCCCGTCTCCTTGTCCTCGGGCTTGCCGAGGCCGCCGGCAGCGACCACCGCGCCCTCGTCGACGCCCTTTTGGATGTATCCCTGGACGCGGTCCCACTGGGCCTGGGAGATCAGCGGGCCGAGGTGCATGCCCTCCTTCGTGGGGTCGTCGACCGGCATGTTCTCCGCCGCCGCAGCGGCGATGGCGACGGCTTCGTCGTAGCGGCTGTTGGGCACGAGCATGCGGGTGTGGGCCGTGCAGGTCTGGCCGGAGTTGAGGTAGCAGGCGAAGATGCCCTTCGGGATCACCTGCTCGAAGTCGGCGTCGTCGAGCACGATGTTGGCCGACTTGCCGCCGAGCTCGAGCGCCACCCGCTTCACGGTGCCGGCAGCGGCGGCTGCCACCTGTTTGCCGGCGCGGGTGGAGCCGGTGAAGCTCACCATGTCGACGTCGGGATGCTCGGCGATGGCCGCGCCCACGACCGGCCCCGTGCCCGTGACCATGTTGAACACGCCGGCGGGCAAGCCGACCTCGTGCACGATCTCGGCGAGGATGAATGCGTTGAGCGGAGCGATCTCGCTCGGCTTGAGGACGAACGTGCAGCCGGCTGCGAGCGCACCGCCGAGCTTGCACACGATCTGGTGCAGCGGGTAGTTCCACGGCGTGATGGCCCCGACGACGCCGACCGGCTCCTTCACGACGAGGCTGTTGCCGATGGTCTCCTCGAACGAGAAGGTGTCGAGCAGCGTGGCATAGGTCTGCATGTTCCCGGCGGGCAGCCCCGCCTGGATCATCGTGGCCCAGGTGATCGGCATGCCGACCTCGCCGGCGACGACCTCGGCGATCTCCGGCGACCGCGCCTGCAGCGCCTCGTTGAGCCGGATCATGTACTTCTGGCGTTCCTCGACCGGCGTGCCGGCCCATCCGTCGAAGGCGCGGCGCGCGGCGGCGACGGCCTTGTCGACGTCGGCAGGGGTGCCCTCGGGGATCGACCCCATGACCTCCTCGGTGCCGGCGTTGACGACCTCGATCGTGCCGGAGCCCTCGGACGGAACCCAGGCGCCGTCGATGTAGATGTCGGTGTAGTCGCGCATCTCGCGAGTCTGGCGCATCGGCCGCCCCCGCCTGCAACCGGGCAGAGCCGAAAAATGCCCGGTTCGTAGCGCCCAGCGCTACGAACGAAGCATTTTTCGGATCTGCCGGATCTGCGACGGTCAGCTGAGCTTGAGGAAGAGGCGCTCGAGCTCCTCGATGTCGACGGCGTCACCCGAGTCCACGGCGTCCGGATCGGTGGCGCAGTACCGCATCCCCGACACCACCAGGCGATAGCCGACGCGGTCGAGCGCGGCCTTGCACGCCGACAACTGCGTGATCACGTCACGGCAGTCCTGGCCTTCCTCCACCATCCGCTGGACACCACGGATCTGCCCCTCGAGACGACGCAGCCGCTTGATCACATCGTCGTTGACATCCTCCGGAAAGCGCATGTCCTCAGCGTACCCCGCCCCGTATCGGGCCGACGCTGCACAGGGGTCAGCGGCGGGACCGGTACCAGGCGACGAGCCGGTTCGTCGATGCGTCGTGCGCGTCGGGTGCCGGCTCGCCGGTGAGTTCGGGGGTGATCCGGTCGGCGAGTTCCTTGCCGAGTTCGACGCCCCACTGGTCGTAGCTGTTCACCCCCCACACGGTGCCCTGCACGTGGACGATGTGTTCGTACAGCGCGATCAGCTGCCCGAGCACCGACGGCGTGAGTTCGTCGGCCAGGATCACGGTGCTCGGCCGGTTGCCGTCGAACCGGCGGTGCGGCTCCGCAGCGTCGCGGCCGAACGCCAACGCCTCCGACTGGGCGATCAGGTTGGCCACCAACAGGTCGTGGTGCTCCCGGTACGGGTGATGCGGCGTGGCGAAGCCGATGAAGTCGACCGGCACCACCCGGGTGCCCTGGTGGAGCAACTGGTAGAAGGCGTGCTGGCCGTTGGTGCCCGGTTCGCCCCACACGATCGGCCCGGTGTCGGACCGCACGGGGCTGCCGTCCAGGCGCACCGACTTGCCGTTGGACTCCATGTCGAGCTGTTGCAGATACGCCGGGAAACGGGCGAGCTCCTGGGCGTACGGGAGCACGGCCTTGGTGTCGAAGCCGAGCCGGTTCGAATACCAGACGCCGAGCAGGCCGAGCACCACCGGAGCGTTCTCCGCCAACGGGGCCTCGAGGAAGTGCTCGTCGACGACCCGGAAGCCGTGCAGGAACTCGCGGAACCGGTCGGGCCCGATGGAGATCATGAGCGACAGCCCGATGGCCGAGTCGACCGAGTACCGCCCACCGACCCAGTCCCAGAAACCGAACATGTTGTCGACGTCGATGCCGAACGCGGCGACGAGCTCGGCGTGGGTCGACACCGCGACGAAGTGGTCGGCGACGGCGTCTTCGCCCAGCGCGTCGACGAGCCAGGCGCGGGCGGTGCGGGCGTTGGTGAGCGTCTCGATCGTACTGAACGTCTTCGAGGCCACCACGAACAGCGTCGACGCCGGATCGGCGTCGGCCAGCACCGAGGCGACGTCGGCACCGTCGACGTTCGACACGAACGAGCAGCGCAGTCGCGGATGACGGTACGCGTCCAGCGCCTGCGTGGCCATCGCCGGACCGAGGTCCGATCCACCGATCCCGATGTTCACGACATGGGTGATCCGGTCGTCGTCGCGGATGCGATCGGCGAAGGCGGCCATCCGATCCAGCACGTCGTGCACCTCGGGCACGACGTCGACGCCGTCGACCGTCATCGTGACGTCACGCGGGGAGCGCAGTGCGACGTGCATCACCGCCCGGTCCTCGGTGACGTTGACGTGCTCGCCGGCGAACATGGCGTCGCGGCGCTGCTCCACCCCCGAGGCCGCAGCCACCCCGAGCAGGGCGGCGAGGACGGTGTCGTCGATGCGATGCTTCGAGTAGTCGATGTGCAGGTCTCCCACCTCGAGCACGTAGCGATCGGCGCGGCCCGGGTCGTCGGCGAACAGCCGGCGCAGGTGCGGCGGCTCCTCGACGGCGTCGAGCGCAGCGAGCGGGTCCTCGGGCAGTGTCGGCGGTGCGGAGTCCATCGCCGCAGACCGTAGTGCGCCGTCGGCGCGGCGTCAGGTGGGCAGACGGGCTGCGGCGGCCGGGTCGAGGAAGGTGATCGTGCCCGAGCGCCGGACCCGGTCGACCGGCAGCGCCGGGTCGCGCAACATCCACCGTTCGACCATCTCGGCCTTCGACTCCCCCAGCGTCAGCATCAGGCGGGAGCGGGCGGCGTTGACCACCCGCGGCGTCAGCGTCATGCGTTCGAACCCGTTGAACTCGCCGATCGTCTCGCACGGGCGCTCGCTGTCGACGACCGGATGGCCGGGCGGCCACGATGCCGTGTGCCCGTCGTCGCCCAGACCGAGGTGCACGACGTCGAACCGCTCGGGCAGGCCGGCGCCGTAGCGACGGGCCGCAGCACGCAGATCCTTCGCCGTCACCGGCATCAGGCGGAGCCGGCTGGGCACGGCCGTGAGCTGGCCGGCGTTGCGCTCGGGATCACCGTCGGGAGCGACGCGCTCGTCGACCTGCCAGATCGTGACGCGATCCCAGGGCACCTCGTGGTGCAACAGAGCGGCGAACAGCGGCGGTGCCGTGCTCCCCCCGCTCACGGCGATCGACGCCTCCCCCCGACGGCGCACTGCGTCGCGCAGCCGTCGAGCCATCCACGCCGCTGCCGCAGCGGACGGATCCTCGCTGACTCGGATGTCCATGGTCATCCAGTGTGCCGCGGCGGTACGGGGCCCTCGTGGATCTCGGCGCGTTCCTGCTCCACGGCGTCGTCGATCTCGCTGCCGCCGAGGTAGCTCGACTCGAGCAGATGCCGGTTGTCGGCCAGATGGCCTGCCGTGCCCGACAGCACCAGCTCGCCGTGGCTCAGCACGTAGCCCCGATCGGCGACGTCGAGGGCCAGGTGGACGTGCTGTTCCACCAGCAGCACAGCTGTGCCCTGCTCGTCGGCGGCGCGGCGCAGCACCGGGAGGATGCGCTCGACCACCACCGGCGCCAGACCGAGACTGAGCTCGTCGATCATCAACAGCATCGGGTCGAGGGCGAGCGCTCGGGCGAGCGACAGCATCTGCTGTTCACCACCCGAGAGCAAGCCGGCGCGACGCCCGAGCAGCGGTTCGAGCGCCGGGAACCAGTCGAGGGCGCGGTCGGTGCCGTCGCGTGCGCCGGCCACCCGGAGGTTCTCCGCCACGGTGAGGTGGTGGAACAGGGAGCGATCCTCCGGTACGTGTGCCACGCCGCGCCGGGCGACGGCGTGGGGACGGGCGCCGAGAATCGACGAGCCGGCGAGGCGGATGTCGCCGCCGAGGGCCGGCAGCAGGCGGCTGATCGTGGTGAGTGTGGTGGTCTTGCCGGCGCCGTTGGGTCCGAGCAGGGCCACGATCTCGCCGGCGTCGACGTGGAGGTCGAGATCGCGGACCACGGCGATGCCGTCGTACCCGGCTCGGAGTGCGTCGACCTCGAGCAGTGCACTCACGTGCCGTCACCGTGCGAGTCGCCGGCGGTGTGGCCGGTCGTGTCGTCGTGGGTGCTCGTCCCGTGAGCGGCACCGAGGTAGGCCTCGACGACGTGGGGGTCACGCTGGATGTCGGCGGGTGCGCCGTGGGCGATGATGCATCCGAACTCGAGCACGTAGACCTCGTCGCACACGTCGAGCACGAGCCCCATGTCGTGGTCGACGAGCAGCACGGCGACGCCACTGTCGACGATCCGGCGGAGGTCGGCGCCGAGGGCTCTCGACTCGTCGGTGTCGAGCCCGGCGGCCGGTTCGTCCATGCACAGCAGCTGCGGACGGGAGGCCAGGGCGCGTGCCGCCGACACCAGCTTGCGCTGCCCCTGGCTGATCTCCGACGGCCAGCGGTGGACGAGGTCACCGATGCCGAGCACGTCGACGGCGAATGCGACGCCGGCGTCGTCGCGGCGGCGGTCGGGTCGGAGCATGTCGCTGATGCCGGCCCGCCACGACGGCCGCTCGGCGGCGACCCGGAGGTTGTCGCCCACCGTGAGGTCGTCGAACAGCTCGAGCGACTGCCAGGTGCGCGCGAGCCCGGCACCGGCGCGCCGATGTGCAGAGGCCGACGACAGGTCGTGGCCGTCGAAGCGGATCACCCCCTCCGACGGCACGAATCCGGTGACGGCGTCGATGAACGTGGTCTTGCCCGCCCCGTTCGGGCCGATGAGCCCGACCAGTCGGCCGGCCGGGACGTCGAGGTCGACACCGTCGAGCGCCCGGACGCCGCCGAACGCGACCCTGAGCCCCTCCGTCGACAACAACCCCATCCCCGGTTCGTACCACATCCGGCCGGGTCGGAGGGGGCCCGATGGGCAGGGTCGGAGCGCGGTGGAGGGGCGGCGTCAGATGGTGGGGGTCTCGACGTGGCGGCCGAACACGTCGGCGAGGGCGCCCATCATCTCACCCAGGGTGGCGTAGACGCCCGACGCCTCGACCAGCGTCGGCATCAGGTTCACCTCCGGATCCGCGGCCTCGGCACGCAGCTTCGCCAGCACCGCCTCCACCGCCGCACCGTCACGATCCGAGCGCACCTCGTCGAGCCGCTTGCGCTGGCGGGTCTCGTCTTCGTTGGTGATCCGCAACACGTCGATCGAGTCGTCACTGCCGTCGGTGTAGGCGTTCACACCCACCACGATCCGCCGCCCGGCGTTGAACTTCTTCTCCAGCTCGTACGCCGAATCGCCGATCCGACCCTGGAACCAGTTCTCCTCGATCGCCGTGATCACCCCGTCGAGCATCGACCCGCCACCGAGGCGATCGAGATGATCGAAGATCTCCTCCGCCTGCCGCTCCACCTCGTCGGTCAACGACTCCACGTAGTGCGACCCACCCAACGGATCGGCCACATGCGCCACGTTGGTCTCCTGGGCGATCACCTGCTGGGTCCGCAACGCGATCCGCGCCGCCTTCTCCGTCGGCAACGCCAACGCCTCGTCCATCGAGTTCGTGTGCAGACTCTGCGTTCCCCCCAACACACCCGCCAACGCCTCGATCGCCGTACGCACGATGTTCACCTCCGGCTGCTGCGCCGTCAGCGACACACCCGCCGTCTGCGTGTGGAACCGCAACTGCATCGACCGCTCCGACTCCGCCCCGTACCGCTCCTGCATCCACCGCGCCCAGATCCGCCGCGCCGCGCGGTACTTGCAGATCTCCTCGAAGAAATCGATGTGCGCATTGAAGAAGAACGACAACCGCGGCGCGAACGTGTCGATCGGCAACCCCGCCTGCAACGCCAACTCCACGTAGGCGAACCCGTTCGCCAACGTGAACGCCAACTCCTCCACCGCCGTGGAGCCCGCCTCACGGATGTGATACCCCGAGATCGAGATCGAATGCCACCGCGGCATCTCCCGGGCGGTGAACTGGATCGTGTCACGCACCAACCGCATCGACGGCCGCGGCGGGAACACGAACTCCTTCTGCGCCTGGTACTCCTTCAAGATGTCGTTCTGCAACGTGCCACCCAACCGCGACCGGTCCACCCCCGCCCGCTCCGCCTGCGCCACGAACATCGCGAAGATCGGCGCCGCCGGACTGTTGATCGTCATCGACGTCGTGATCTCGGCGAGGTCGATGCCGGCATACAGATCCTCCATGTCGGCCAGCGAGTCGACCGCCACACCGCAGCGGCCCACCTCACCCAACGACATCGGATCATCCGAATCCAGACCCAGCAACGTCGGCATGTCGAACGCCGTCGACAACCCGTCACCACCGGCCCTGATGATCTCCTTGAACCGCCAGTTCGTGTCGTCGGCCGTGCCGAACCCGGCGAACATCCGCATCGTCCACAACTTCGACCGGTACATCGACGCATACGGACCCCGCGTGTACGGATACTGCCCCGGGAACTCGCCGTCATCCGGGCCGTACACCGCCTCCAACGCAATCCCCGACATCGTCGAGAAATCGGCATCACGCAGGGACGCGGCCTCGTAGGCCTCCTGCCACAACTGTCGGCGGTCGGGTTCGGTCATTGCGACGATCTTCCCACGGGTCGGCGGATGTCCGTATGGTACGCAACGATGCGTCGCCACCACGGACCGGACCAGGCCGCAGGCGCCACCCCGGACGGGGCCGGCGTGCCCGAGCGGTCCGGTGGCGAGCCGGTGCGGTCCGGCGACCCGACGACCCCCGCAGACGACCGCGACCGGCCCGACCAGCAGTCGGTGCGGCGTGGTGTGCAGCTCGCCGTGGCGGCATACCTGCTGTGGGGCTTCCTCACCGTCTACTGGAAGCAGCTCAGCGCCTTCGACGCTGCGGAACTCATCGCGTGGCGCATGGTCGGCGCCGCCGTGGTGATGGCGGCGATCGTCAGCCTGCGCCGTTCCTGGCCGGCGATCGTCGACGCGCTTCGCAACCGGGCCACGGCGACGCGTCTCGTGATCGCCTCGCTGCTGCTCACCGGAAACTGGGGCAGCTACGTGTGGGCCGTCACCAACGACCGCGTGATCGAGACGGCGCTCGGCTACTTCATCTCGCCGCTGGCCACCATGGCGATCGGCGTGTTCGTCCTCCACGAACAGCCCAGCAGGGCGCAGCGGATCGCGTTCGTCTGTGCGGCGATCGCGGTCGCCATCCTCACGATGTCGTACGGCCGGCCACCGTGGATCGCACTGGCGATCGCCGGCACCTGGAGCCTGTACGGACTGACGAAACGACAGGTGCCGCTGGGGCCGGTCGACAGCCTGGCGGGCGAGACGTTCGTCCTCTTCGCGCCCGCCGTGGTGGGCCTCGTGCTGCTGTCGGGTCGAGCGGGCAGCGTGGTCGACACTGCCGATGCCGGCGACTGGGTGTTCGTGCTGAGCACCGGGCTGGTCACGGCGGTGCCGCTGATGCTGTTCGCCGGTGCCGCCCAGTCGATCGCCTTCACCCTGTTGGGGCCGCTCAACCTGATGGTGCCGGTGATCAACTTCGGCCTCGGCTGGCTGCTGTACGGCGAGCCGATGCCGGCCGACCGCGTGGTGGGGTTCGCGTTCGTGTGGGTGGCGCTCGTGGTGGTGATGGCGGACCGGGTCTCGGCGGCCCGCCGCAACGCGGCCCGGGCGGCCGCCGCAGCGGCAGCGGTCGGCTGAGGTACCGTCGTCGCCATGGGGATCCCGGCCCACACCGTCCTGGTCCGCACGGCCCGGACCCGCACCGTCCGAAGCCGCACTGTGGGCGCATCCGTCGCGACGGTGCTGGCCGCAGCCGCGCTCGCCGGCTGCTTCACCACCGCTGCCGACTTCCAGTCCGATGCCGAGGCGTTCATCCTCGACAACGAGGACCTCGCAGAGGCCCTCGACACGACCTTCACCGAGGCCACGTGCGCCGAGCCGCAGAGCCAGGCCGTCGGCTCGACGTTCGACTGCAACGCCGTCGATGCCGACGGCCGCCCGTGGGAGTTCCAGATCGTGATCACCGCCACCAACGAGTACGAGGTGAACGTGTCACGCCGTCCCTCCGATTTCTGACCGGAACTCCGCTCGGCGACGAACCGCCTGACGCAGCGACGACAGGCCGGCGTCACTCACGGGGTGGCAGCGATCGCTGCCGGCGAACGCACGCGACGTGCCAACATGACCGGGCGTCGCACGCGCGACGCCGAACCGGAGGGACACCATGAGAACACGACGGATGGCCACGCTCGCGACCGGTGTACTGCTGCTCGCGGCATGCGGTGGCGACGACGGCGCCGGCGGCGCCCAGGGCCAGGCCGCCGATGCCGCGATGGCGGCCGCTGCGCAGGAGGGCTTCGAGCTCGACGAAGGATGCGTGAACGACATCGCCGCACAGCTCAGCGACGAGGACGCGCAGGCGATCGTCGACGCCGGCCCGAACGGCGACGCCGACATCAGTGCCGAGGGTGAAGCGTTGAGCTTCGAACTGCTCGGATGCGTCGACGCGGACGCCCTGGTCGACCAGTTCATCGAGGGCATGGCGGAGAGTGGCCAGGAGTTCGACGAGGCCTGCGTCCGCGAACGACTCGAGGACTTCGACATCGCCTCGCTGGTCGCCGAAGGCGGCGAAGCGCCGCCGACCGATCTCGTCCAGGCGATGATCGAGTGCATCGACCTCGGCGGCTGATCACGATCGGGGTCTGACAGTGATAATGGGGTTGCCTGCCTGCGGTCGCCGGATTTGACCCTGGGTCTGACTGTCCATATGTGGCTTGTTGGGGATT
>JAWLEC010000207.1:0-4611 GCA_041686315.1 Ilumatobacteraceae bacterium
CGAGCACGTCGCCGTCGTCTCGTACCAGCACCACCGACGGAACGACGGCCGACGTGTGGCCGAGCGAGATGATCTCGGCGCGCCCTCCCGAGGCCGCCGCCGCTGCGGTGAACGTGGTGCCGAGGTCGATGCCGAGCACGTAGCCCGTTCCCGCTGCCATGTCGAGACACTCTCCCTTTCGTGGATCGTCGATCGTGCTTTTCGGGCGGTCTCCGTGTCGCCGGCATCCTAAGGTAACGCATCGACGTGGATGCTGACTTGGTAGAAGAGACGCCCGACGACCCGTTCGTCGGCTGGGCGCGAGGTGTGCGTTCGCTCGTCGCGGACCGCGCCGATCTGGTCGCCGGCGTCGAGCAGGCAGCGGCGCGGGCCACCCGGCACACCACCGTGGTGGCGGTGGTCGGGGAGTTCAAGCAGGGCAAGTCGGCGTTGGTGAACAGCCTGCTGTCGGAGTCGCTGTGTCCGGTCGACGATCACGTGGCGACGTCGGTGGTCACTGTCGTGAGCCACTCGTCGTCGCCGTCGGTGACGGTTCGTCGGCGGGGTGACGACGGAACGGTGATGGTGGAACACGCCGACCCGGCGCGACGGCGCGAGCTGATCACCGAGGCCGGCGACGACGCCGCACCGGGTGTGCCGCAGAGTGCGCCGCCGGGTGTGCAGCAGGGTGTCGGAGGCGTCGCCGCCGAGGCGCGGGCGTCGATCGAGCGGGTCGACATCCGCGTGCCGAACCGGTTGCTCTCGGCGGGGCTGGTGGTCGTCGACACGCCCGGGGTCGGCGGCCTGCGTCCGTCGCATGCGTCGGCGACGCGGGCTTTCCTCCCGTCGGCCGATGCGCTGATCTTCGTGACCGATGCGACGTCCGAGCTCACGGCGACCGAGGTCGACTTCCTCCGTGAGGCGTCGGCGGTGTGTCCCGAGGTGGTGGTGGCGCTCACCAAGGTCGACCTCTTCCCGCAGTGGCGTCGCATCCGGGACCTCGATCGCGGGCATCTCGATCGTGCCGGCGTGGAGGCGCCGATCTTTCCGGTGTCGTTCCCCGTGCGGCTGCAGGCCGTGCGCGGTGCCGGCGCGGATGTCGACGCCGAGAGCGGTTATCCCGATCTGCTGGGTCATCTCGGCGGGTCGGTGGTGCCGCGGGCCCGGGCGGGGGCGGTGCGGCGTTCGGTGGCCGACATCTCGCGCACGTTGGACACGGTGGCGTCGGCTGCCCGCGTGGAGTTGGAGGCCCTGACCGATCAGGAGAGCGGCGCCGTGCGGCTGGCCGAGCTGAGCGAGGCCCGGGATCGGCTCGCCGGGCTCAGCGAGGGTGGGGCGCGGTGGCGTACCGTGCTGCAGGACGAGGTGACCGATCTCAGCCAGGAGGTCACGTTCCGGTTCCGCGACCGGGTGCGGCAGGCGCTCGACGCCATGGACGCCGCAGTCGACGCCGCCGACGACAAGGATGCGCTCGACGCGGCCACCGAGGAGATGCGTTCGGCGGTGGTGGCTGCCGTCGAGGCCGGGTTCGCCGAGATCGAGGCCGGCGTGTCGACGGTGTCGTCGCGTGTCGCCGAGGTGCTGGGTCTGGAGGGCATCGACATCGGCACGCCCGAGGAGATCGCCGACGCTGCGCGTGATGCGGACGCTGCGTGGCGGGACGCATCCGACGGTTCCGGTGACGGGTCGAAGGCGGGTGATGCGTTCGCCGTGCTGCGTGGTGCGCAGGGTGGCGTGCTCATGCTGGCGGTGATGGGCGGGTTGCTGCCGGCCGCCGCGGCGTCGGTGGTCGTGGCCGCTCCGTTCATGGTGGGCGCCGGCGTGCTGTTCGGCGGCAAGCAGGTCATGGATCTACGGACGCAGAAGAAGGCGCGTGCCAGGCAGCGGCTGAAGACCACGATGCGCAAGTCGGTCGACGACGTGCAGTTCCGGGTGGGTGCCGAGCTGGGGGAGGCGTTGCGCGCCGCCCAGCGGCACCTGCGCGACGAGTTGGGACGGCGCATCGAGGAGGTGCACCGCACCACGGCCGAGACGGTGGAGCGCCTGGAGGCGGCGGCCACCGCCGACGAGTCGGAACGGCGGCGGCGCACGCGGGATCTGGAGACCCGTCTGGCGCAGATCGGCGAGCTGCAGCGACGCGGCGAAGCACTTCTGGAGTCGTCGTCGTGAGCGTGGCGGCGGCCGCTCGGGCGCTGTGCGACCAGACGCTGGCGCTCGGCCTCGACGCCGCAGCGCGCGATCGGGTGGAGGTCGCCCGCGAGCGGCTCGACGGGCCGCTGCGGGTGGCGCTGGCGGGACGGATCAAGGCGGGCAAGTCGACGCTGTTGAACGCGCTGGTGGGGGAGCGGTTGGCGCCGACCGACGCCGGGGAGTGCACGCGGATCGTGTCGTGGTATCGCGAGGGGCTCGGCTACGGGGTGACGGCCGAGCTGCTCGACGGTGAGCGGCGTGGCGTGGAGTTCCGGCGCAACGGTGAGCTGTTCGTCGACCTGGGCGACCTCACGCCCGAGCGGGTCCGCCGGCTGGTGGTCGACTGGCCGTCGGAGCGGCTCGCCACCACCACGCTCATCGACACGCCCGGGTTGGCGTCGCTCGACACGGTGGTGTCGGACCGCACCCGTGACGCGCTCGCTGCGTCGGGGCACGGTGCCCCCGACGCCGACGCGGTGGTCTACCTGATGCGCCATCTGCACCGCGTGGACGTCGACTTCCTGGAGGGGTTCGTCGCCGGTTCGGATGCGGGGTCGTCGCCGGTGAACTCGATCGCCGTGCTGTCGCGGGCCGACGAGGTCGGCGCCGGGCGGCTCGACGCGATGCGTTCGGCCCGTGCGGTGGCGGACGCGTACGAGCGAGACGGGCGGATGACAGCGCTGAGTTCGCGGGTGGTGGCGGTGGCGGGCCTGGTGGCGGAGACGGCGCAGACGCTGACGCAGGCCGAGTTCGACGCCCTGCGTCGGGTGGCCGGCTTGCCCGAGCCGTTGGTGGACGGCCTGCTGCTGTCGGTCGACCGGTTCGTGGGTCACGATCCCGACGGCGCCGTGTCGGCGACCGGTGTCGACCGTGCCGAGCGGGAGGGTCTGGTGAATCGGCTCGGGTTGTTCGGGCTGCGGTTCTCGATCGACCGGATCCGCTCGGGCAGGGTGACGTCGACGGCGCAGTTGGCGGCGGCGCTGCTCGTGGTGTCGGGCCTCGACGATCTCCGCTCTGCCCTCGACGGCAACATCCGGCCCCGCGCCGAGGTGCTCCAGGCCCGCTCCGCGTTGCTGGTCCTGGCCGACGTGGCCGACGGCCTGGCGGCGACCGATCCCGATGCGGCGGCGTCGCTGGCGCGCTCGTTGGAGGAGGTGGTGAGCGCCGCCCACGAGTTCGCCGAGCTGCGACTGGCACACGTGGTCGCGACGGGGATGACGATGCTGGGCCCGGACGATTCCGCGCGGGCGGCTCGGCTGGCATCGCCGGGCCGGCTGGAGGATCGGCTGGGGGTGGCGTCGATGCCCGGCGTCGACGACACCCGCACCCGGCTGCTGACGGAGATCGAGCACTGGCGGACGATGTCGGCCAACCCGGCGTTCGATCCGGTCACGGTGGAGGCGTGCGACATCGCGGCACGTTGCGCCGAGGGCCTGTACGTCTCGCTCGCCGAGTAGCGCCAGGGCCCCACCCGTCGACCGTCTCGATGGTGGAACCGAGCCGTCGGGGCCGGATGCATTGTCGGGGCGACGGCGGGCGGAGTGGTTATTCGGAGCGACGGCTTTTCGGAGTTCGTTACTGTGGGCACGACAGCACTCGGGAAACGATCGGGCGTGTCGACGTGTGCTGGTCGGCGCGGAGAAGGGGTTGCGATGTCTGCCGACGACAGGACGACGGGGGGTGACGTCGGGTCCGGTGCCGGATCCGAGTCGGCCGAGGGTGCCGGCGAAGCCGGCGGTGCGAACGAGGAGGCCGCTGCGCCGCAGGGCCGTGTGTCCCGATTGCTCGGCTCACGCCGGGGACGAGCGGCCGGGGCTGCCGGGGCGGCCGCCGCTGCCACGGCCGGTGTCGCCGGCCCGGCCGCGGCCCCCGGCAACGGCCCGGGCGGCGGCGGTGGGGGCGACGGTGATGGCGACGACGGAGGCGATGCTGTTGTCGCCGGCGACGCGGACACCGCTGCGGACGCCGGTGCTCCG
This sequence comes from Ilumatobacteraceae bacterium, assembly GCA_041686315.1. Taxonomy (GTDB): domain Bacteria; phylum Actinomycetota; class Acidimicrobiia; order Acidimicrobiales; family Ilumatobacteraceae; genus Sva-07. The sequence goes on from JAWLEC010000207.1 coordinate 4,146, forward strand.
CCGGCCGGAGACGAAGCGGTGGCGCCCACGGAGCAGTCCACCGATCGACCTCTCGACGAGGCCGGGGACGTGCCCGCCGACGAGGCCGGGGACCTGCCGCTCGACCAGGAGGACATCGGAGAGGCCGAGACCCCCGACTTCGACAGCTCGTTCGGGGCGTCGTCACCTGCGCATGCGGCGGCGCCGTCTGCGAGTGCGGCAACACCGCCGAACTCGGCAGCACCGCCGGCCTCGGCACCCGCTGCCGCGCCGGCGTCGGCGCCTGCGGCGGGTGGGGCCTCGGCTCCTGCACCCGATGCACCGCCGGCCCCGGGGTCGTCGGGCTCCGGTTCCGACCCGGCAGCGATGTCGGCGCCGACATCGACCCCTACATCGGCTCCGACCGAACCTGCGAGCCCAGTTGCGACCGCAGCGGATGACGCTGCATCCGCGCCCGGTGCCGATCCCACCACGGATCGCCCGCCGA
>JAWLEC010000208.1:0-4602 GCA_041686315.1 Ilumatobacteraceae bacterium
CGGTGTGCGTTCGTCGGGGGTCTGACCCCTGACGAACGACTGCGGGCGAACGGTCAGGAGAGGCGGCGTCGGGCGGCGCGGGCGAGACGGGCCGAGCGATCGGCCGCCTGCTGGAGCCGGTCGGCGGCCGACGGCGACAGCTTGCCGGTCGTGTCGTCGAGCGCCCACGCCCGGAACGCCACGTCGATCTGCACCAGGCCACCGACGTGCAGGGACACGACCGACTCGTCGATCATCGTCGACCCTCCCGGGACGACGACGGCATGACGGGTCCCGAGCGGGAACGAGCCCTGCCAGCGCAGCCGCCGGTCGGTGGTGTCGGTGATCTCGATCTCGCAACGCTCGCCGCCGGCCCCTGCGAGGCGGAGCCGGATGTGAGCCAGCTCCACCAGACCGGCCTGCTCGCCCAGATCGATGCGGATGTCGCGCAGTACCTCGGTGGTCGCCGACAGGCGCAGCAGCTGCCACCCCGACGCATTGCGACGCGGCGTCCGCGCACTCTGGGCGACGGCGTCGGTGGAACCGGGGGCGAACAGGGCGATCAGGCCCGCACCGACCTCCGACGGCGGGCACAGCAGGTCGGGATCGACGCCGTGCTGGACGGCGTGCAGCTGGGCCGCCAGCGGCGGGTTGGCGACCGCAGCCGCTCCGGGCACCCAGAACAGGTCGCGCATGTCGAGCAGATCGGTGTCGGCCGCGTTGAGGTGGGTCACGAGGTCGATCGAGTCGGGATCGACGAGCGGTTCGTGGCCGGTGCCGCTGACGTCGTCGTGCTCCCACGTGCCCAACTCGGCGGCCAGCGCCGGGCGGGGAGCGCCCACGGCACCGGCGAACCCGGCGAGCAGGGCGCCGCGATACGCCGTCGATGCGAGGCGGACATCGGATGCGGCCTCCGGGCACGTGGCGGCACGCAACGCGGCGTAGTCGAGCACGCCCTGGCGGGCGGCGCGGCGGGAGTCGGCGGCCAGGTCGGTGACGGGAGCGGTGACCGGTTCGGCGCGGTCGTCGAGATCACGGAAGGTGCCGAGGTCGGGTGTGCACAACTGCTCGGCGATCTCGGGGGTGCGCACGATGACGTCGGCGTCCGCGCGGTACAGCCCGTCGTGGGGGAGGAAGCCGTGCATCAGCGCCCCACGGTGCACCCGCCGCTCGCCCGACGGCGACAGCATGAGGTACAGCCCGTGGACCTCGATGTCCCACCCGAACTCGTCGAACAGATCGACCAGCGACTCCTGGATCGTGCCGCCCCATCCGATGTCGCACACCACGATCCGGCCGTCGTCGGGAGCGATGCGCGGCTCGAGGTAGCGGCGCAGCCGATCACGCAGCCCACGCGACGACGCCACGATCTGCTCGCGCAGCGCGTCGTCGGCGCTGATCGCCTCGATCGCGTCCATCCGCCCGTGGTCGTCGAGGACCGTGGTGCCGATGACGCGCTCGACCTCCGCGAGGGGCACGTCGAACGCCTCGGCCACGTGCCCGGGACGCAGCATCTCGCGCCGGGCAATCGCCCGGAACAGCTCCTCGGGAGAACCCGACAGCACGGAGGCACGCATGTTCACCCAGCGTGAGGCGTGGAGCAGCACGGTGCCCGGCGCGTCGTGGCGAGTGGCCGCCACCACGTCGGCGAGGAACGCTCCCTCGCGCAGCAGGTAGTGCACCCTGGCGACGCCGATCTGCTCGCATCGTTCGACGAGCCAGTCGGCGAACCCGCTGAGCATCGGCCCACCGACCGCCACACCGAACTCGTAGGCGGCCGCATGACTCTCGTGGTGGGGGTGCCGCAGCAGCAGCTGCCGGGTGAGCCCCGCGGCGCCGCCGTCGGTACCGGCCGCCCGCGAGAACTGCTGCAACGGCCCGTCCATCGACGTGACGGCGCGGTCGTCGTCGGCGACGTCGAAGTGGAGAGCCTCGGCACCGATGGCGCTGGCGCGCTCGACGTCGGCCGTGGCGTGGTCGCCGATGTGCAGCGTGGTCGACGGCGTCGCCCCGGCGCGCTCGATCACGCGCGACAGGAGCCCGTCGGACTTGTTGAGCCGCTCGGCCGACGACGTGGTGACGAGATCGTCGGAGTCGAGCGGTACGCCTGCGGCCTCCACGAGCGTTCGCAGCTGGTCGGGGGAGAAGTACGTGTCGCTCACCAGTGCGATCCGCACCCCCTGGCGCCGGGCCTCGGCGAGCAGCGACACGTTGTCGGGCAACGCCCGCAAGGTCGCGCGCTCGAGCTCGAATTCGGCCGCGGCGTGTTCGGCCCACCCGCGATCGGCGCTGCACCAGCGGGCCGGCATCAGCTCCCAGATCTCCTCGAGCGTGCACTCGGGGCTCCCGTGGGTCTGCATGGCCTGCCCCCGCGCCCGCCGCTCGGCCTCGATCCGGGCGCCGCGGAACACCATTGGTGACACGTGCGCCGGCAACAACCCGGCGGCGACGAGCTGCTCGCCGAGCGTGACGAACAGGTGGTCGGGACGTGCAGTGGGCCGCCACACGAGCGTGTCGAACACGTCGGTGGTCAGCAGCGTCACCCGTGACGAGCGGAGCGCAGACAGGGCCTGTTGGTGCACGGTGACGATGGCGAGACGATACCGGCAGAGGGCCGGCACGGACCCCGGCCGGTCGATGAACGGTCGTCGGCGCGGCCGGCGGTGGGCTTGTTACTGTGCGTCGGTGCCGTTGGAAGGGGTCGCCGCCACCGATTCGGCACCGGCCTCGTCACCCACGCCGCCGGCGCCGGCATCGACGTCGTTCGGTGCACGTCTCGGCCGCCTGCCGTTGCTGGCCCGGGCGGTCGCCCTCGCCGTGCTGCTGCCGCTCGGCGGTCTCATGCTGATGGTGCTGGCCGACCTCGTGCCTGATCGCCTGGTGATGGACGAACTGTACGAGGCAGTCACCACCGGATCGCTCGACGCCGAGCCGTACGGCATCGGCTACACCGGCCGCCAGGTCGACGAATGGAGCGAGTGCAAGCGGATCACGATCGGCCTCGGCGACCCGCCGGGCACCGGCCCGATCGAATCGGCGGTGCGCAGCCCCACACTCGGCTTCTGCCCCACGGCGGTCGGCAGCATCGTCGGCTGGGCGGAGGGGGAGGGCCTCACGTCCGCCTACGACTACTTCCGGTACTGGAACGGCAGTGCGGCGGTGTTCCGGCCGTCGATCGCCCTCCTCGGGGTCGACGGCACCCGGATGCTCGCCGCGATGTCACTGGTGGCGGCGCTCGGATGGTTGCTGTGGGAACTGCGGCGTCGGGTGGGGCGGCTGGCGACGGCACTGTTCGCCGTGCCGCTCGTGGCGTCCACCGACTTCATCGACCTCCCGGGCGCACTCGTGCAGGCCGTGGGGATGGTGGTGTTGCTGTCGAGCGCCGCCGCGCTGCTGCGTTGGCTCCCGCGCGACGTGGGGCCGGGTTCGGTGGCGCTCGCCACGTTCGCCGCCGGGGCGGTGTTTCTCTTCTTCGGCGACCTCACGAACCCCGACGCGGCGTGGACGTTGGCCGTGGTGTCGGCGGGGCTGGTGGCCGCCGGAACCGGGCCGTGGCCACGGGTGGCACGGACGACCGTGGCCGCCGCCGCCGGTTGGATCGCCGGCTTCGCGTGGATGTGGTTCACGAAGTGGGTGATCTCGGCGGTGGTGATCGGCTACGACACCGTGCGTACCGTGATCACCTTCCAGGTGGAGGCCCGGCTCGACGGCGAGCAACCCGGATTCGACGGATCGCCCATCGAGGGCATCCGGCGCAGTTGGACGGAGTGGTGGGCCCAGCCCGTCACCACCCTGGTGGTGGTGGGGTGCGTCGCCGTGGCGGTCGGTGTGGTGGTGGCACGCACCCGGCGAGGTGAGCCGGGCCGATGGTCGACGCGGGCGGTGCTGGCGGCACCCGTGGTGATTCCGATCGTGTGGCACGCCGTGCTGCGCAGCCACACCTACATCCACGCCTTCTTCGCCTACCGCTCGTTCGCCGTCGCCTTCGGCGTGCTGCTGCTCGCCGTCACCGCACGCTTCGCGGGCGCTGCCGCCGCCACCCGCCGGGAGCCCGTCGACTCAGCCGCCGATGCGGCCGTCGACGCAGCCGGCCGCGACGAGGTCGTCGTGGCGCCGCCGTCGAGCGCCTGATCGTTGACGCCGTGCGCACGGCGGGTGTGCGTAGCCTGTCGCCGATGGTGGCCGAGGCAGAACGGGCGGCAGACGCGGCATCGTCGCCGGCCGAAGGAGAGGCGAGGACCGACGACGCCCCCGTTGCCGATGACGCCTCCGACCGATCCGCCGACGCCGACCCGGTCGCCGACGCCGATCCTTCCGCCGACGAGGCATCCCGTCACGAGAGTTCCGACCACGAGGCGTCCACCGACGCCGACGCGACCGGGTGGGGCCGGATCGACTGGCTCGCGTGCGGCGCACTGGTGGTGCTCGCACTGGCGCTCGTGGCACTGCACGTCCGGGCGTATCCGACCCTGTCGCCGATCGACGAACTGCAGCACGTCGACTACACGATCAAGGCCGGCAACTTCGACGTGCCGCGCCAGGGTGAACGGCTCGGACAGGAGGCGATGTCGGAGGCGGCCTGCCGGGGGATCGACGCCCCCGAGTACCTGCCGCCGCCGTGCG
>JAWLEC010000046.1:0-20423 GCA_041686315.1 Ilumatobacteraceae bacterium
CACCACGGCGTCGGGCACCACCTCGGTGCGGCTCTGGGTGGCGCCGCCGACGCGGAAGAACCGCCGGACGACGGCACCCGTGACCACGACGTCGGTGCCTGCGGTGATGGAGCGGAGTGTTGCCGCCGGAGGGTCGGTCCAGGCGACGGGCACCGTCACGGCGCGGGTCGGGCCCGCTGCGTCGAGGGCGGTCCGGACGTCGAACTGCACGACCACACCGCCCGACGGCAGATCGCGGTGGACGGGCTCGTGGGTGACGGTGCCGCAGAGCACGACGAGGTTGGTGGCCACACACGGTGCAGCGGTGGGTGACGGGGTGGACGATGCGGTGGACATGGGAACCTCCGGACGGGTCGGATCAGCGGAGGGAGTCGGTCACCACAGATCATGACGGAGGGCTGTCGCACACTTCGGTACGGTCGCGCCATGAGCAACGACCGACTCCGCTGGGGGATCGCCGGCACCGGGAAGATCGCCGCCGCGATGACCCAGGCGCTGCGCACACTCCCCGATGCGGAGGTGGTGGCCGTGGGCTCGCGCACGCGAGACGCTGCCGACGCCTTCGCCGGACGCTGGGAGATCCCCACCGCCCACGGGAGCTACGCCGAGCTGTTCTCCGACGACGGCGTCGACGTCGTCTACGTGGCCTCGCCCCACAGCCACCACCACGAGATGACCGTCGCTGCACTCGACGCCGGCCGCCATGTGCTGTGCGAGAAGGCGTTCGCGCTCAACGCCGGGCAGGCCCGGGAGATGGTCGCCGCGGCAGAACGCAACGACCGGTTCCTCATGGAAGCCATGTGGACCTGGTTCATTCCGGCGGTGGTCGACGTGAAGCGACGGGTCGACGCCGGCGAGATCGGTGAGCTCCGCATCGTCGAAGCCGACTTCGGGATCCCGATCACCGTCACGGACGGCCGTCACCGGCGCGCCGACCTCGCCGGTGGCGCTCTCCTCGATCTCGGGATCTACCCGATCACGTTCGCCCGCTACCTGGCCGGCGATCCTGTCGCCGTCCGCTCACTCGGCACCGTCGGCGCCACCGGAGTCGACACCACGCTCGGCGGCGTCGTGTCGTATGCGAGTGGTGCGATCGGCGTGTTCCACACGTCGCTCGACGTGCTCAGCACGGGACGTGCCACCGTGATCGGCACGGAGGGGCGCATCGACGTCCACTGGCCGTTCTGGCACCCCACGAGCTTCACCGTCCACCACCACGACGGCCGATCCGAGCACGTCGAGAGCGCCAACCAGGGCCTCGCCCACGAGGCCGCCCACGCCATGGAGCGGATCCGCGGCGGCCATCGCGAGAGCGACGTCATCCCGCTCGCCACCACCGTGTCCACGATGGAGCTGCTCGACGAGATCCGCGCCCAGTTGGGCGTGGTCTACCCTCAGGAGGAGGGATCCGCCGCCTCGGCCGGATAGCCGGCGTAGGACGCCTTGAACACGCCTTGGTGCAACAGCACGATGGCGGCGTGTGCTCCGGTTTCGGCGTCGACGAGCGTCGACTCGGTCCAGTACGACTCGACTCGCCGGCTCTGGCCGAGCCCCACGGACTGTCGCCGTTCGCGAGATACCACGAGCACGGCTCGGTGATCCGCCGCAGCTTCTCGGCGAGCGTGAACGGATACAGGTCGCCGTTGTGGTCGTCGAAGCCCATCGTCACCGGGTCGGGCACGGCGGTGGTCATTCCCACCTCGAGACGGTCGACGATGTGCAGTGAGCCGGGGTCGCCGAGCCCACGTTCGCGCCGTTCGTCGAGTTCGGTCCGGTCGGCGGTGCCGATCGACGCTGTCCCGGTGAGCACCGGCGTACCGTCACGTTTCACGGCGTCGATGCGGGCAGGCGACGCTGCGGCGTCGAGCGTCGCCTGCACCTCCTCGCCCTCCACCACCATCGTCTGGAAGTGCGAGCTCACACAGCCCTGCTCGAACCAGCGCCGTCCCCACACGTCGACGGCCAGCGGGTCGATCTGGCTGAAGTGGGTCGGCCGTGCGGCGCGACCCGTCGCGGATGATCTCGGTGTCGAACGTCATCGGCCCATCGTGACAGACGATCGTGCTGCCACGACGGCCCGGCACTCAGGTGGCCGGCGGCAACACCTTCAGGCCGAGTTCGGCCAGCGCCTTCGGGTCGCCGGGGATCGGCGAGTCGGTCATCGGGTCGGCGCCCGACTGCGTCTTGGGGAACGCGATGACCTCGCGGATGTTCTCCTCGCCGGCGAGGATCGCCACGAGCCGGTCGAGACCGAATGCGAAGCCACCATGGGGTGGCGCACCGTAGTCGAACGGGTTGAGGAAGAATCCGAACTTGCGCTCGGCCTCCTCGTCGCCGATCCCGAGCGCATGGAACACCCGGCGCTGCAGTTCGGGTTCGTGGATCCTGATCGAGCCCGAACCCAGCTCCCAGCCGTTGAGCACCAGGTCGTAGGCGATGGAACGCACCGCCAGCGGATCCGTCTCGATCTTGTCGACGTCGGCCGGGTGCGGGGTCGTGAACGGGTGGTGGCCGGGCTTCGGGCGGCCCGACTCCTTGTCGACGCCCACGAACAGCGGGAACTCCACCACCCACACGTAGCGGTACGGCCCCTCGTGGACCGGCGGCCGGCCCAGGTCGTTGCGCAACGTGCCGAGCACCTCACAGGTGGTCAGCCACTCGTCGGCCACGATGAGCACGAGGTCGCCGGTCTCGGCATCCATCGCCGAGCGCAGCGCGGCAGCCTCGTCGGCCGACAGGAACTTGGCGACCGGCGAGTCGAAGCCGCTGCCCTCGCTCCCCTCGCCCGGATCGGTGACCTTCATCCACACGAGCCCCTTGGCGCCGAGCGACTTGGCCCGGTCGGTGAGCTTGTCGAGCTGGTTGCGGCCGTAGTCCTCGGCGGCGCCGGGAACCCGGACGCCCTTGATCGACCCTGCGCCGGCGAACGCCTTGAACTCGGTCTCGGCGAACACCGGGGTGAGCTCCACGAGTTCCATCCCGAAACGTAGGTCGGGCTTGTCGATGCCGAATCGGTTCATCGCGTCGTGCCACGTGATCCGTTCGATGGCCGGTGGCCGCTCACCGGTGGCCGCCTCGGCGGCGGCGAGTACCGCCTCGCTCACCGCATCGAGCACGTCGTCCTGGGTGACGAAGCTCATCTCCATGTCGAGCTGCATGAACTCGTACTGGCGGTCGGCGCGCAGGTCCTCGTCGCGCAGGCAGCGAGCCATCTGGTAGTAGCGGTCGACGCCGGCCACCATCAGCAGCTGCTTGAACAGCTGCGGCGACTGCGGGAGTGCGTAGAACGATCCCGGCTCCTTGCGCGACGGCACGAGGAACTCGCGGGCGCCCTCGGGCGTGGACGGCACCAGCATCGGCGTCTCCACCTCCACGAAGCCCTGGGCCTCCATCGCAGTGCGGACCGCGGCGTTGATCCGCGATCGGACGCGCAGGTTCTTCTGCATCCGTTCGCGGCGCAGGTCGAGGTAGCGGTGCTGGAGCCGGATGTTCTCGTCGACGTCGTCGGCGCGGGCGTCGATCGGGAACGGGGGTGGATCGGCCCGGCGCAGGATCTCGACCTGGCAGTCCCCGAGTTCGACGCGCCCCGTGGGCAGGTTGTCGTTGACAGTGCCCTCGGGCCGCTCACGCACCACACCCGTGATGCGCAGCACGTACTCGCTACGCACGTCGACGTCGTCGTTCACGACGCACTGCACGATCCCCGAATGGTCGCGGAGGTCCACGAAGGCCAGGTGCTCACCGTGTTCGCGGCGCCGACCCACCCAGCCGCAGACGCTGACGGTCCGGCCGACGTGTTCGGCTCGCAGCTCACCGCAGAGGTGGGTACGCATCGTGGTGGACATGCTGGGGGTTGTGCTGGTGGGTGTGGGCACGGTGTCGCTCATGGGGTGTCTGTTCCTGTGACGGTGTCGGAGAGATCGGGGTGGGTCGAGAGATGGGCGACGAGTTCGTCGCGCGGGATCGTGACCTGGTCGGCGCCGGACTGCATCGGCTTCACGACGACCGTACCGGCGGCCAGTTCGTCGTCACCGACGATCACGGCCGTGCGGGCTCCGCTGCGGTTGGCGAGCTTCATCTGCGCCTTCATCGAACGGTTGTCGTAGCCGCGGTCGGCGGCCAGGCCGGCGGCGCGGAGGGCGGCGGTGATCTCCACCGCCTGCAGTCCGCCGGTGACATCGACGACGAACGCGTCGAGCTCCACGGGGTCGGGAGCGAACACACCTTCGTCGTCGCAGGCGAGCAGCGTCCGGTCGACGCCGAGTGCGAAGCCCACGCCGGGGGTGGCGGGTCCGCCGAGCGCTTCGACGAGGCCGTCGTAGCGGCCGCCGCCGCCCAGCGCGTTCTGCGCCGAGTCGAGGGTGCCGCCCTGGATCTCGAAGATGGTGCGGCGGTAGTAGTCGAGGCCGCGAACCAGCTTGGGTTCGATCGCGTAGGGGATGGCGAGTGCGTCGAGACCTGCACACACGTCGGCGAAGTGGGCTGCTGCGTCGTCGGAGAGGAACTCGCCGATCTGCGGGGCCGACGCGATGTGTGCCTGGTCGGGTGCGCGCTTGGAGTCGAGGACGCGCAGCGGATTGCGCTCGAGGGTCGCCCGGCTCTGCTCGGTGAGCTGGTCACCGGCGGCTTCGAAGTGTGTGCGCAGGGCGTCGACGTAGCGCGCCCTGTCGTCGGGCTCGCCGAGGCTGTTCACGATCAGCCGCACCTGCTGCAAGCCGAGCCGCTGGTAGAACTCCCACGCCAGGGCGATCACCTCGACGTCGAGGTACGGGTCGTCGACGCCGAGCACCTCGATGCCGACCTGGTCGAACTGCCGGTACCGGCCCCGCTGGGGCTTCTCGTAGCGGAAGTTGGGGCCCGAGTAGAAGATCTTCCACGGCACCGTCGGACGGTGCTGGGCGAACGATCGGCACACGCTGGCAGTCACCTCGGGGCGCAGAGCCACGTGGCGGTCGCCTTTGTCGACGAAGTCGTACATCTCCTTGGTGACGATCTCGGTGGCGTCACCGATGCGGGTGAAGACGCCGAGATCCTCCAACAGCGGTGGGATCAACTGGCCGTACCCGGCGGCCTCGACCACGTCGGCGAACACCTCGGCGAACCGGCGCCAGCGGGCGCTCTCGGGAGGCAGGATGTCCCGCATGCCGGGACTGGTCTGGAACGCTGGCACGGCCCGCCAGGGTATCGGGCAGTCGTCACCGACGGAGCAGGGGTTCTACCATCGCCGAGGTGCGCAACCAGCCTCAGCTGATCACCTATGCCGATCGCCTCGGCGGCGACATCGACGGCGTCCGTCAGCTGTTGGACGGCCCATTGGCGGGCTGTTTCGGTGGCATCCATCTGCTGCCCTACTTCGACCCCATCGACGGGGCCGACGCCGGCTTCGACCCGGTGGACCACACCGTGGTGGACGCCCGCATCGGCGACTGGGCGGCGGTGGAGCGGCTGGGCGCCGCCTACACCCTGATGTCGGACCTCATCGTCAATCACGTGTCGGCCGCGTCGCATCCGTTCACCGACTGGCTCGCCCGTGGAACCGACTCGGAGTTCGACGGCATGTTCCTCACGCTGGGTTCGGTCTTCCCCCACGGCGCCACCGAGACCGACCTCACCACGATCTACCGCCCGCGGCCCGGCCTGCCCTTCACCCCCTACGTGTCGGGCGACGGCACGAAGCGGCTGATGTGGACCACCTTCACCGGGCAACAGATCGACATCGACGTCGAGCATCCGACGGGCCGGCGCTACCTGACCGGGGTGCTCGACCGGTTCGCCGAGTCGGCCGTGTCGGCGATCCGGCTCGACGCGGCCGGCTACGCGATCAAGCGGGCGGGCACCACCTCGTTCATGATCCCCGAGACGTTCGAGTTCATCGGGCAGCTGGCCGAAGAGGCACACCGTCGCGACATGGACGTCCTGGTGGAGATCCATGCCGACGCAGCCACGCAGGCCGATATCGCCGGCCGGGTCGACTGGGTCTACGACTTCGCACTGCCCCCACTGGTGCTCGACGCCCTGTTCCGGGCCGACAGCGCGCCGTTGGAGCGCTGGCTGCGCCGTCGGCCCGTCAACGCGGTGACGGTGCTCGACACCCACGACGGGATCGGGATCGTCGACGTGCAGGGCCTGCTTGCGCCCGAACGCATCGACGCACTGGTGGAGGGCATCCACGAGCACACCGGCGGCGAGAGCCGCCTGGCCACCGGCGCCGCGGCATCGAACCTGGATCTGTACCAGGTGAATGCCACGTTCTTCAGTGCGCTCGGCTGCGACGACCGCCGGTATCTCACCGCCCGGGCCATCCAGATGTTCGTACCCGGGGTGCCACAGGTGTACTACGTCGGCCTCCTCGCCGGCGCCGACGACATGGAACTGCTCGCCGCCACCGGCGTGGGGCGCGACATCAACCGCCACCGGTACACCACCGGCGAGGTCACGGCCGACCTCGATCGGCCGGTCGTGCAGTCCTTGCTCGAGCTGCTGCGCCTGCGCGCCGGTCACCCGGCGTTCGACGGGTCGTTCGAGGTGCTCGGATCAGCCGACCACGAGCTGGTGCTGGCGTGGACGAACGGCGACGCCCACGCCCACCTCCGGGTGGACCTCGCCGCGGGCGATCACGAGATCACGCAACGGGTGTAGCGGCGCCGGGCACGAGGCGATAGGCGTCGTACACCGAGTCGACGCCACGGATCGTGCGCAGCACGGCGTCGAGATGGCCGGGATCGGCGAACTCGAACTCGAACCGCATCTTCGCCACACGGTCGGATCCCGTGATCGTCTGACACGAGAGGATGTTCACGTGGTGGTCGGACAGCGAGTTGGTGACGTCGCGCAGGAGGCGGGAGCGATCGAGTGCCACCACCTCCACACCGGCCACGAACGTGGCGCCGTACTGCTCCTCACTGTCCCACTCGACCTCGATCATGCGGGTCGCCTGCTCCGCCATGAGCGACACGGCGTTGGCACAGTCGGACCGGTGCACGCTGACACCGCGGCCACGGGTGACGAACCCGATGATCCCGTCACCGGGCACGGGAGTGCAGCAGTTGGCCAACCGCACCATCACGTCGTCGAGCCCCTCCACGTGGACGCCCACGTCGGCGTGGGCATCGTCGTGCGAGCGGGCGCGGCGCGGGCGGGCAACGGTGGAGGGCAGCTGTTCGTCGTCGGGACCCAGCGCCCGTGCCAGCCGCTGCGCCACGGACTTCGCCGACACGTGGTGCTCGCCGATCGCCGCCAGCAACGCATCGAGGTCGACATAGCTGAGCTCGGACACCACCGTCTGCAGCTCGTCGGACTTCCAGACCTGCTGGACCGGCAGCCGCTCGCGCCGCAGCTCGTCGGTGAGGTCGTCGCGGCCGGACTCCACCATGTCGACGCGCCGCTCACGGCTGAACCACTGACGGATCTTGTTGCGTGCCCGCGGCGACGCGACGAAGGCCAGCCAGTCCTGGGACGGGCCCGCTGTCTCCACCTTGGATGTGAAGATCTCCACGTTGTCACCGCTCGAGAGCACGTGGTCGAGCGACACCAGCCGCCCGTTGACCTTGGCGCCGATGCACGCATGGCCGACCTCGGTGTGCACGGCGTAGGCGAAGTCGACCGTCGTGGAGCCGACGGGCAGCGTGATCACGCGGCCCTTCGGCGTGAACACGAACACCTCGTCCTGTTCGAGGTCGGTCTTCAGGCTCTGCATGAACTGGGCGGGATCGGTGATCTCCTCCTGCCAGTCGATGATGCGGGCGAGCCAGTCGATCTCGGCGTGCTTGTCGCCGCCCTGCTTGTAGGCCCAGTGCGCCGCCACGCCCCACTCGGCGCGCTGGTGCATCTCCTGGGTGCGGATCTGCACCTCGATCGGCTTGCCCGACGGCCCGATCACCGTGGTGTGCAGGCTCTGGTACAGGTTGAACTTGGGCATCGCGATGTAGTCCTTGAACCGACCCACGACGGGACGCCACCGACCGTGGATGCATCCGAGGGCGGCGTAACAGTCCTTCATCGAGTCGACGATCACCCGGATGGCGATGAGGTCGAAGATGTCGTCGAACTCGCGGCCCTTCACCACCATCTTCTCGTAGATGCTCCACAGGTGCTTGCCCCGACCGGTGACCTCGGCCTCGATGCCGAGTTCGGCCAGCCGGGCCCGCACCTCGGCCACCGCCTTGGCGAGGTACACGTCGCGCTCCGGTGTCCGGCTGCTCACCAGGTGGTCGAGTTCGGCGAACCGTTTGGGGTGCAACGCGGCGAACGACAGGTCCTCGAGCTGCTGTTTCATCTCCTGCATGCCGAGACGGTGTGCGAGCGGCGCGTAGATGTCGAGCGTCTCCTGGGCGATGCGCTGCTGCTTCTCGGGTGGCATCGCCGCGATGGTGCGCATGTTGTGCAACCGGTCGGCCAGCTTGATCACCAGGACCCGGAGGTCCTTGGCCATCGCCACCAGCATCTTGCGCATGGTGGCTGCCTGCTGCTCTTCGCGGGAGTCGAACCGGATCCGCTCGAGCTTGGTGACCCCGTCGACGATCGCCGCCACCTCGGCGCCGAAGTCACGGTCGACGTCGCCGAGGGTGATCTCGGTGTCCTCGACGGCGTCGTGGAGCAGCGCCGCGGTGACCGACACCTCGTCGAGGCCGATGTCGGCGACGATCTGCGCGACGGCCAGTGGGTGGTTGATGTAGCTCTCACCGCTGGAGCGCATCTGCGACTGGTGGGCGTCGGCGGCCACCCGGTAGGCGCGGCTGATGGTGCTGACGGGCGACTTCGGGTGCCGTCGACGGTAGGCGGCCAGCAGCGGTGCGAGTTCGGCGGTGGTGGAGGCAGCCGCCTGGCGACGCCACGGGAGCACGCGGTCGACGGTGCCCATCAGTAGTGCAGGAGCGTCCTCACGGTCCGCTCTCCCAGCCGGCCCCGACCGGCCAATTCGTCGAGTTCGATCACGAAGCCGAGGCCACCGATCGAGCCGCCGAGCGTCTCGACCAGCTTCGCCGTGGCCGCCGCGGTGCCACCCGTGGCGAGGACGTCGTCGATGATCAGGATCCGCTCGCCGGGATGGATGGCGTCACGGTGGATCTCGAGCTTGTCGGAGCCGTACTCGAGGTCGTACTCCTCGCGCACCACGGCCCACGGCAGCTTGCCGGCCTTGCGGACCGGCACGAGCCCGGCACCGATGCGGTATGCCACGGCCGAGGCGAAGATGAACCCGCGGGACTCGATGCCCACCACCCGGTCGACGGGCAACCCGGCGAACTCGGAGACGAGCCCGTTGACGGCCGCAGCGAACGTGGCCCCGTCGCCCAGCAGCGGCGTGATGTCACGGAAGGTGACACCGTCGGTGGGATAGTCGTTGATGTCGCGGACGAAGCCACGCAGCGCACCGTGGTCCGACGTGCGATCCGGGGTGCGATCGGTCGTGGGTTCGGCTGCCATGGTCCGAGGATACCGCCGGGGCCCGGGGCGACGCGTCGACCGTCAGCGTCGTTTCTTCTTGCGGGGCCGGGGAGGGTGCGTCAGCAGCCGGTCGGCGGGTTGCACGAGCGACCCGTCGTCGGTGTCCGACCCGTCGTGGGTCGCGCCGACCACGGCCGGTTGCGGCTCGGGTGCGGCTTCGACGCGGCCGGTGAATCCGGCTCCGATCACCGCGGCGCGCAGCCTGTCACCGGTGAGCCGTTCGCGGTGCGACGTCCGACCGGTTCGCGCCTTCAGCGTGGCGAGCATCGGCGAGGCGATGAAGATCGACGAGTAGACCCCGGCGAGCATGCCCACCAGCAGGGCCAATGCGAACTCGCGCAGCGTGACGGCGCCGAGGAGGCCCGAACCGATCAGCAGCAGGGAGATCACCGGCAGCACCGACGAGATCGAGGTGATCACCGAGCGCACCACCACCTGGTTGACCGAGATGTTGACCACGTCGACGTACGGCATGCGGACACCGGCGAACTTGCCCTCGTTCTCCCGGACCCGGTCGAACACCACGATCGTGTCGTACAGCGAGTAGCCGAGGATCGTGAGGAAGGCGATGACGGTGGCGGGCGTGACCTCGAACTGGAACACCGAGTACACGCCGACCGCAGCGACCACGTCGTGGGCCATCGCCGTCAGCGCCGACAACGCCATGCGCCACTCGAACCGTACCGAGATGAAGATCGCCACGATGAACAGGAAGATCACCAGCGCCCGGACGGCCGCCTCGGTGATCTCGCTGCCCCACGTGGAGCTGGTGAACGAGAAGCTGATGTCCTCCACCGTGACGCCGGCGGCGGCGGCGAAGTCGGCGGTGACCTCGGCGGCCTGCTCACGTGGCAACTCCTCGACCTGCACGGTGACCACATCGGCGGTTTCCGAGCTGCGGAGCTGGATCCGTGCTCCGGTGGTGGACACGTCGTTGGCGCCGAGCACCTCCTGGGCCTCGTCGACGCCGAACGTCTCGCTCGCCGGGATGTCCCAGGCGTCACCGCCCTCGAAGTCGAGGCCGAGATTGAGCCCTTGGGTGAACAGCGACACGACGGTGACCAGGACGACGACGACGGCGGCGATGAAGCCGCCCCGACGGCGTCCGTAGAAGTCGATCGCCGTCTGCCCCTTCACGAGGCGGCCGAACCCGGTGGGGGCGATGGTGGTGTCGAGTGTCATGCGGTGGCGACCTCCAGGCCGAGCACCTTCTCGCGGCGCGCCATCAACTTGGTCCGTGCCAGCAGCAGCACGGCCGGCCGCGTGAAGAAGTAGCACACGAGCAGGTCGGCGACGGTGGTGAGCCCGAGATAGAGGGCGAACCCACGGACCGAGCCGACGCTGAGCCAGAACAGGATGAAGGCGCCGATCAGCGAGATCACGTCGGCCGACAGGATCGTGCGCCACGTCATCTTGAAGCTGCGGGGGGCGGCGTTCTTGATGGTGCGACCGTTGCGGAGTTCGTCCTTGATGCGTTCGAAGAACACCACGTAGCTGTCGACGGTGACGCCGATCGCCACGATGATGCCGGTGACGCCGGCGAGGCTCAGGGCGTAGTTGGTCCAGCCCGACACGAGTGACGCCAGTGAGAACACCATGGCGGCCCACACGACGAGGCCGCCGACGATGACGATCGCCAGCCAGCGGTAGTAGGCGATGAGGAAGCCGACCACCAGGACCATGCCGAGCAGACCGGCGATCACGGCGGCCTGCAGCGAGTCCGAGCCGGCCGAGGCCGATACCGTGCGCGCCTCCTGCGCCTGCACCTCGACGGGGAACGCCCCCCGGTTCAAGACGGCGACGAGGGCCTCGGCCTCTTCACGGGTGAAGCTGCCGGTGATGGCCACCGAGTCGGTGAAGTTGGGCTGGTTCACCTGCGGCGACGACTGCACCACGCTGTCGAGCACGATGGCGATCTGGCCGCGCACGCCGGGCTGGGTGGACGGGCAGGTGGGCGCCGCGTTGTAGCACTGGCTGGCCAGGTTGTTCCAGGTGGCCTGTCCGTCGCCGCGCAGGTCGACGGCGACGCCGAAGCCGGCGTCGAGGGTGAGCGTGGCACTACCCCGCTCGAACACCTCGCCGGTTCCCTGGGCGGGACCGACACACTGCACGGCACCGTCACGGGTGGGGAGCAGTTCCGCACCGGGCACACCGGTCGCGACGGTGTCCACCGGCGCTGTGTCGGTGTCCGGGTCGGTGTCGTCCGGGACGGGGCAGTCGCCGAAGTTCAGCACCGGGCGCAGTTCCACCACGCCCGACACGTCGACGGCCGACAGCGCTTCCTGCTGGTCACGCACGCCGGGCAGGTCGACGACGATCGTGTCGCCCTGCACGCGCACGTCGGGTTCGGCGATGCCGCGGCTCTCCAGCTCGTCGCGGATCAGGTCGCGGATCACGAGCAGGTCCTCGTTGGTGGCCGGCTCGGTCGGAGCGAGGATCACCGACACCCCGCCCTGGAGGTCGAGGCCGAGGATGGGGGTGTTGCCGGTGGCCAGGTTCGCCGCGAGCGTCGTGGTGACGATCAGGACGACGCCGATCAGCGAGAACCAGAGGCGGCGGTGCATCGCAGCGGGCTCAGTCGTCGTCGACGGCGTCGGTGTCGGTGTCGGCGGGCTCGAGCTCGGAGTCGTCGTCGGTGTCGTCGGTGTCGTCGTCGTTCACCCGGCCCTGGATGGCGGCTCGGGCGATGCGGATCTGGACGTCGTCGTCGATCTCCAACCAGAAACGGGTGTCGCCGTCCTCACCGGTGATCGTGCCGTAGACGCCCGAGGTGGTGATCACCTCGTCGCCGACCTGGATCGACCGCTGCAGCTCCTGCTGCTCGCGCATCCGGCGCCGCTGCGGCCGGATGAGGAAGAAGTACATGGCGAACGGGATCAGCAGCAGGATGCCCAGCTGGAACAGTGCCGCGCCGCCACCGCCGGTGGCTTCGGCCACGAGGCCGGCGGGGTGTGTGACGGTGGGCGCGGCGGGGAACGCTGTGGCGAGGTGCGAGAGCATGACGGCGTGCGAGCCTATCGGTGTCGGGGGCTCGGCGCCCGTCATCCCCAGACGTCGAGCACCGATCGGCGCAGTCCCTCGAACCGCTGCTCGGCGATGGCCGTGCGCATCCGATCCATCAGATCGATGGTCCAGGCGACGTTGTGGATCGACAGCAGCCGCGAGGCGGAGGGTTCGCGCACCTGGAGCAGGTGGCGGATGTAGCCGCGGCTGTGACGGGCGCACACCTCGCAGGAACAGGTTGCGTCGAGGGGTTCGTCGAGGTCGGCGTTGCGGGCCGCCTTCGCCTGGAATCGGCCGGTGGAGGTGAGCGCGGTGCCGTGTCGCCCGAGCCGGGTCTGCATCACACAGTCGAACTGGTCCACCCCCAGCGCCACGGCCTCCACCATCGACGCCGGGTCGCCCACGCCCATCAGATAGCGCGGGCGGTCGGCAGGGAGGTGCTCGAGGGCGGCGGCCAGGGCCGGCAGCATCTCCTCGCGGGTCTCTCCCACCGAGAGCCCGCCGATGCCGTACCCGTCGAAGCCGATGTCGACGATCTGCTGCGCGCTCTCGCGTCGCATGGTCTCGCTGATGCCGCCCTGCACGATGCCGAACAGCGCCTGGTCGGGTCGGGTGTGTGCAGCTCTCGCTCGCTTCGCCCAGGCGGTGGTGCGCTCGACGGCGAGGCGGATCACGTCGGGTGGGCTGGGCAGCGGCGGGCACACGTCGAGCACCATCTGGATGTCGGCGCCGAGGCGCTGCTGCACGTCGACGGCGATCTCGGGGGTGAACCGGTGGGTGGAGCCGTCGTAGGTGCTCGCGAAGGTGACGCCGTCGTCGTCGACCTTCGGGTCGAGGGAGAACACCTGGAAGCCGCCCGAGTCGGTGAGCGTCAGCCCGTCCCACCCCGAGAAGGCTCCGAGCCCGCCGAAACGCTCGACCAGCTCGGCCCCCGGCCGCAGCATCAGGTGGTAGGTGTTGCCCAGCACGATCTGCGCGCCGATGCGGGCGTAGTCGTCGGCGCTGAGGTACTTGATGGCGCCCCGGGTGCCCACCGGCATGAACAGCGGTGTCGTGTAGTCACCCCGAGCGGTTGCGGCCGTTGCGGCCCGCGCGCTGCCGTCGGCGGCGTCGAGACGGAGTGCCACGGGATGCATGCGCAGCGACGGTACCGCCACCCCGATCCCCATTGCGATGAGCCACGGGCCAACCTGTCGGGCGCTTCGCTCATCGCAGTGCCGTCAGCCGGCGTGGCGGTCCAACAGACATGCGTCGCCGAAGGAGAGGAAGCGGTAGTCGCCGGCCAGCGCCGTCGCGTAGAGGCGGCGCCACCGCTCGCCCACGAAGGCGTCGATCATCATCAGCAGGGTGGTCGTCGGGAGGTGGAAATTGGTCATCATGACGTCGACCACCTGCCAGTCGAAGCCGCGGTGGATGAACAGGTCGGTCCGCCCCGACAGTTCACCGCGTGCCGCCGCCGACTCGAGCGCCCGGACCGCAGTGGTCCCCACGGCCACCACCCGGCCGGCTTCGCGGCACGCCTCCCACGTGGCCGCCGGCACCCGGTAGCGCTCGGTGTGCATCGGATGGTCGAGCGGGTTCTCGGTGCTGATCGGCTGGAACGTGTCGAGACCCACCACCAGCTCCACCGTCGCCGTCGTGACACCCGACGCAGCCAGCCGCTCGAAGAGCTCGGGCGTGAAGTGCAGGCCCGCCGTGGGCGCCGCCGCCGACCCGGGTTCCCGGGCGAACACCGTCTGATAGCGGTCGGGATCGTCGAGGCGGGTACCGATGTACGGCGGCAGCGGCATCTCGCCGTGACGCTCGAGCAGCACGAGCGGGTCGTCGTCGCCGATCAGCTCGACCCGGAACGTGTCGCCCGCGGCCGTCCGCTCGCCCATCGCCACGAGCGCCACGTCGCCGGCGACGAGCTCCTCGCCGAGCCGCAGCTTGCCGCCGGGCCGCACCAGCGCCTCCCACGAACGGCGTAACGCGTCGAGCGGCTCGAGCAGCAGCACCTCGGCCGCTCCCCCGCTGGCGCGGCGCAGCCGCAACCGGGCCGGGATCACACGGGTCTCGTTGAGCACCAGCAGGTCTCCGGGCCGCAGGATGTCGGGCAGGTCCCGCACGAACCGGTGATCGGGCTCGGCGGCGCCTCGATCCACGAGCAGCCGGGCCGAGTCCCGCGGTTCCACGGGCACCTGTGCGATCCGCTCGTCGGGCAGGTCGTAGTCGAAGTCGGCCAGTTCCACCGGCGCCAGGTTACGGATCGTCAGTCGAACAGGCTGCCGGTGGCGCCGCCCGCGCCGCGACGCGGCACGGCGAGCCCGAGGTGTTCGTAGGCGGCATCGAGCGCCACCCGGCCGCGGGGGGTGCGGGCGATCATGCCCTGGGTGATCAGGAACGGCTCGTACACGTCCTCGACGGTCTCGGGCTGCTCCCCCACGCTGATGGCCACCGTCGACAACCCGACCGGTCCGCCGTTGAACTGGCCGCACAGGGCAGCCAGGATCGCCCGGTCGACCTTGTCGAGCCCCCGGTCGTCGACCCCGAACAGGGCCAGACCCTCACGAGCGACGTCGGCGTCGATGACACCGTCGGCACGAACCTCGGCGAAGTCGCGCACCCGGCGCAGCAGCCGGTTGGCGATGCGCGGGGTGCCGCGCGAGCGGCGGGCGATCTCCCAGGCGCCGTCGGTGTCGACGCTGACGTCGAGGATGCCGGCCGCCCGCTCGACGATGGCGCGCAGTTCCTCGTCGTCGTAGTAGTCGAGTCGGGCGACCAGCCCGAACCGGTCGCGCAGCGGGCCGGTGATCATGCCCGTGCGGGTGGTGGCGCCGACCAGCGTGAACGGCGGCATCGTGAGCCGGATGCTCGACGCTGCCGGCCCCTTGCCGACCACGATGTCGAGCTGGAAGTCCTCCATCGCCGGGTACAGGATCTCCTCGACGGCTCGCGAGAGACGGTGGATCTCGTCGATGAACAGCACGTCGCCCTCCTCCAGCTTGGTGAGGATGGCGGCCAGGTCGCCGGCGCGCTCGAGCGCCGGCCCCGACGTGACGTGGAGGTGCACGCCCATCTCGGTGGCGACGATGCCGGCCAACGTGGTCTTGCCGAGGCCCGGCGGGCCGGCGAACAGGAGGTGGTCGACCGACTGCCGCCGCTTGCGAGCGGCTTCGAGCACGATCGTGAGGTGCTCCTTCAGCTCCCGCTGGCCGACGAACTCGTCGAGCGCCCGCGGCCGCAAACCCGCTTCGAGCTCGATCTCCGACGCCACGTCGTCGTCGGTGGCTCCTGCCACGCCGGGGTCGAGGAACTCCTCACGCACGGCGCGCCCCCAGTGCCTTCAGCGCGTCACGCAGCAGGGTCGCCGAGTCGGCGTCGCTCGACAGCTCACGCAGCACGTCACGGATCTCCTCGGTGCCGTATCCCAGCGAGGCCAGGGCGTCGCGTACGTCGGCGACCGCCGACGACGAGCCGTTGCCGTTCGACGACACCGCGTCGAGCGACGGCACCGACAGCCGGTCACGCAGCTCCACCAGCAGGCGTTCGGCGGTCTTCTTGCCCACGCCGGGCGTGAGTGCGAGTGCCGCGGCGTCGTTGTCGGCGACCACGCTCACGAGCGCGGCGGGAGGATGCGTGTCGAGGATCGCCATGGCCATGGTGGGACCCACACCGTGCGTGCCGAGCAGGATCTGGAACGTGTCGCGGTCGTCACGCGACGTGAACCCGAACAGCGTCTGTGCATCGTCGCGGATGTGGTGGTGGACGTAGACGAACGCCGACGTCCCCGGTTCGAGTTCGGTGATCGCCCGCTGCGACACGGTGACGAGGTAGCCCACACCCGACACCTCGAGCAGCACCGTGCCGTCGAGATTGCGTTCCAACACGGCGCCGCGCAGTGACCCGATCATCGGGCACCTCCGGCCGACGCCGTCCGCGCGGACGCGGTGCGCAACCGTTGCCCGAGCGGTGCCATGGCGAGGTGACACAGGGCGAGGGCGGCGGCGTCGGCGGCATCGGCGGGCTCGGGGACCGTGGACAGCTGCAACCGTGCCTGCACCATCTTCTGCACCTGTTCCTTGCCGGCGCCGCCCCACCCGGCGACGGCGTCCTTCACCTGGTTGGGTGTGTACTGCACCACCTCGCACCCGGCGATCGCCGCCTCGGCGAGTGCCAGGCCACTGGCCTGCCCCACGCTCATGGCGGTGCGCACGTTCACCTGGAAGAACACCTGCTCGACGGCCACCACGTGCGGCTCGAACTCGGCGATGAGGTCGGTGAACTCGGTGCGCAACATCGCCAGCCGGTCGGGCAGCGGGTCCGACGGCGGCGTTCGGATGACCCCGAGCGTGAGGGCCTTCACCGAACGGGCGCCTCGGCCGTCGACGACGGCGAATCCACATCGGGTGAGTCCCGGGTCGATGCCCAGCACGCGTACGAACACAGGTTCGAATGTTAGTGCACGCACCGCACGAACGAGCGGAATTGCGGTCGAGCGGTCACGTGTCGCCGGGCTCAGCCGGCGGCGATCTTCTCGAGTTCGCCGATGAGCTCGCTCACCGGCCGGAACGTGAGCCCGGCGATCGCCCGGTGGGCGTAGCGGACGACGCCGTCTCCGTCGAGGATGAAGATGCTGCGGCGGGGGAACCCGATCGGCCCGAGCGTGCCGTACATGCCCGCCACCGTCTTGTCGGTGTCGGCCAGCAGCGGGAACTCGAATCCGTGCCTGGAGGCGAACGCGTCGTGACTGCTCACGTCCTGCGCCGAGACCCCGAGCACCTGCGCGTGCATCTCGTCGAACTGGCCGAGATCGTCGTTGTAGCTGTTGAGCTGCTTCGTGCACACGGGCGTGTCGTCACCCGGGTAGAACACCAGGACCACCGGCTGGCCCGCGAAGTCCGACAGCGAGTAGTCACGACCGCCCGTGCCGGGCAGCGTGAAGTCGGGGGCGACGTCGCCCACACCCAGGCTCACGAGGCCGCGACCTCCATCAACTCGTCACTGATGTCGAAGTTGGCGAACACGTCCTGCACGTCGTCGTTGTCCTCCAACGCCTCCAGGATGCGCAGCACCGACTTCGCCTCGCCGGCGTCGGTGATCGGCACGAGGTTGTCGGACACCATCGGCGAGTCGGCCGAGAGCACCTCGATGCCGGCGTCGTCGAGGGCGGCCTTCACGTCGTACACCACCGACGGATCGGTCATCACCCGGTAGCCGTCGCCCTCGGCGATCACGTCGTCGGCCCCGGCCTCGAGTGCCGCCATCATGATCGCGTCCTCGTCGACGCCCTCGCCGGTGATGATCACGCCACGGCGCGCGAACTGCCAACTCACGGCACCCGGCTCGGCCATCGAGCCGCCGAGCTTGGTGAAGATGCCGCGGATGTCGGCGCCCGTGCGGTTGCGGTTGTCGGTGAGCACGTCGATCATCAGGGCCACGCCGCCGGGCGCGTAGCCCTCGTACATGATGCTCTCGTAGGTGCCGCCGTCGGCCTCGCCGGTGCCGCGCTTGACGGCCCGGTCGATGGCGTCGTTGGTCATCCGGGCCGCCTTGGCCTTCTGCACCGCGGTCCGCAGCGTGGGGTTGGCGTCGATGTCGCCACCGCCCTTGGCCGACACCT
Organism: Ilumatobacteraceae bacterium; assembly: GCA_041686315.1. Lineage (GTDB taxonomy): Bacteria > Actinomycetota > Acidimicrobiia > Acidimicrobiales > Ilumatobacteraceae > Sva-07. The sequence continues at coordinate 18,050 of JAWLEC010000046.1, forward strand.
CGATCTGCCGGGCCAGCTTCGCGAAGAGCTTGCCGCGCGCCTTGTCGGCGGCCCCCTTCTTGTGCTTGATGGTTGCCCATTTGGAATGGCCGGACATGCGGTCTCCGTGCTCGTCGTGATGTCAGCGGGTGATCGAGTCGACGAACACCCGATGCAGACGGGTGTCGTCGGTGAGTTCGGGATGGAACGCCGCCACGGTACAACGTCCGTCGCGAACGAGGACAGGCACGCCGTCGTGGCTGGCGAGCACCTCGACGCCGGCGCCGACCCGCTCGACCAGCGGCGCCCGGATGAACACCGCGTGGAAGGGCCGGTCGGGGTCCTCCACGCCGCTCACGGTGAGATCGGCCTCGAAGCTGTCGAGCTGCCGGCCGTAGCCGTTCCGGCGGACCGTCAGGTCGACGAGGTCGAACCCACGTTGGTCGGGGCGTGCGTCACGGACGTCGGTGGCACACAGGATCATCCCGGCACATGTGCCGAACACCGCCAGCCCGTCGGCCAGGCGTGCCTTCAGCTCGTCGAACAGCCCACTCGTGGTGAGCAGGTGCGACATCGTGGTGCTCTCGCCGCCGGGCAGCACGATCGCGTCGAGACCGTCGAGATCGGCGGCCGTTCGGACCGCCGGCGCGTCGACACCGAGTGCCGTGAGGCGAGCCTGGTGAGCAGCGAACGCGCCCTGCAGCGCGAGCACGCCGACGCGTGGGCCCGTCATCGGGTCGGCACCCGCAACGGCAACCGGGTCACCAGCCCCGTTCGGCATATCGCTGGTCGACCGCATCCATCTCGATGCCGGTCATCGGTGCGCCGAGCCCGCGGCTCACCTTGGCCAGGATGTCGGCGTCGCGGAAGTGGGTGGTGGCCTCGACGATCGCCTTGGCCCGCGGGGACGGATCGTCCGACTTGAAGATGCCCGAGCCGACGAACACCGCCTCGGCGCCCAACTGCATGGCGAGCGCGGCGTCGGCGGGGGTGGCGAGGCCGCCCGCACAGAACAGCGGCACCTGGAGCCGGCCGGTCTCGGCGATCTCCTGCACCAGCGGCAGCGGGGCCTGCAGGCGCTTGGCCCACTCGAACAGCTCGGCCGGGTCGGCCTGGGTGATGCGCTTCATGTCGCCCACGATCGAACGCAGGTGGCGCACGGCCTCCACGACGTTGCCGGTGCCGGCTTCGCCCTTCGAGCGGATCATGGCCGCACCCTCGGAGATGCGACGGAGCGCCTCGCCGAGGTTGGTGGCGCCGCACACGAACGGCACGTCGAAGGCGAACTTGTCGATGTGGTGCGCTTCGTCGGCCGGGGTGAGCACCTCGGACTCGTCGACGAAGTCGACGCCGAGCGCCTGGAGGATCTGGGCCTCGACGAAGTGACCGATGCGGGCCTTGGCCATCACCGGGATCGTGACGGCCGCCTTGATGCCCTCGATCATCTCGGGGTCGCTCATCCGGGCGACGCCGCCGTCGCGGCGGATGTCGGCGGGCACCCGCTCGAGCGCCATCACGGCCACGGCGCCGGCGTCCTCGGCGATCTTGGCCTGCTCGGGTGTGACGACGTCCATGATGACGCCGCCCTTCATCATCTCCGCGAGACCCCGCTTGACGGGGAAGGTGCCGGTACGAGCTTCAGACATGGCTCCATCGTACTTTCGGATCCGTCGATCACCGTGTCCGGTTCCCACGGATGTCGCAGGTGCCGGACCGTCTCCGACCGTCACTCGGCGTAACGGATCTCGATGTCGGTGGTGGGGTTGGCGACGTCGAGGCTGGGCACGGCGGGTGCCAACTCGATCCAGGTGGGGCCGGGGGTGAGTTCGATGATCTCGCCGTCGGCGTCGACCCACTCGATGGCGAAGCCGTTGAACTCGCGCTGCCAGCGGCCCTCGATCACCTCGCCGTCGGAGAAGACGTAGACCGGGCCGTTGCCGACCGTCTGGGCCTCCGGACTGCGGGCGTCGATCCGGCTCGGCCGGTACTCGGTGATCATCACGATCACGTTGGCGGCGTCGATGCGGCCGTGCACCACGTCGTTGTGGGCGGAGCCCTCCTGCGAGCGCAGCCATGCTCCCTGCTCGTCGTCCCACTCCCAGGTGACGTCGATGCTGCCGATGTCGAGGTCGAACCCCGACGCGGCCTCACCCTCGAACTCCTCGTCGGTCTCGAGGTAGCGGTACTGCTGGGGCGGCGGGCCCGGATGATCTTCGGGCGTGAGCGCCCAGAGCCGGTCGGTGGAGCTGTAGAAGTTGTGCGGGGCCTTGCCGGGGCCCCGGTAGTAGGCCCCTGACGCGGTGCGGTTGCGGAACGGGTTGAGGTCGGTGAGGGTGGAGTCGGCGATCAGCCGGGTGACACCGGGGTTGCCGCCGCTCCAGGCGAACAGCGGCTC
>JAWLEC010000209.1:0-4513 GCA_041686315.1 Ilumatobacteraceae bacterium
CGATGCCGAGACCTGCAGGCTCGTCCTCGTGTCGAGGGTCACTGTTGGAGGGTCACTGCTCGAGGGTCACCGTGTGAGGGTCACCGTGTGAGACTCATCGACGGCGACGTGTAGCGTCACCGCGCATGGGAACGAGCATGGCATCCGACCTCGACGTGCGGCGGTTGTCCGGCTCGCTCGGTGCAGAGATCCACGGCATCTCACTGGCCCGGGCGGACGGCGACGACGCTCGGCTGATCCACGAGCTGCTGCTCGAACACCTGGTGCTCTTCTTCCCCGATCAGCACCTGACCCCCGACGAGCATCTCGCCTTCGGTCGGCACTTCGGCGAGCTCGAGGCGCACCCGAATCTCGATTTCGAACGGGAGCGTCCCGAGTTCTTCGAGCTCCGTGCCACCGATGGGCAGGGCGGGGTCGCCGACGAGTGGCACAGTGACATCACCTTCGAGCGTCACCCCTCCAAGTTCGCCATCCTGCAGGCGAGGGTGGTTCCACCGGTGGGCGGCGACACGATGTGGTCCAACGCGTACAAGGCCTACGACGAGCTGTCGGCGCCGCTGCGGTCGCTGTGCGACGGGCTCACCGCCTTCCACGACGGCGGACCGCACCTGCAGCCCGACAAGGGGTACGTCCATCCTGTCGTGCGCGTCCACCCGGAGACGGGTCGCCGGTCGCTGTTCGTGAACGAGCACTTCACCCGCCGGATCGTCGAGCTCAGTGCCGCCGAGTCCGACCTCCTGCTGGGGCACCTCACCAGCTGGGTCCAGCAACCTCGCTTCACGATGCGCTACTCGTGGAGCCCCGGCACGATCGCCATGTGGGACAACCGGTGCACGCAGCATCACGTGCTCAACGACTTCGAGGGCGAGCGGATGATCCAGCGGGTGACCGTGATGGGCGACGACCCCCGGCCGGCCGAACCGCTGCCCCGGTGGGAGCCCTACGGCTCGAAGACGGCGACGTTCTGGCGTGACAGCGAGATGCACCGTCAGCTGAGGGCCCAACGCACCGAGTCGGCCTGACGGGTCGCCACACGCCGGTTCCGGGCTGCAATCGGCCTCGCCGGCACCGCTGACCCGGGCTCTTCTTCACCGGCACAGGCAGTGCGACGCTGACGGCAACCTCGACCTGGCCGCCGCCACCGACATCGCAACAGTGACATAAGGAAACGGTGACGGAACCCGCGCCGTCGACGTGTTCGCCGACACCACCACCTCGTCGGCACCCGACCCTGACGTCGACGATGTCCGTCCGGCGCCACGCCCTGCCGGGCGTCGCCGGACGGGGTGCCCTCAGACCACCGACACGTCGAACACAGCGACCGACCGCAGCAGGTCCGCGGCGGCGACCAGATCGGCACGGGTCGGTTCGACCAGGGCCGGGTCGTGCGGGCGCGCGCCGTGGGCCCGGAACCCGATCACCCGGATGCGCAGGTGCGGGTCGACCGTCGCCAGCCACTCGGCGGTCCGTCGCACGAGCGCCTCGCCGTCGTTGACGCCGGCGAGCAGGAGCAACCGCACCTCGTGGAGCCGGCCGAGCCCGGCGAGGTGGCCGATGCTGGCGAGCACCTGGTCGTTCGGCTGTCCGGTCATCTCCAGGTGGATCGTCGGGTCGATGCACTTGAGGTCGATCATCGCACCGTCCATGACGGGCGCGAGCCGGTCCCACACGTCGGTGGTGCAGGCGCCGTTGGAGTCGACGAAGCAGGTGAGGTGGGCGAGCGCGGGGTCGGACCGGACCGCCTCGAACAGCGCCCGCACGAAGCGCCACTGCTGCGTCGCCTCACCCCCCGACACGGTCACGCCGCTCAGGAACGGTGCCGCCCGGCGGATGTCGTCGAGCAGCTCGTCCACCGTGACGTGGCGGGGGTGGTGGCCCTCCACGGCGGCGTGCCCGGGGATCGTCTGCGGGTTGTGGCATGCGACGCAGTCGAAGTTGCAGCCCTGCAGGAACACGACGAACCGGTTGCCGGGCCCGTCGACGCAGCTGAACGTGATCGTGTCCGCGACGAACCCGCTGACGTCGCCGATGCGGACCGCCTCGCTACCGAGGGTCACGTTCGTGGCATCCGATCCGCTTCACGGCCCGCTGCGTGAGGTGGTATGCCTCCTCGCTGCCGGCCGCCAGGTGATCGCTGGAGTGTCGGACCGCTTCGTGTTCGGCGATCGTGGCGAGGTCGCTCTTGCGCACGAGATAGCCCGTGATGCGCACGAACTCGTTGCCGTCGAGGTTGAACGTGAAGTCACGCATTCCGCTGGCGAACGCCCCGCGGATGATGTCGACCATGGCCGACGGGTTGCGCACGGCGGTCTCGTCGACGTGGAAGATGTCGCTGATCCCGGCGGCGAACAGCCGGTGGTGCGGGGCACACGTCGTGATGTGCTCGAGCATCGGGGGCTCGTCGCCGACGGGGATGCGGGTGCCGGCGGTGACGGCGTCGTCGAGGTCGATTCCGCCCTGGCTGTGGAGGTGGCAGCGCCCTCCCCCGCCTTCGCAGTAGGGCATCGGCCGGGCCGCGACCAGCTCGGCGAGGCGCTCGGTCACCCGTTGCGCGACGGCGTCGGCGTACGGGTCGTGGCCGTATCGGGCGCCGGGCTCGTGACCCTCGTAGGCCATCAGCAGGTTCACGCACTCGGCGAGGCCGAAGATGCCGAACATCGCCGAGAACCGGTCGAGGTCGATCAGCCCCTCGGCGGCCAGCCAGTGGGTGTCGAAGAACCGCTGCTCCTCGACCAACGACCGGATCCGGGCCTCGGCGAGTTCGGCGGTGAGCTCGACGTAGTCGGCGAGGGTGGTCGCGAGGAACGACTCGACGTCGCCGGTGTGGCGGAGCGCGACCTCTTTCAGATTGAGCCGCACCAGTGTGTGGGCACCGCCGCCGATCTTGAGCGAGTTGTAGCAGCTCACCGCCGCGTACCCCTCGCCGTGGTCCGCCACCATCATCGGATGGGCGACGAAGTGTGGCTTGCCGGTCTCGAAGACGGTGCGCACGGCGTCTTCGAGCAGGTCGTCCGGCGTGACGGCCGGGTCGACCTTGAGCGTGATGTTCGGAACCGCCTGACGCAGCGATCGCTCGACCCGCAGGATCGAGCGTGTGATCCTGCTGTCACGAGGGCCGAGGTCGAGGTGCGCGAACGCATCCGGCACCATGCGATCGATCCCGATCCAGAAGCGTCGGATCCTGCGGTCGAGATCGTCGTCGTCGAGGTCGTCGGTGACGAACGGCTCGAGGACGGCGTCGAGGTCACCGAGGTACACCGGGTACGTCGTCACGCTGGGTACGTGGGCGTACATGATCTGGAGGAACGCGAGTGCGTCGTCGAGGTCGCGGGGCGGCTCCAGCTCGAGGAAGTCGAGCCCCTGGCGCAGTGCCCGTTCGTAGTCGGGCAGGACGTACCGGGGCGTGTACGGGGCGTGCCCTTCGTACAGGTCGCAGATCACCCGCTTGTCGAGCGCCTCGCGACACGCTTCGGAGATGTCGGGATACGGCAGGGCATCGGTCGCCAGCATCGCGAGCCGACGCAACTTCTGGTCGTACCCCAGCTGGTCGTCGTGCACCAGCTCGCGGGCGCGCGTTTCGAACTCGGCCATGTCCATCCCGTCGATGATGCCGAGGTGGGAGGGCACGTCGCCAGAGCCGAAGGTCCGCAGTCGGCCGGCGCGCGTTACGTTGGGATGTGTGCGCCGCCAACCGAGCGGCTCGACCGCCACGGCGCGCGAACCGGAGGTGCCGATGACCAGATCGAACGACCCCGAGCAGATGGCGATCGACGTCACGTCGAAGATGGGCATCATCGACGAGGCAACGTGTGTCCAGCTGCTCGAGTCCACACCCATCGGCCGCATCGGGTTCTCCACCGACGGCGAGCAGCTCGTGCTCCCGGTCAACTTCAAGTGGTACGAGGACAGCGTGGTGTTCCGCACCCTCGAGGGCCAGAAGCTCGCCGCTGCAGCCGAGAACCAGCACGTCTGCTTCGAGATCGACGACTGGAACGCCGCCACGCGGACCGGCTGGAGCGTGATCGTGCAGGGCGTCGCGCGCGAGGTCACGAACTGGGCCGAGGACACCCGGCTCGACCAGATCGGACTGGTCCCCTGGGCCAAGGCCGAGTGGCGGCCGATCTGGGTGCGCATCGAGCCCACCATGATCTCCGGTCGCATCCTCCGCTGATGGCACGGCCCTCCATGACACGGCGAATGTGACACGGGCCTCGACCGGACGGCGTTACGGATCACCACTCGGTCGCGAGACACCAGCGTGCCCGGGGCGGGACTCGAACCCGCACTCCACGTGAGTGGAAGGGGGGTTGAAGACTGTCGCAAACCGTCCGTGCGCCGCGGTCGCGTCCGGATGTCCACGTGCTGTGCGGGTACCTCGTCCGTGTCGTCCGTCCAGTGCGGTTGCAGGCGGTCTGGTCCGGCGAATCCTGTGACCTTTTCGTGACCACCGAACGAGTGGCACTCATCAGTTGCCCTACTCCCCGAGCCATCGCTCTGCGTGCCGATCATCGCG
>JAWLEC010000210.1:0-4475 GCA_041686315.1 Ilumatobacteraceae bacterium
GCCGGTTGAGTCGTTGGCGGGCGTTGGTCGAGCGCACCGCGGTCGATCCGCCGGTCGGCGTGGCGATGAAGTCGGCGACGGTCGTGACCTCGCGCAGGATGCTCGGCGACGCCACGAGGCACATCGCGGCGGCGTCGCGATCGATGTCGAACAGCACCTGGCCGTCGTCGACGATGGCGTCGACATCGCCGTCACGCACGGTGAGCACGCCGAGGTGCCCGAGGTACTTGACGGCGTCGCTGAAGCCCTTGCGTTGGGCGTACTCGCGCGAGTCGAGCGACAGGTGTTCGTCGCCGCGGGCGCGTTGTTCGATGCGGTCGAGCAGCTCGGACGCGAGCACCTGACGGCCCGGTTGTTCGAGTGCGGCGAGGACGAGCGCGAAGTAGACGTAGCCCCATCGCGACATCGGTCGGCCGTTGGGGAGCCGGGCGCCGCGATGCGAACTGAGTGAGGCCGGCCGTCGAAGCAGCCGGGCCGACGTGCGCGAGACGTCGAGGCGGTAGCCGAACTTCTGGCTGAACTCGTTGCCGAGCACCTGCTCCCACCGACGCACCAGCGCGAACGCCTCGGGATCTCTCGACGTGACGAGCGGGCGGCGCAGCAACAGGCGGGCGGCTCGCTGCAGCTCACCGAGTTGGTGCGGGGCGAGCTGCGCTGCGATGCGGGCCCGGGTGTGCGCGGTGGTCGTGGTCATGGGGCGCTCACCGAGACCTCGCAACGGTGCAGCGACACCGACCCGGCGGCGGCGCGCAGTCGGGTGTCGTGGTCGGCGGACCGGAGTCGGACGACGGCGTGCGGGGTGCGGATCGTCGTGTCGAACGCGGCGGCAGGCGGGCGGGCGGCGAGGGCCTGATCGAGGTACGACAGCATGACCGGCCATGCGTCGGTGTCGATCAGGGCCTCGTCGAGGTCGATGGTGACGAGACGTCGTGCCGCGCTGGACCGTTGGGCCTCGGCTCGGGCCCGCTCGGCGGCGAGGACTGCCTTCGCTTCGCTGAAGTCGTGACGGCGAGCGGTGCGGCCGGGCGCCGCGCGGCGTCCGTACTCTCGCAGCGACACCGGGATGTCGACCGGGTCGGTACGCCACCAGCTCGGGAAGCGACCGGCGAGGTCGGCGTCGGCGACGGCGAAGCCGAGGTGGAAGGTCGGTGCGAGCCCGAACGCCGCATCGAACAGCTCGTGGGCGTCGTCGTCGGTCTCGCAGCGGGCGAACCAGGCTGCGGTGGCGTGGAGCTCCGACGCCCGGTTGACCGGCCGCGTGGCCTGCTCGGTCAGTCGACGCAGCAGGGTCAGGAGCTCACGGATGGCAATGGTGGTCGCACCGATCAGCGAGTCGGCCTCGGAGCGAGCGACGCGTCCGGCGACGAACCAGTCGAGCATCCCGTCCCAGCGCGTCGCCCAACCCGTCCCGGTTCCGAACAGTCCGGTCGAGTCGTCGCCGTCGTCGGCGAGGCGGATCAGCTCGGTGCGGTGGTGATCGTCGAGGTCGAGGAGGCGGCGGCTGATCAGCGACCGGTTGCGCACGAGGTCGTCGTGGAAGTCCTGCAGGTAGGCGATGAGCTGGTCCTTGTACAGCAGGAAGACGTGGTCCTCCAGCCGATCCTCCCGGGCGATGCGGTTGATCGTTGCGTAGAACTCGCGGGCGTTGGCGGCGAGTTCGCCGATGGCGAGGTCGAGGTCGCGCAGGCGCAGGTACACCCGTGTGGCGTCGCCGACGGCGACGGCGTCACCGAGGTCGTCGAGGGCGTCGCGGATCTGGCGGAACATCGCACGCTGGAGCGAGCCGGGTTCCTCGGTGGCGGTGAGCACGAGGCGGATCGAACGCAGCGTCGCCTCGCCGGTCGGGGTGAGTTCCCAGAGTTCGTGACGCTTCAGGTACTCCTCGACCGACGCCGCCCGGAACGACGGGTCCTGCACCCAGTCGACGCACTTCCATTCGCGGAGCTGGTCGAGTGCCGGACGCAGTGCCCGGTCGCTGAAGTCGTCGAAGCCGTCGGCGATCGGGCTGGCCTCGAGCCGGCGGCGGATCTCGCCGGTGCGCATCTGGAGGTGGTAGGCCTCCTTCGCCTCGGCGAGCACGGTGAGGATCGCTGCGTAGAGCGCAGCCTGTTCCGACGACGCCGCTCGTAGTGCGAACAGCCGCTCGCGTTCGTCGACGTCGAGCGGCCGGTCGATCAGCGAGGCACGCCCGCGGACTGCAGCGTCCTGGTCGGGATCGAGGTCGGTTCCGGCCACCGCGTGGAGACTACGTCGTACCCGGTCGACACCAGCGGAGGCCGCCCGATGGGACCTGTGCCCCTGTGCTGCGACGCGACGCGCTACGACTGGTTGGAGAACCTGTTCGGTCTCGAGATCCACAGCGCCGATGCGATCGTGCCCGAATGGCAACGACTCGACGTCGGCGACATGGTGTACGCCGACAACGAGCGCAAGAGCGGCTGGATCGTGGTGAAGGTCGTCCCCGACGAAACGCTGGTGATGAAGCAGGCCGACATGAAGGCCGGACGGGCGATGAACCGGAACGAGGGCCTGGGGTTCGAGTTCCAGTGGACCTTCGCGCTGCGGCCTCTGCCCGCCGGCGGCACGCGGCTGCTGGTTCGAGAGCGTGTTGCCTACGGCCGCAGGTTGACCCCCTGGCTCATGGCGCCGGTCGGTCTGGTCAGCTTCGTGATGACCCGCAAGATGCTCCTCGGCATCAAGCAGCGCGCCGAGGATGTTGGGTGGGTCGGTCCCCGGGTGTTGTGGACGCCGGCGACCAAGCGCGGCTGGGGCGCAATGCACCTGACGACCGTCGGTCGGCACTCCGGCGAAGGGCGCGGCGTGATCCTCGGCTACATCGAGGACGGCTCGACACCCGTCGTGTTGGCGATGAACGGCTGGGACGAGGGCCAGCCGGAATGGTGGCTCAATCTCGAGGCGAACCCCGACGCCAGGATTCGCCTGAAGGGGCAGCCCGAGCCGCCCGTCCGTGCTCGCAGGGCCGAGGGCGACGAGCGTGATCGGCTGTGGTGCCGGTGGGCCGCGATCGACGAGGGCCTCGACGCCTATGCCGCCTCGCGCTCGGCCGACACGCCGGTCGTCGTCTTCGAACCGATCGAGTCGGGCGCCGCCTCGGAGGCCTGACGATTCTCGACGGAATACGTCCCGGATTCCGGGACCGATCCCGTCCGGAAACTGCGGCCCGGGCCTCGACGTCCCTGCCCGTCGACGCGCCCGCGGACGCCTGCAACACTCGTGCACGTGGCCGACCTGGAGATCTTCCCCGAGGACTGGGGACGCGCGCTCGCCGTCGTCGCCCATCCCGACGACATGGAGTACGGCGCCGCGGCGGCGGTCGCTCGCTGGACGGGGCAGGGCAAGCACATCGCCTACGTCCTGGTGTCCGACGGCGAGGCCGGCATCTCGACGATGCCGCCCGACGAGGTCGGCCCGCTACGCCGCGTGGAGCAGATCGCGAGCTGCGGTGTGGTGGGCGTCGACGACGTCGAGTTCCTCGGTTGGCCCGACGGGTCGATCGTCGAGGGGATGGCGTTGCGCGCCGATCTCGCCGCGGCGATCCGCCGTCACCGGCCCGAGGTGGTGCTGTCGATCAACTTCCGCGACAGCTGGGGCGGGCCGAGCTGGAACCACGCCGACCACCGGGCGGTCGGCCGGTCGCTGCTCGACGCGGCTCGCGACGCGGCGAACCCGTGGGTGTTCACCGACCGGGGCGAGGCGTGGGACGGCGTGCGCTTCACCGCGTTCAGCGGGAGCCCACAACCGACTCACGGCGTCGACACGACCGACACGTTCGACGCCGGTGTCGCCTCGCTCGCCGCCCACCGCCTGTACCTCGACCACCTCGGTGGCGACATGGCCTCGCCCGACGAGTTCCTCCGGGGTGCCGCCTCCGCCGGCGGCGAACGCCTCGGCACGCCCCTCGCGGCCACGTTCGAGATCATCGGCTGAGCAGGCCGGCCGGCTTCGTCGCCAACTCGGGTCATACTCGTGGGTTTGACTCATCGCGTCGGACCGAAAGGTCAGGTCGTCATCCCGAAGGACCTGCGTGACGAGTTGGGCATCGGGCCGGGCGATGAGGTGAGCTTCTGGCGCGACGGCGGTCATGTTGCAGTCCGCCCGACCAGGCACCGTTCGTCGCTGCGCGGTCGCTTCGAGGGCTCGGCGTTGACCGATGACCTGACCGCCCAGCGCGGCGCCGACCGGATGCGCGATACCCAACGGTGACCATCGTTCTCGACTCGTGGGCGGTGCTTCGATTCCTCGAGAACGCGGGGCCGGCGGCGAGCTCGACGCGACGCACACAGTTCATTCCGGAATACGTTCCGGAATCCGGGACCCATTCCGATCTGAACTGCAGACCGGAACAACCGGACGGCTCAGGCGAGCGATCGGCGGTGCAGCCAGTCGACGACGGCCGGGAAGAAGACGTCGGGTTCGTCGAGCCAGGGCGCGTGACCGCTGTGTTCGAAGATCAC
>JAWLEC010000047.1:0-11115 GCA_041686315.1 Ilumatobacteraceae bacterium
CGTCGATGTGACCCGGTACAGGCAGAGGTGGCAGGTGGATCCCTCTTCCTCGATGTACGGCACCACCTCGACCGACACCTCGGTCCAGCGACCCTGATCGGTGAGCGCCTGCAGCGCCGCGGCGTATTCGTCGCGCTCCCACGCTTCGTCGCGAACCGAGAAGCAGAGGTGGCCACCGGGACGCGTCACCCTGATCAGTTCACCGAGGGCGGAGGGGCCGACGTGGCCGAGCGTGAACGTACCGACACAGGTCACGGCGTCGTAGTGATCGCTCGGAAGGTCGAGCTCGCCGGTCAGGTCGACCTCCTCGAGCCGGGTGTAGACCTCCTTCTTGTCCGCCTCGGCCAACATGTCCGGCGAGTAGTCGACGCCGTCGATGTCGGCATAGCCCAGCCGGGCGAGTTCCACGCCGACCAGTCCGGTGCCGCAGCCGGCGTCGAGCACGCGGGCGCCTTCCGGTTCGAGGACCTCACGGAGCGTCCGGGCGACCGTGGTGTGGGCCCGGTAGCCCATCTGGCCGATCAGGTCGTCGTCGTAGCTGGTCGCCCAGTCCTCATAGGCCGAGGCGAGTTCGTCCGCACTGGCGGCGGACAACACGCGTTCGTGGATGGATCGTCGATTCATTGCTCTGCGAATCCTCCGATTCGTGTCGGTGTCGGACCGGAATCACCGTACCGCTGTCGACACGGCGAGGTGCCGATCGGGCCGCCCGCGACCGTGGCCTCTCCACGCGACCGTACGTCGCGCCTACCGGGTGGTGAACGGTGTGACGAAGCCGTCCGTGGAGTACCACGTCGAGTCGATCGCTTCGGGGTGCCGCTCCACGCTGTCAGGGCGCATCACGAGAAGAGGGCCGAGGCGCCCGGCACCCGCTTGTCGACGACCGCAGCGACGGCGTCGAACGAGTGCCGTGCCACCTCGAGCGGCGTGCCGACGGCGGCGAGCCGGTCCTCGAGCCAGGTGCGCTGCTCGACGACGATCGTCCGATCGCCGCAGAGCATGGCCGCAGCGCCGGCAGCAACGATGTCATCGAGGTCTGCCGTGAACTGTGCGAGCCACGTCGCCGAGCGCACACCGTCTGCGAAGTCCCCGGTCCCCAGCCACGAGAGGGCGTCGCGCACGACCTCCACCCGGTGGAAATCGAGCTGCGCCCAGTCGGCGTCCATGTTGACGGTCAGCGGTTCGCCCCAGAGCACCTCGTCGAGGATCAACTGCTCGATCAGGTCACCAGGCTGTCCGTGGGCGCCGATCGAACGTGCCCGAGAACCCGACGAGTCGAATGCCCGTCCCCCACAGATGACGCTGTAGCCGGCCTGGCGCGCCGCCCGGACGGTACGGGCAGCGCCGGGCAGGTTGGTCGCCAGCGTCACGCTCACCCCCACGACGTCGGCATCGATCTGTTCGAGGTAGTAGCGGAGCTTCTTCGGCGGCATCGCACCTCCGAGATGTACGACCCGCCACCCGTTTGCGGTCATGAGTTCGGTGGCCATCTTCGTCGGCAACGAGTGCAACTCCCCCTCCGCACACACCATCACCACCGTCCCCACGTGATCCCGCGCTTCGAGCCCCACCGCCAGCGACGACAAGACCGACTCGGTGACGAACGTCGCCGAGTGCTCCTCCGCAACGGTGCACTCGTTGCGCAGCCAGCGCTCGCCCACATCGCGCTGCGACGGCGCCAGCAATTGCGTGACGACGCGCAGGCACGACTCGTCACGGCCCGCGAAGTCCGTGGCGAGTTCCGCTGCGCCGGCGCGATCGCCGCGGAGTGCTGCGGCGGTGTACTCGTCGAGCAACAAACTCACGGGATCCTCCTCATTCGGCGATCACTGTCCGAATGAGCAGGATGCCACAGAGTACGCCTGCCCCACCAGCGGCCGCCCGGTCACCGACGGAGCGCCGATTCGATGCCGCCGACCAGCCGCACCGGGCAACCCTGTGACACCCCGCGTTCATGATGGAACCATGACCTCGACCGCTGCTTCCACCACCGTCCGTGACACCGTCGGCGCCGAACAGCTCACGTTGCTGCCGTCGCTCGCCTCCCCGTCCGTCAGCCCGCGCTTCCGCCTCAGCAAGGACACCCGCGAGCGCGGGTTGCGTCACGTCGCCGAGATCCGCCGGATGCTCGCCGAACGGCAGTCACCCGAGGGCACCGGCGTCACCGACATCGGTCACGACCGCGCTGCCTGAGCCGTTCGGCCGACGACCGATCCGGGGTGATCGACGGTGGAGGCGGAATCGATCGTCCGTGGTCAGCCCGCCGACGGCGACAGGTCGGTCACGGCCTGCCAGTAGTCGAGGTCGGGGTCGAGCGGCAGGATCGCCAGCGAACTCGTCGTGACGCCGTTGTCGAAGTAGGCCTGGATCTGGGCCCGGCACGCCTCGGGCGACCCGTGGACCACGAGATCGTCCACCACCTCGTCGGGGATCTCGGCCAGTGCGGCCTTGCGGTCGCCGGCCTTCCAGGCATCCCACATCCCCTGCAACTGGTCGCCCCGGCCCAGCCATTCGTGGAACGCGGCGTAGACCGGCACGTTGAGGTAGGCGGCGATCGCGAACTTGGCCGAGGCCCGCACCACCTCCGCGTTCTCGCTCGGGCAGCAGAAGATGCGGGCCACGATCTCACGGTCGTCGCCGCCCCCGGCCTCGGTCACGATCGGCGCCACGGTGGCCACGTCGGTGGCCGAGAGCCAGTTGATGATCGCCCCGTCGGCCTCGCGACCGGCCAGGCGGAGCATCCCCTCGCGCAGTGCGGCCACCAGGATCGTGGGCGGCTGCTCGGGCCGTACGCCGAGCTTGAACCCGTTGATCTCGAAGGTGTCGTAGCTGTGCTTGATCTTCTCGCCGCCGAGCGCGTCCTTGAGGAACCGCACCACGTCACGGACCTTTTTGTACGGCTCCTCGAAGGGGATGCCGTTCCAGCGTTCGACGATCACGTTGCTCGACGAGCCGATGCCGATCGCGAAGCGGCCCGGCGCAGCGTCGGCCATCGCGGCGACGCTCTGGGCCATGCAGGCCGGGGCCCGCGTGTAGGCAGGCACGATCGCGGTGCCGAGGCGGAGGCGGGGTTCCCAGGCGGCGGCGAGGGCGAGCGGTGTGAAGGCGTCGGCACCGTCGGATTCGGCCGACCAGATGTCGGTGTAGCCCATGTCGGCGAGAGCCGACAGCTTCTCCTGATGGCTGTGCAGCGGGCCGGGGAGCGGAACGGTCATGCCGGGACGGATCGGGAGCGTCATGGCGCCGACACTACGCAGGTGCCACCCCGGCTCCGAACCCGGATCGACGACGACGTGTCCGGCTACTCCACGAGCCGGTCGGCGGTGCAGTCCGGCGGAGCGGAGATCGGATTGCACCTGGCAACTGCACCATCGGCGAAGGCCACGACGTACGGGCTGTCGAAGTACGCGCTCGGCTCGTAGTAGTCGGTGCTCAGGTAGTGGGCGCCCGATGCGAACGCCTGCTCGCGGTCGTCGGTGCGGTTCAGCCGGGCGTCGGCGGTCGGAGAGTCGGTGCGGGTCCGCACGAGGTAGCCCGCCTCGACGGCGTCGGCGAGCCCGTCGGAGAACGGGTCGTCGAAGCGGACGAACGCCGCGTCCGGGTCACCCGGTTGGGCGCTGGTGAACATCGGCCGCCCCTCCAGGCTCGGGCGCCCGTCGGTGTAGAGCGCACGGATCTCCCCGGTGTTGTTGAGCGCCACCAGCACCTTGCCCCGACTGTCGTCGATGGCCGGCCACCCACGCTCGAGCACGGCGGCCTCCAGGGTCGGTGCATCGCCTCGGACGTCATCGGGCGCGAGGAGCTCGTCCGGTGAAAACACCGACGCGATCTCGGCGTCGAGCGCATCGAGCAGTTCCGGCGTCATCGTCAGCGGCGTCGTCCACGGCAGGTCGATCGTGAGCTCGATCCCCTCGGCCACCGCAGCGTCGGGAACCGACTGGGTCTTGACCTCGATCAGGACCATCACCGGAAGGTGGTCCGGGTTGTCGCTCGACCACGCCTCGACCTCGCCGAGGCAGGCCACGAGGGTGAGACACGTCGTCTCGTAGTCGTAGTCCTGGGTGTGCAGCACCTTGTAGCCGGGGAGCTGCAACTCGGGCTCCGGGGCGAGCGGATCGAGCCCGATGACGGCGTTGGCGACCCGGTTGGCGTAGAGCCCACCCTCGGGGTCGGCGAACACGTCGAATTCGAACTGCCGGATCCCGAACTGCTCGAGCTGCTCGGCCAGCGGCCGGTGGGAGTACTCGATGCTCTCGGCGAGTTCGGGTGACACGGCCGTGATGGCGTCGAACGCGGCCGGCTGCGGCTTGAGGTGGTAGCTGTTGTGCGAGCCGATCACCTGCACGTGGTTGATCGCCAGCGGCTCGACCGGCGCGGTCGTCGGCGCAGCAGTCGAGGGGACTTCCGTCGTCGGCGCTCCGGTCGACGAAGCCGTCGGGGCCGGCGTCGGGCCGACCGACCCGATCTCGTCGCCCGAACCGCTGCACGAGCCGACCACCAGGCCCGCGACGATCATCAGGACAACATCGCGTCGCATCGCCGCATTCTGCCCGACACGGTGACTCCGAGGCCTGCTCGCACGGGTCGGGACACGCCGCGCCGCGTCGGGTTCAGCCCTTCCAGAACCGGACGATCACGCTCTGGCTGGCCGTGGCGAGCAGCGTGCCGTCCTCGGCGAACATGTGCACCAGGCCGTGGCCGAAACCGCGCTCGACGGCGTGCACGCGGATGTCCATCAGCACCCACTCGGTGGGCACCATCCGGCACACCCGCAGCGTGTTGTCGAGGCTGTTGCCACCGGCGCGGGCACCGAGGGCCTGGCCGATGCCCATCGGCACGAAGTCGCCCAGGATGGCCAGCGTGGTGGCGTCCACTCCGGTGATCACGTCGGGCAGGCGCGCCCACAGCAGGGTCTGGCCGTCGCCGTGGACCCCGTCGAGTTGGTCGTGCGATCGCCCTTTCACGAGGCGCTGGTCGAGGCGCTCGTTGATGGTGCCGGCCCAGTCCGAGTGGTGCTGGCGCGGCTCGCACTCGTCGGGTGACGGCAATCCGGTGGGCATCTGCTCCCACTGGCCCGCCTCGTCCATCGGCCGGTCGCCGAGTGCGGCGTTCACGGTGAGGATCTCCCGGTCGGCGACGTGGCACACGGCCCGCGCCTGGGTGATCTGGTGACCGTTCACCGCAATGGTGATGTCGACGTCGACGACCTCGCCGGGCTTCGCATACGACAGGTACTGCGCCGTGGCCCAGACGCACTCGCGACCCGAGGTGCCCTCGAGTGCCGAGATCGCGGCGGCGAGACCAGACCCGCCGAACAGGAAGTTTCCGGTGGTGGAGATGCCCTCGGTGACCGGCAGCTTCCAGCGGAACGGGTTGTGGGTCGGTTCGAGACCGAGGAAGGTTCGTGAGTCCATGGCGACGCCGATCGTAGGCGCCTCGTACAGTCGCCACCCATGAGCACAGACGCGCCGCAGACGGAGACATGGCAGGGAGACGCCGTCGGGTTGGTGGAGGCGTTCCGGTCGGGGGAACGGTCGCCACGGGAGGAGCTGGAGGCGACGTTCGCGGCGGTCGATGCGAGCGACCTCAACGCCGTCTGCTTCGAGGACCGTGAGGCGGCACGAGCCGCCGCCGATGCGGCCGACGTGAACCTGCCCTTCGGTGGTGTGCCCGTCGGCGTGAAGGAGCTCACACCGGTGGCAGGCTGGCCCGATACCGAGGCGTCGGTGCCGCTCCGCGACGGCATCGCGTCCCACACCGCCACGATGGTGCACCGCATGGTGCACCGGGGCGGTGCGGTGCTCGCCGGTCAGACCACCGCCAGCGAGTTCGGCGGAGTCAACCTCACCCGCACGCTCCTGCACGGCGCCACGCACAATCCGTGGAAGTACGGGGCCACACCGGGCGGCTCGTCGGGTGGTTCGGCGGCGGCGGTCGCCGGTGGGATCTATCCGATCGCCACCGGTGGCGACGGCGGCGGGTCGATCCGCATCCCGGCCGGATTCACGGGTCTCGTCGGGTTGAAGGGCACGTTCGGACGGATCCCCCGCGGGCCGCACACCGAGTACGGCAACCTCACCGTCTCCACCGGCTGCATGGCCCGGTCGGTACGTGACACGGCCCGGTGGTTCGACGTCACCAACGGCCACGATCCCCGCGACCCGCTGAGCCTGCCCCCGGTGGAGGGCTGGGAAGCGGGCCTCGGCGCGCACCTCGACGCGCTGCGCGGAGCCCGGGTCGCCGTGGTCGACGACTGGGGTGGCGCCGTGGTGTCACCCATCATGTGGGAGCTGCTCGAGGAGGCCGCCACGCGGTTGATCGACGACGCCGGACTGCGACGGGTGATCGGGCTCGACACCCACGTGCCGCGCATGGGCGGCGCCTGGTCGATCTCCGGCATGATCTCGATCCAGGCGGCGCTCGCCGACAAGTGGCCCGACTGCGCCGACGACCTCACGCCCGAGATGCGGTTCGGGCTCGAAGCCACCGCCGGCAAGTACGACGCCACGTCGCGGGCCCGCATCGAACGTCGGCGCACCGAGGTGAACGAGGCGATGGCGCGCATCTTCGACACCGCCGACGGTGGCGTCGACTTCGTGATCACCGCGTCCAATCCCGATGTCGCCTTCGAGGCCGAGGGCCCACTGCCGTCGGTGTTCGGTGGCGTCGAGGCGGGTGCCGCCAACAACGGCCGGCTCACGTTCCCCGCCAACCTGCACGGCAATCCGGCCGTCTCCGTTCCGGCCGGATTCCTCGACGGCCTCCCGATCGGCCTGCAGATCGTGGGCCGCCACTTCAGCGAACCGCTGTTGCTCGACCTGGCGCTCACGATGGAACGCAACCGTCCCTGGCCCCTCACCTCGGGCTCGACCGCCCTGGCGGGCTGACGACCTGGCGGCTCCGTCGTCGGCGCGGTCACCTCGGGTCCGGGGCGGGCGTGGCCGTCGAATAGGTTGCAGAACATGAAGGTTGCGCTGACGGTCAACGACTTCCTGCGACGTGCCGAGCTGGTGTATCCCGACCGCATCGCCATCGTCGACGAACCCGACCAACCGGCCGAGTCGTGGGGGGAGATCACCTACCGGGAGATGGCCGAGCGAGCCCGCGCCATGGCGGCCGGTCTCGACGAGCTCGGGATCGCCGTGGGCGAACGGGTGGCGATGGTCAGCCAGAACTCGGCCCGCCTGCTCACTGCGCTGTTCGGCGTGTCGGGGTCCGGCCGGGTGCTCGTGCCGATCAACTTCCGGCTCGTGGCGGAGGAAGTGAAGTACATCGTCGAGCACTCGGGTGCCCGCATCCTGCTGGTCGACCCCGAACTGGCCGACGCCCTGGCCGATGTGGAGTGCGAACGCAAGATGGTGATCGGCGCCGACAGTGACGCCGTGCTGATGAAGTTCGGCGTCGAGCCGGCGCCCTGGGAGGCCGACGAGGATGCCACCGCCACGATCAACTACACCTCCGGCACCACGGCGCGGCCGAAGGGCGTGCAGCTCACGCACCGCAACCTGTGGCTCAACGCCACCGTGTTCGGATGGCACATGGGGGTGAACGACCGCGACGTCTACCTGCACACGCTTCCCCAGTTCCACTGCAACGGGTGGGGGATGCTCTACGCCGTCACCGGGATGGGCGGACGGCACGTCATCCTCCGCAAGGTCGACGGCATGGAGATCCTCCGGCGGGTCGAGCAGGACGGTGTCACCCTGATGTGCGGTGCTCCCGCCGTGCTGAACATGGTGCTCGACGCCGCCTCCACCTGGGAGGCCGAGACCGGCCGGCCCGTGCCGGGGCGTGACCGGGTGCGGATCGTGGTGGCCGGTGCGCCGCCACCCACGAAGACGATCGAACGGACCGAGACCGAACTCGGCTGGGAATTCGTGCAGATCTACGGCCTCACCGAGACCACACCGGTGATCACGATGAATCGCAGCCGCGAGGAGTTCGACGACCTCTCCCCCGCTGACCGGGCGGTGAAGCTGAACCGGGCCGGCGCTCCGGTGGTGGGCTGCACCATGGCTGTCAGCCACGACGGCGAGATCCTGGCCCGCGGCAACATGATCATGGACGGCTACTGGGACCAGCCCGACCAGACGGCGGCTGCGATCCACGACGGCTTCTTCCACACGGGCGACGGCGGCTCGATCGACGACGACAACTACGTCACGATCTCCGACCGCAAGAAGGACGTCATCATCTCCGGCGGCGAGAACGTGTCGTCGATCGAGGTGGAGGATGCGATCTTCCAGCACCCCGACGTGACCGAGGTGGCCGTGATCGGGATCCCCGACGAGAAGTGGGGCGAGCTCGTGACCGCGCTGGTGGTGACTGCGCCGGGCAGCGAGCTCACCGAGGCCGACGTGATCGCGTGGACGAAGACGAAACTCGCCGGCTACAAGTGCCCCAAGAAGGTGGACTTCCGCGAGGAGCTCGCGCGCACCGCCACCGGCAAGCTCCAGAAGTTCAAACTGCGCGAGCCGTTCTGGGATGGCGCCGGGCGCCAGGTGAACTGACCGACCGGCACCGTCCGCCGACTCCCGGGCGGTGAGCGAAACCACCACATCCGCGGGCTTCGCTCATCGCTCGACCGCAGGAGCCGTTACTCGAGCGTGGCGTAGGTGGTGCTGCGGTCGTCGGTGCGCGTGCCCACCACGGCCGACACGCAGGCGGCGAGGTCGTCGAGGTACTCCTCGATCACGCCGGTGTTGGTGTTGCTGATGGTGGAGTGCAGGTTGTCGGGAGGGCCCTGCCGATCGTGGTACCACCCCTTCTGCAACAGGGCGTCGCCCAGAGCGAACATGTCGATCTCGGGTTCGAAGGACGGATCCGCCGCCATCGCGACCAGGTGGAACTGCCCGTCACCGAGCACCCGGATGCCGTCGATCGCGGCGACACCGGCGCGGAAGCGGTCGGCGTTCTCGAGCGTCTGGCGGGTCAGGTCGACGTATCCCTGCACCCCGAGATGCGACATCACCGCCCATGCGCACGCCATCGGCAACCCCGACCGGGTGCCCTGCATGTTGGGCGAGGCGTAGAACCCGCCGAGCCAGTCGTCGAACACGAACGTCTGGTACTTCCGTGACTCCTTCGTGCGGTGCAGGATCACCGACACGCCCTTGGGCGCATAGCCGAGCTTGTGGATGTCGGCCGAGATCGTGGTGACCCCCTCGACGCGGAAGTCCCACGGTGTCACCTCGCGTCCGAGCATCTCGGCGAACGGCAGAACGAACCCACCCATGCAGGCGTCGAGGTGACAGTTGGCCCCCACCGACTGCGCCAGTGCGGCGATGGCCGGGATGTCGTCCTGCACCCCCTGCGGATACTGGGGCGCCGACCCGACGACGAGCACGGTGTTCGGGCCGCAGAGATCGGCCATCGCGTCGACGTCGGCGGTCCAGTCGTCCTTCACGGGCGTCGTGTGCAGGGTGAGGCCGAAGTTGTGCGCCGCCTTGTGGAACGCGGCGTGCGCTGATTCGGCCACGACCATCTCGGGCTCGGTGATGCCGCGTTCGGCGGCCGCCCGTTCACGGGCCGCCAGCACGCCGCAGAGGATCGACTCGGTGCCGCCGCTGGTGAGGAAGCCGGCGACGGCGGCGTCGCCGTGCAGCAGGCCGGCGGTCCAGCCGACGACGTCGCTCTGGATCTCGCGCAGCGACGGGAAGGCCTGGGTGTTGAGGGCGTTCTCGTGGAGGTAGAGCCGGGCGGCCTGCTCGGCCACCTCGTGCACCGACGGGCCGCCGTCGTAGACCATCCCGAACGTGCGGCCGTCCGACCACTTGACGTCGTGGACGCGCTTGTCGGTGAGGTCGCCGATGACGTCGTCGACGGGTCGGCGGTGCTGGTGCAGGGCTGCCATCGGCCCAGTGTCGCGCACAGCACGCGGCGGCGACGACGGGACCTCACGAGTTGTTAGGCAACCTTGACTCATCGGGTGAAGATGGTCCTACACTGCTCGGCATGACACAGCCGACGCCGAGCGACCGCCCGTCAACTCGCCGCCCCTCTCGCCGATCCAGCCGCCGATCCGGCCGTCGACTCGCCACCGGAGCACTGGCGATCGGCGCGTTCGCCATGCTCGCCGCCGCCTGCGGCGACGACGGCGGCACCGGCGAGAACGGCACGGTCACCATCTACTCGGGACGCGCCGAGCGACTGATCCAACCGATTCTCGACGACTTCGCCGACGAGACCGACATCGCCGTCGAGGTGAAGTACGGCGGCTCCGCCGACCTGGCACTGCTGCTGGAGGAGGAAGCGGCATCCGGCAACGTGCAGGCCGACGTGTTCCTGTCGCAGAGCCCGGGGTCGATCGGCTTCCTCGACGACAACGACCGTCTCGCCGAGCTGCCGGCATCCACCCTCGATCTCGTGCCGGACACCGTGCGCGACGCCGAAGGCCGGTGGGTCGGCTTCTCCGGCCGCCAGCGGGTGCTCGTGTACAACGCCGAGCTGGTCGACCCTGCCGAGCTGCCCGCGAGCGTGTTCGACATGACGGCACCCGAGTGGTCGGGCCGTGTCGGCGTGGCGCCGAGCAACGGCTCCTTCCAGGACTTCGTGACGGCGATGCGCGTCACCGAGGGCGACGACGTCACGATGCAGTGGCTCGAGGATCTCGCCGCCAACAACCCCGTCACCTACTCCAACAACTCCGCCATCGTCGCCGCCGTGGGCCGGGGCGAGGTCGACACCGGGTTGGTGAACCACTACTACAACTACCGCGCCATCGACGAGAACCCCGACGTGCCCAGCCGGAACCACCTGTTCGCCCCGGGCGATCCGGGCAGCCTGCTGATCGTCACCGGCGCCGGCATGCTCGAGGGCACCGACGACCCCGATCTCGCCACGGCGCTGATCGACTTCCTCCTGTCGCCTGCGGGCCAGGAGTACTTCGCCGACGAGACCTTCGAGTACCCGCTGGCGACCGGAACCGAGCCGTCGGGCGACGTCCCGCCGATCGAGTTCGGCGACGTGAGCAACTTCGACTACGGGCGCCTCGGGGGCGGGCTCGAACAGACCCGCCAGATGATCGCCGACGCCGGCCTGCAGGGCTGACGTGGCCGACCCCGGTCCGGGGGGGCGGGGGGGGGCGCCCCGGGGCCACCCCCGCCCCCCCCCCAC
>JAWLEC010000047.1:11125-19681 GCA_041686315.1 Ilumatobacteraceae bacterium
CCCGGCGGGGCGGACGGGCCCCCCCCCGGGCGGGCCGCCCGGGGTCCGTCCCCTGGCGAACTCCGCCGCAGCCACAGCTAGCGTGGCACCGGTGTCCAGCGGGGTCCGATCAGCAGCACCACCCGACGGGGCCGTAGCCGCGCCACGCCGACCCCGCAGGCTTGCCGTCGGTGCACTGGCGATCGGCGCGGTGTTCGCCATGCCGGTGGCGTTCGTGGTGTGGCGCACCGTACGCCTCGGGGCATCGCTGCCCGACACCCTCGCCGAGGTACCGGCGCCGCTGTGGCGCACGGTGCAGCTGGCGGTGCTCGTCTCGGCCACCACCGCCGTGGTCGGCACGGGCCTGGCCTGGCTCACCACCCGCACCGACCTCCCGTTCCGCCGGGCATGGCGGGTGGCGCTGGTGCTGCCGCTGGCGCTCCCCTCGTTCGTGGGCGCCGCCGCCTTCGTGGCGGGTCTCGCACCCGGCGGTGTGATCCACGACGCACTGACCGCCGTGGGGATCACTCCCCCGCGACGGTTCCGCGGGCTCGGCGCGTCGTGGCTGGTGATGTCGGCGTTCACCTATCCGTACGTGCTGCTGCCCGTGACGGCACGCCTCGCCAACCTGCGCGCCAGCCTGGAGGAGAGCGGCCGCCTGCTGGGATTCTCCGCCTTCCAGACCTTCGTCCGCGTCACGCTGCCCCAACTCCGTTCGGCGATCTTCGGCGGTGCGCTGCTCGTGTTCCTCTACAGCGTGAGCGAGTTCGGGGCCGTGCAGCTGCTCGGCTACGACACCCTCACCCGCGTGATCTACGCCACGCGCCAGACCGATCGGGCACTCTCGTTCGCCTCCGCCACGGTGGTCCTGGTGCTGGCCCTCGGCGTCGTCGTACTCGAACGGTCGCAACGGGGACGCACGTCGGCCGACGACCGCGCCGCCGTCGCCTCACCCGACAACGTGCGGCTGGGATGGCGGGTGGTGCCGGCGATCACCGCCGTTCTCGCCGTGCTGGCCGTCGGCCTCATCGTGCCGCTGGCCAGCCTCGGCACCTGGGCTCGCCGTGGGCTGGCCGACGGACGTGTCGCCTGGGGCGACCTCCTCGACCCTGCCGTGAGCACCGCCACCGTCGCCGTCATCGCTGCGGTCGTCGCCGTCGTCGTGGTGTTCCCGGTGGCTGCTGCGGCCATCCGACGCCCACACCCGTCGACGCAGGTGGCCTCCGTGTCGGTGGTGGTCGGCTTCGCCATCCCGGGCATCGTGATCGCCCTCTCGCTGGCGGTCCTCACGCTGAACACACCGGTGCTCAACCGCTTCTACCAGACGTCCGCGCTCTTGGTGCTCGCCTACGTCATCCACTTCGGGAGCCAGGCGCTCGCCGGCACCGAGACCGCCGTGCGGGCGGTACCCGAGTCGCTGCGCGAGTCCAGCCGTCTGCTCGAACCCCGCGCGGCGCGCCGGCTGTGGCGGGTCGACTGGCCGCTGATGCGGCCCGGGCTGCTGGCGGCAGGGGGCCTCGTGATGCTGTCGACCCTGAAGGAGCTGCCGATCACACTGCTGCTGTCGCCCATCGGGTTCGACACGCTCGCCACCGAGATCTGGGGATCGTACGAGGAGGGCTTCTACGCCGCGACGGGGCTGGCCTCGATCACCCTCGTCGCGCTGTCGGCCACCCTCACGTGGGTGCTCGTACTTCGTCGCAGCGAGGTCGTATCAAGCTAACCTCACATGTGATGGCGAGTACCCCCACCACCGCCTCCACGATCGGAGCCCGGCCGACCGGTCGGGCCGCGGAGCGCCACCGTCACGACGCGACGTCGACGCCTGCCGGTGCCGCCGTGCGGATCGACGGCGTCAACGTGACCTACGCCTCCAGCAGCCGGTCGGGCACCGTCGAAGCCGTGCGCAACGCCACCCTGCACGTCGAGGCCGGCACGATCATGGCGCTGCTCGGCCCGTCCGGCTGCGGCAAGACCTCGCTGCTGCGGGCCATCGCCGGCCTCGAACGGCCCACCGCCGGGTCGATCACCATCGGCGACCGCACGGTGAGCGACACCACCACGTGGGTGCACCCCGAACAGCGCAGCGTCGGCATGGTGTTCCAGGACGGCGCCCTGTTCCCACACCTCAGCGTGGCCGACAACGTGGCGTTCGGGCTGCGCAGCGCCTCGTCGAAACTGTCCAAGCGCGACCGGGTGGCCAGGGTGGCGGAGATGCTCGACCTGGTCGACCTCGCCGACTACGGCGACCGGCTGCCCGGCACCCTCTCCGGCGGCCAGCAGCAACGCATCGCGCTCGCCCGATCGCTCGCGCCGCAACCGTCGGTGCTGCTGCTCGACGAGCCGTTCTCGGCGCTCGATGCGGCGCTGCGACTGCAGGTGCGTGCCGACGTGGCCGACATCGTGCGCAGCGTCGGCGTGACCACCGTGTTCGTCACCCACGACCAGGACGAGGCGTTCGTGCTGGGCGACCGGGTGGCCGTGCTGCGCGCTGGCCACATCGAGCAGGTCGGCACACCCGACGAGCTCTACCGCCACCCGCACACGCGGTGGGTGGCCGGTTTCGTCGGCGAGGCCAACCTCGTCCGTGGCCGGTTGCGCCCCGACGGCACGGTCGACACGTTGCTCGGTCGGGTGCCGGTCGGGACCGGTGCCGTCCGGGCCGACCGTGATGCTCGGCCCGAGCCGTCGGTCCGAGACGACGGACGGGACGACGGACGGGACGACGACGGCATCGCCGTCGAGGTGTCGAGGGACGGCAGCCCGGTCGACGTGCTGGTGCGACCCGAGCAGGTCGACCTGCGCCCCGGCGACTGCGCCCTGGTGACCAACGTGGAGTACTACGGCCACGACGTGCGCTACGAACTCGAACTCGACGACGGGTCGATCCTCGCCGCGCGCACCAAGTCGGGCGACCTCCACCAACGCGGCGATCGGCTCTGTGTGCGGTTCGAGGGTTCGCCCACCGAGGCGTGGTCGGCCGACGGGGGCACCGTCGAGGGCGCCTCCACCCTGCTCACCCCCTGACCACTACGGTCGGGCGGGTGAGCGAGACCACCATCTTCCCCGCCCGCACCGTCGTCACGATGGACTCGTCGCAACCGGTCGTGGAGGCGGTGGCCGTGCGCGACGGCCGGGTGCTGGCCGCGGGATCGTTGGACGAGTGCCGGAGCTGGGGCCCGCACACGATCGACCGCCGCTTCGCCGACCACGTGCTGGTGCCCGGCCTGATCGAGGCACACGCCCACTCGCTGGAGGGTGCGTTCTCGCTTCTGCCGTACGTCGGCTGGTTCGACCGTCACCGCGTCGACGGCGGCACCGCACCGGGGATCCGCAGCTACGCAGCGCTGCTCGACCGGTTGCGCGAGCTCGACGACGCCACGGCGGGATCGACCGAGCCGATCGTGGTGGGCGGCTTCGACCCCATCTACTTCACCGACGAGGAACGACTCACCCGCGAGCACCTCGACCGGGTCTCCACCGAGCGGCCGATCTTCGTGTTCCATGCCAGCGCCCATCTCGCCACGGTGAACACGGCCATGCTCGACCGCCACGAGATCACGCGCGACGCCACCACGCCGGGGGTGGCGAGGGATGCCGACGGCGAGCCCAACGGCGAGCTGCAGGAGATCCCGGCGATCGCGCTCGCCGCCTCGGGGCTCCAGGTCGTCCTGCGCACGATGAACGATCCGGCGGCGATCGAGGCACTCGGTCAGATCTGCGTGAACACCGGCACCACGATGCTCACCGACCTCGGCTCGACGGGCCTCACCCGGCCCGACGGACAGCGGGTGTGGCGGGACGTGGTCGACTCCGACTTCCCGGCGCGCATCCTGCAGCGCCACATCCAGGGTCTGCCGCCCGGCAGCAACGACTGGGCCGACGCCGCCGACCTGCTGCTCGAGTTCGCGGCCGCCGACACCGACAAGCTGCGCACCGCCGGGCTGAAGGTGGTGCTCGACGGGTCGATCCAGGGCTTCACCGCCAAGATGGGGTGGCCCGGCTACTACACCGGCACCGATCACGGCCAGTGGATGGTGCCGCCCGAGCAGCTCGTCGACATCTGCCGGCCGTTCCACGAGCGCAACATCAACATCCACACGCACTGCAACGGCGATCTCACCATCGATCTCTGGATCGACACCGTCGAGCAGCTCGTGCAGGAGCATCCGTGGCTCGATCATCGTCACACGGTGCAGCACTGCCAGCTCACCACGGCCGCCCAGTACCGGCGGATGGCGCGGCTCGGGATGTGCGCCAACATCTTCGCCAACCACATCTGGTACTGGGGCGACCAGCATCACGATCTCACGGTGGGCCCCGAGCGGGCCCGGCGGATGGAGGCCGCGGCGACGGCCGAGCGAGAGGGCGTGTCGTTCTCGCTGCACAGCGACGCCAACGTGACGCCCCTCGGTCAGCTGCACGTGATGTGGTGTGCGGTCAATCGCGTCACTGCGTCCGGTCGGGTGCTGGGCGAGAGCGAACGGATCTCGCCGGAGTCGGCGCTGCGGTCGGTGACGCTGGGCGCCGCCCACCAGCAGCACCTCGACGCCGAGTTCGGCACGATCGAGTGCGGGAAGGCCGCCGACTTCGCCGTCCTCGAGGAGAACCCGCTCACCGTCGACCCGATGGCGATCCGTGACATCGGCGTGTGGGGCACCGTCGTGGCCGGGCAGCCGTTCGGGGCCGCCCACCCCTGACCCGGGCGCCCAACCGTTCAACGAGCATCGTTTGCGTGACGAAAATGTCGGGACGCCCCAACGAAAACGTCACGCAAACGGGAGACCCCGGACGGCGGGAGAGGGTCAGTGGTCGGCGAGGGCGATGGCGACGAGCTCGGACACGTGCCCCGAGTCGAATCCGGGACCGAGTCGGAGCGGTGCCGGCGTGATGTCGCGCCGGCGGCCGACCACCTGCACCACCACGGTCCTGCCGTCGTCGAGTCGAACCACGCCCTTCACTCTCAGCACCTCACCCATGTCGTCGAGCGCACGGTGCACCGCATCGATCGACACGGGCGAGTCCGCAGTCCACATCCAGGTGCGGTAGCGGCTCGGGTGGCCGTCCGGCCGATCGTCGGACGCCGGGTGCACCCGACCACTCGGACCCACTCCCAACACGACGTCGGCGGGAACGTCACCCGCAATCGCTTCCACACGCGGCACATCCGAAGCGATGCCCTCGAGCCACCGGTGCACCCCGTCGATCTCGCCGGCCCCGACGAGGTCGCACTTCGTGACCAGGAGCAGGTCGGCCCCGGCCAACTGCCGCACGACCTCGGGGCCCACGTAGCGGTCGCGTGCCTGGCGCCGGATGGTGTCGGCGGCGGCCAGCACGATCACGCCGGCGGGCAGGAACGGCGGCACGGTGCCCCATGCCGCAGCCGTCGCCGGGTCGGCGACCCCACTCACCTCGATCAGCACGTGATCGGGCGGTTCGGCACGCGACGCGAGTGCCGACAGCGCCTCGTGGAGACCGGCACCGACGGTGCAGCACACGCACCCGTTCGGCAGGCTCACCACACCGTCCTCGCCGACTGCTGCGGCGAGGAGCCCGGCGTCGACGGCGAGTGCGCCGAAGTCGTTCACGATCACCCCGAGCCGCCGCCCACCCGGTTCAGCGAGCAACCGGTTCACCAACGTGGTCTTGCCCGCCCCGAGGTAGCCGCCGATCACGGTCAGCGGGATGCGGCTCCGACTCATCGCCCCGTCCCTCCGGCACGACCCGCCCGATGGGACCGTTGCATCCGGTGTCTGACACCGGATGCAACGGGCGCGGGCTGCAGTGTCATGCGGGCAGGAACCCGCCCGCCACCAGTGCCCGCTGCACCATGGACGCCAGGCGCGGCGTGTCGGCGGGATTCTCCCCGGCGACGGTGACGGCCCAGGTGAGGTTGTCGGGACGGTCCACGACCATGGCGTGAGTGCTCTCGATCGTGCCGGTGTGGCCCGTGGTACCGCCGCCGTACAGGATCAGACCCATGCCGTAGCCGCGATCGGGGACCCCGCCGGCGCTTCCACTGGTCTTCATCGACGCCACGGTCTCGGGTTCGAGCGGCGTGAAACCAGGGGTGTCCGGGTCGAGGGAGTCGAGGATCCGCACGAGGTCGGCCGGTGTGGCCACCCAGGCACCCGCCGCCCCGAGCACCTCCATGTAGTTCCGGCCCGGAACCGACCGGTGCTGCACCTCGTCGGGGCCCGGGTCGTAGGTGGGCGCCAGCCGCATCCCGGAGATGCCGAGCGGGGTGAGGAGTTGCTCGTACACCACGGCCTCGTAGGAACGCTCCGTGAGCTGCTCGATCAGGAGGCCGAGCACGCAGTAGTTCATGTTGCTGTAGCGGAACCCGCCGCCCGGCGTGCCCGACAGCGACCGGGCGAACCCCACCGCTGCCGCCTCCTCGCACGACGCCACCTGGTTGCGGAAGAACAGGCTCTCGTACTGCGCGAACCCGGAGGTGTGGGTGAGCAGCTGGCGCACGGTGACGTCGGTGGTGCGAGCCGCCGGTCGGGCCACACCCACCCGCGCCGCGACGAGCCCACCGATCGGATCGTCGAGACCGATGACGCCGGCTTCCACCAGCTGCAGGGCCGTGATGGCCGAGATCGTCTTGGAGATGCTGGCGATCCGGAACCGGTCGTCGGTGTCGACGAGTTCGAACGTGCCCCACGTCTGCAGGCCGAGCGCCGCCTCGTGCACCACCTCACCGTCGATCGACACGGCGACGGAGAAGGCCTGCGAGCCGCCCGCCACGATCTGTCGCCACAGCGACTGGTCGAACGCCGCCCACCCGGTGAGCGCCTCGGTCGTCGACGGGGCCGACGTGTCGGAGTCGTCCTGGCCGGGCAGCGGGGCGATGGTGACCCGATCCACCTCGTAGCCGGGAAACGGCAGCGGATCGCGCCCGGCCGGGTCGATGAGCACGGTGCCGTCGGGCGCACCGATCGTCGTCACCGAGGACGTCGCCTCTCCGGGGCCTTCCGAACCGGCCGTGGGAGACATGCAGGCGCTCAACGTCAACGCTGCGACGGCGGCGGTGACGACGGGGCGGGCAACGAACACGTCCCCATGATGGCTGGCGGCAGCCACCGGAAACGGTCACTCCGAGTGGTCACTGTGCCGCCGCCATCCGGGTGACGGACGCACACCGACGTTTGCCGCCCCGCCCCGCCGGGCATCCACCACACAGCTGCCACAGCAGCAGGACGAGGAGGACACCCGATGTCAGACGACCGGTCGACCGAGGAACGATCGATCCGGGCGCGCCAGACGATCCGCCTCCTCGTCTGGCTGGCCGGCGTCGCTGCGTTGGTGGTGTTCGCTGCGGTCAACACCCAGAAGGTGGCCGTGGACTGGCTGTTCGACGAGACCGACCTCCAGCTCTGGGTGGTGATCGCGGGATCCGCCGTCGTCGGGGCGCTCATCGGCTACGTCACCCGTTGGCGACGCAGCTGACGACTCGGCTCACGACACGGCTGACGGCACGGCTCACGACACAGCGTCCGTTCAGCGTCCCGGGACGGGCAGCTCCTGCTCCACCACCAGCACCGGCTCGAAGAGGTCACCCATCTCCTCGACACGCCGCAGCACGTCGGCTGCGACGAATCGCAACCCGGTCTCGGCGCGGGCGCAGGTCTCCACCTCCGCCCAGCTGACCGGTGTCGAGACCGTGGGATCGTGTCGGGCCCGGAGCGAGTACGGCGCGATGGTGGTCTTGTGGCGGGCGTTCTGGCTCCAGTCCACGAAGATCTTCCCGGGCCGCTCGGCCTTGGCCATCACGGTGGTGACCTCCCCGGGAAGTTGCCGCTCGAGCACCTGACCCACGGCGAGCGCGAAGTCCGCGGCGGCCTCGTGGGTGGGGCCGGCCGTGTTCAGCGGCACGTACAGCTGGAGCCCCTTCGAACCGGAGGTCTTGCACCACCCCTCGAGGCCCACGGCGTCGAGGACATCCCGCACGACCGCCGCCACCCGGCAGCACTCGACGATCGACGTCCGGGGTCCCGGGTCGAAGTCGAAGACCACGGCGCGCGGGGTGGCCAGGTCCGCCGCACGCGCCATCGGCGCATGCAGTTCGACGGCGGCCAGGTTCGCCGCCCACACCATCGCCGCCGGCTCCTCGATCCGGCAGTACTCGATGCCGCCGCGCCGGTCCCCCGGGCCGAGCGCCACGGGGACCCAGTCGGGGCGATGGGCGGGGCACCGCTTCTCGAAGAAGCCCTCGGCATCGGTGCCGTCGGGAAAGCGACGGAACGTGATGCACCGGCCGGTGAGGTGCGGCACGATCCACGGCGAGATCCGGGCGTGGTAGTCGATCACCTCGCCCTTGGTGAATCCCGACGGGTACAACACCTTGTCGAGGTTCGTGAGCCGCACGGTGCGACCGTCGACCGTGACGTCCACGGCCTCGGGCGACGCTGCCATCGTCGGCTCCGATCCGTCCCTGCGACCCGAGGTGCGTACCGGGTCAGGCCGACTTGGCGTCGGCGTCGGCGTCGGCCTGCTCGGCGGCCGGGTGCCGTCCCCGCGCCTGCTTGGCGGCGGCGACACTGGCCTCCAGCGCGGCCATGATGTCGACCACTT
>JAWLEC010000048.1:0-19680 GCA_041686315.1 Ilumatobacteraceae bacterium
CGCGCGACCAACCGAATGCCACCACCAACAACACACAGATTCGCTGCGATTCGCTCAACTCATTCAAGGCCGGCACCAGAGCGGGCTCGACATCGGGAATCAAGGCATGATCGGCCGGCATCGCGAGCGGTCCGGCCCGACGCGCTCTGCGGGCTGCGGTCTGTCCAACCCGGTACAGATAACCGGCAGGATTGTCCATCGCTCCGACGTGATCCCAATGCTCCCACCCGTACGCGAGCGCGTCAGCTGCCGCATCCAAACCGGCTTGCTGGCCATAGGCCGCCACGAGCCCAGCGCGTAGGCGCGGAGCCGCCTCATCGACGAAGGACTCGAATCTCACATCCAGGTAAAGCCCCACCAGTCCACGAACCGTGACAGCGGCACACCCGATCCCATCGAGACCGCACGATAACTGCACGACAGAATGACGCCGGCGGCCCCGTGCGGGCCACCCGGTATCGGCCCAATCGTGACGCCACGAAATGACGGTTTGGGCACTCGCTCGCCGTCAGGGTATCCTGACATTCATGAGCGTGATCGTGGCACCGGATGCTCTGCCGCACGAGCCGTTGGCGGCGCTGCGCGTCCTGACCGACAGTGAGCGCGAACTCGAGCGGATTCGTCGCGAGCAAGTCATCGCCGCACGATCTGCCGGCGCGTCGTGGCAACAGATCGGCGACGCCCTCGGCGTCACACGTCAATCGGCATGGGAGAGCTTCACCGCCACTGCACGAGAAGCCTTGGCCTCCAACGTGGACGCCAACAGCACGCTCGACGAAGACGACGCGCTCGAACTCGCGGTCGAAGAGGTACGTGCAGTACGTCGTCGCCGCGCGACGAGTTGATCGGTCACCGCAGGCGTGCGGGTCTTCATCGATGCGAACGTGTTCGTGTCCGCTGCCATCCAGCGCGGCGCGTCGCATCGAATCGTCGTGGCGTGGTTGGCCGGGACCGCCGACTTCGAGGTGGTGATGTGCCCGGAACTCCTCGGTGAGGTTCGCGAGGTCCTGACGACTCGGGCTCGTCTCCGCAAGTGGATCAGTCTGCAGAACGCGACGTCGTTCGTAGAAACGATCGAGGCGGTCGTCGATCTCGTCGAGGACCCCGGCGAGGTCAGGTTCGAGACACGTGACCCGAACGACGACTACCTCATCGCACTCGCAAGAGCTCACGATGTCGATGTCGTCGTGTCGGGCGACAAGGACCTCCTGGAATGGGACGAGCAGCGTCCACCGGTCATGGCGCCCGCCGATTTCGAATCCTCTGCCAGCACCACATAACGCCGCTCGGTAATCCGGTCACTCGGCGCTACCCATCCACTCATACCGGCCCCACTCCGGCGCCGCAGTATCGCGGGCAGAGCGACCCAAGCAGCGCACCCGATAGTGCCGTCGCCACTGAGCACGGGTTTGGCAACTACGTCGCCTTCTGCGCCGCCTCCCAGTCCTATCCGCTTGCCGCGCCGACAGAAATCAGAGAATCTGATCTCATGTCGGAAGTGACCGCAACGGACGCTGCTCGAAGGTTCGCGGATCTGCTCGATTCAGTCGAACATGACGGCGAGCGCTACACAATCATCCGGCACGGTCGCGCAGTCGCACAGATCGAGCCCGTCTCTCGTGGCCGCGGATCCGACACGAAAGACCTGCTGCGACGAAATGGCCCCGACCGGGAGTGGGCGACGTCGCTCGACGAGGTCCGCGCGCTCGTCGAACTCGATGAGCGACGATGACCCTGCTGCTGCTCGACACCACATTCCTCATCGACGCCGAACGGTCCGACGCTCAGCTCGACCAGGCAATCGGCGACGACGACGACGTCGCACTCGCGGCGATCACCGTCGCCGAGCTCCAAGTCGGCGCGCGCTTGGCGACGGGGCGACGACGAACACAACGCCAACAGTTCGTCGACGACGTGTGCGATGTCATCCCGATCCTCTCCTACGACCGATCGGTCGCTGCCGAACACGCCGAACTGCTCGTCGCCGTCCGTCAGGCCGGCCGCCCACGCGGTGCCCACGACCTCATCATTGCTGCGGCAGCACGCGCATCGAAGCGCTCCGTCGTGACCAGCGATCTCACAGCGTTCGACGATCTGCCTGGTGTGACGGTCCTCCACCATCGGTAGTCCCACCCCGCACACTTCGCCACACAGAATCCCGAAACTCCCGCTCGCTGTACCACTCGGTATCGGCCCTTGCCGAGCACCCGGTAATCACACTGTCGAACCGGAATTGGACGCGGTTCGCCGGTCACGTCCAGTCGACGTCGAGAAGCTGAGCGATGTGTCCGATCGCCTCGGCCGGATCGAGTTCGTCAATGGCCACGATCGCCTCAGCGAGGCCCGCTCGATCCACGATCCCCTTCTCATTCAACGCCCACTCACCCCATGAGGCGAGACGCGCCTGAGCAGCGGCAAGGACCGCCTGGCCGACGTTCGCCGAGGATGCGACAAGATCACCGCGCTCCAGATGGAGACGGGCGAAGTGCATCGCTCCGCCCGCGAGTCGGTTCCACCGTGCCGGCGCCGACTCGCGTAGTGCGTCGGGAAACAACGGCTTGGGGAGGTGGCCTTCGAGTGCCTCGTTCACTGCCAGTTCGCCAGCAAGGACATACGTTGCGATGCCCGCGACGTAGCCGACCTCGCGTTGGATCTCGAACTGCCCGCGCTCGGCTTCGGATGTCCACCTCTCCACCTCTTCCAGATCGCGGTAGATGAGATCGACTCTCTGGCCGTCGACCTTCAACCAGGCGCCTCCGTTGATGATGCGACCCCAGTCGCCCGGTTCGAAAACGCGCCCGGACCATCCGAGCTGTCGGATCGCGTCGGTGTCGATTCCGCCGCGGTAGTACAACCCAAAGTCCCAGTCGGAGTTCGTCGTCGCAGTGCCGATTGCTCTGGAACCGCCCAGGGCAACAGCCACGACGCCCGGGATCTGGATGAGGTTCCCGGCGAGGTGGCGCATCCCCACGGTTTAGTCGGCGCCGAAACGACCGGCATCTCAAATTCGAACACGCCCGAAGTCCCCGTTGATCGCGCTCGATATCTCCGCCCGGCAATGGAGCCGCGCCGAAGAGAATCGCGCCGCAGCCCGGCCCTACCGTGGCGCAACAGAATCACGGACGGTGTCAGGCCACAATCCGATCAGTTCGCTGAATACGGAGACGATCGGCTCGACGGTTCCGTCGAGAACGTTCCGCACGGTGTCGACCTGTGGTGCCGGCCTGGTCGAAGTCCATGAGATCAGCTGGGCGAGCCCGTCGTGATGTGCTGGCTCAATTTCGCTCCAGCGATGGGCGCTCGTTTCGCGGTCCGTTGTCCAGGTGTGGTCATGGACGCTGACCAACCCGGCGACCGCCAGCAAAGACTTGCGTGCCATCCGCTGCGCGACGACTCCTGCGTCCTCTCCTGCCTCGAGCGCGTTTCGCCATCGTTGGACGTGTTGGGCGATGTCGCCGTTGAAACCGCGGGCAGTGCGACGGTCCCCAGCGAAATCGTGCTTCGGACGGTGAGCGTCGGATCCTGCGAGCAGGATGCAGTAGTGGCGAAGGAACACCCGGTTCCCGTATGGCTCGTCCGGCTCGCCGACGAAGTCGCCGCCTTCGGCGGCACTGATCTCGATGCCCCGACAGACGTGGGCGAACCGTGTCGAGAGCGCAGCTCCAATCAGGTCCGCGTCACTTGGCGGTAACCCGATCGTGAGCAGGTCGACGTCAGATACCCCGACTTTCGCCTGACCCGTGACGACGGATCCGTAGGCGTAGACCGACACCGAAATGTTCCGCTCATGGATCATCGCTGCGGCAGCTCGGTGAACGGGCCGGAACGCCTCGCCCACGTTCCGCATGTCGGCGCCGGTCCGGATGGTGCCGGACTCCGACAATCCCTCGAGCGGGTCACGCACCTGAGCATCCCGAGAGCAGCTGGGTCCTCGTTACCGGATCACTCTCCCACGGGCAGCGCCGTTGCGAACAGCCGCTCGATAACGACACCCATATTCCCAATTCTGGAGTAGGACGTCGCGCCGCATCGCGGCCCAAGCCGCACGCGAGATAATCCCGGGGCCAGTTCACAGGTGCCGGTGCGTTACAGCCGTCGATATGCGTGGCCGCCGTACCCGTCACCGGCGATCGGGAAGTGCCGATCTCGGATGGGTCGCTCGACCGGCCAGCTGATGGGTCAGGCGAGCACGTACGTGCCGTACTGGGCGCTTCGGGCGGACGGCGGCGGGTGGTGATATGTGTGGGTCCGACCGATTCGGCCGCGCATCGGAGTTCTGAAGAGGAGCGTTGACCGCGCCGCCGGCGTGGCTACAATAAAGCGATGAAGGTAGCCACTTCGAGGACCGAGGTCGGGATCCGTGAGCTGAAGAACGGTCTGAGCAAGTACATCGACCGCGTCGAGTCCGGCGAAGAGGTCATCGTCACAGACCGGGGTCGCCCAGTCGCCAAGCTCTCCCCGCTCGACGCACCGGACGACCGTCTCGCTGATCTCGTCGCCGCCGGCGTGGTTCGGCCACCGTCGAGCAGCACTCGACATGCGCCCAGGTCCCGAATCAGGCCGAAGGGAAGTGTGAGCGATCTCGTCGCTGAGCAACGTCGGTGATCACCTACGTCGACACCTCGACGCTGATCAAGCTCATCATCGATGAGGAGGGATCGGACCGAGCCGAAGTGATCTGGCAGTCGGCCGACTCGGTTACCTCGGTGAGCTTGGTCGTGGTCGAAGCGCGCGCTGCGCTCGCTACGGCTGCGCGCAGTGAGCGCCTCTCGTCCGACCAGTTGCACGTTGCCCAGACCGAGCTCGGTGCGTTCGTCGACGAGCTCCATCTCGTCGAGGTGACCGAGAACCTCATCGAGAGCGCAGCGCAACTCGCGGAAACCGAGTCGCTGCGGGGCTACGACGCCGTCCACCTCGCAGGTGCACTATTCGTCGGCGCGACAGTACTCACGAGCGCAGACCGAGACCTCTGCGAAGCGGCCGAACGCCAGGGCCTCCACATCGCCGACCCGCTGCAGGCGTGACCCTCCGGTCCATCGACACTGGGCCGACAATCCCGCGCAGGTGGGAGCTCGCAGTCGTGCCGCTATCGAGCGGTCAGGTTCAGCTTCGAGGCCGAGCATTCTCGAACGGGTTCAGGGCAGCAGACTCAGGCTGTCGATCCTCGATTGAACGACGGTGAAGTGGCGTCGATCGATTGTTGCGATGTCGCTGACACCGAGTCGCTCGGCGGCAGCGATCACCGATGCATCGACGGTTCCAAGCGGCAGATCTCCGTACTGCGCCACGAGCTCAGCGATGCGCATCCAGTCCGACGCTGCGACTGGTTCGACGATGAGATTGCCGGCGGCGAGGTCTCCGAGAAACCGGACCTCGGGCTCGACACCGAGGCGCGTCCCGAGCAAGTAGACGACCTCGGTGACCACCAGGGTTGGAATGATCAGCGGCCCGGCGTGGGTTTCGAGCAGGTCGAGGCTCGCGTCGTGGTGACGGTCGTCGCGGTCGATGTAGGCATACAGCGGCCCGGCATCGACGATCAGCGCGATGAGCCGACCTCGTTGGCGAGGATCTCCTCGATGCGCTCGGAGACGTCCGAGCGTCCGCTGGCACCCGCGCCCGCAGCAAGGAATCGACGTTTGCCCTGTGGTGCGGCAAGGAGTGTCTCGATCGCTTCTCTCGTCAGTTCAGACACCGTGACTCCTCGCCTCTCGGCCTCGTGCCGCAGGCGTGCGTCGAGATCGTCGGGGAGCTTCACCGTGGTTCGCTGCATGTATGCCAGCATACCGAGCTGATGATGAGAGCTCCAGCACGTTCCCGCGCTCCCGGCCGAGCGCGGTCGTGCCGAACACGAGCGGCTCAGCGCGCCGGGCGGTCGAGCGATCCCGAGCGCCCTGGTCACGATTGCATCCCGGGCTCGTCCGATCCGGTGCTGCTGGTACGTTTACATCGTGAGTTTGTTGGACCGGATCACCGTCGACCCTCAGGTCTGTCACGGTGCGCCGACGGTGCGCGGTCTGCGCTACCCGGTCGAGATGATCGTCGGGCTGCTGGCTGCGGGGATGACCACCGACGAGGTGCTGGCGGACTACCCCGACCTCGTTGCTGAAGATGTGCTCGCATCGCTCGAGTACGCCGCATTGGTGACCCGGACGCGTTCGTCGGTCCCGATCCCAGCTGCGTGAGACTCCTCATCGACGCACAGCTGCCAGACCGGCTCGCTGGATGCTTCGCCTCGCTGGGCCACGATGTGGTGCACACCAGCGAACTCGCTGACGGAAACCGGACCACCGACGCCGAGATCATCCGGATCGCAGATCGCGATGATCGAACCGTGGTCACCAAGGATCACGACTTCCTCGATGGCCACTTACTGAACGATGCGCCGCGACGATTGCCCTTGGTGACCACCGGCAACATTCGCAACGACGACCTGATCACCCTCATCGAAGCAGTTGAGCCGCTGCTCGTCGAAGCTTTCGAGCACTCGGTCCTCGTCGAAGTGAGTCGTGACGCCGTCATCAGCCGCTGAGTGACCGTCGCCCGATTCAACACTCCACGACACGGCGCACCACCTCTCGGGCGACTGGGGAGTCGAGCCGCTCAGAATGTTCCGACCGCCCTTCGCTGACCCCGCCCAGATCCGGCAAACCATCGCACTTCGATCCACGCATATCGCGCGCTTGGGTAACCCACTCGTCCGGATGTTGCCGGTGTGCGACTTCGGCCCAACGAGACACGAGATCATTTCGAACGCGAGGCCATTGCTCTCATGACGGAGCCCTTGCGTCGGCTCGGCGAGTGAACGAACCGGTCGAGTTCATCGACCTCGATGACGTCGTCGACCTCGCCATTGCGCTCCTGGGTGACCCGGCCCCGATCCGCGACATCGGTCTGCTCGGCTCGGCCGTCGCCCGCCCGCAGACGACCGCCTTCGGCGAGGACGCCTACCCGGACATCTGGGCCAAGGCAGCCGCGCTGCTGTATTCGACCGTCAACAACCACGCACTCGTCGACGGCAACAAGCGCCTCGGATGGTTGGCCACCGCGGTCTTCCTCGAGATCAACAGCGTCGAGATCTCACGCGCCGGCAACGACGACGTCTACGACCTCGTGATCGACGTCGTCGCCGGCCAACCGACCGTCGACACGATCGCCGAGCGACTCCGCCAACTCACCACATGACACCCGCACAGAATCACCCCTGCAGCGACGGGCCAGGCGTGCGACTGCGGCCCTACTGCAGCGCACGTTTCGCGGGCTGACAACGCCCTGAGCCGATCGGTACTCCGGCAACTTCGGCCACATCGGCACGAACTCGGTGACCCTGAGGCGCTGCGTTTTCATCAGCATCTCATCTCACCTTGCTGCCGAACTCAGGGAGCCCAGAGTTCGGTGGTGGGATGGAACTGGCTCCAGGCGAACCAGAACGCCTCGTGGGCCGGCAGCGGATCACCCGTCGCGGCGTCGAACGCCCGTAGACCGTCGCCGTCGGCGGCGAGGCGGACGCCGGCCAGTTCGACCTCGCGGTCGATGGCCAGCGCCAGCCCGGCGTCATCCGCGACGAAGGCGACGGGCGTGCCGTCGGCGGTGATCACCCCGACGACCAGCTCCTGCACGCCGAGGCGGTCGTCGACGTCGCCGATCGGGAAGATCGGCCCGTCGTCGTCACGGCCCTGCAGCGGGTCGAGCGGATACGACCGTCCGATCCCGCCGTCCTCGGCGATGATCGTCGTGTCGGGGTGCGCCAGTTTCCACTCGCCCCACGTCGACCGCACGACCGTGGTCTGCTCGAGCACCACACCGAGGTCCTGGAGCGGGCCCGACACCGCGGCACCCGTGAACGTGTCCAACACCGACTGCGTCGCGAGGTCGTACATCACCTTGTTCGAGCGCGACAGCAGACCGGAGGTGCGCAGCACCGGCACGGAGTCGGCGCCGCCGAGCGTGACGTCGGCGTCCGTGCGGTACGCCTGCGCGGCGCCGCACAACGTGCAGTACGGGATCCCGAACCGACGGTCGCCCAGCGTGAGGTTGAACATCTCGTGGATCTCGGCGACGTTCTTCGGGATCGCCAGTGCCTCTCCGTCCTCGACGATCCCGAACACGACGGCGTCGTCGGGGTACCAGTCGCCGCCGTCGGCGTCGGTCACGGCCGGGTCGTCGAGGGCCGGGATGCAGCCGTCGATGCACCCGTCGGTGTCGCCCAGCTCCCGATCGTCGATGAGCACGCCGCCCCAGCTGAGATGCCGCCAGTCGATGTCGGCGTCGGCGTCGGCGAAGAAGGGCTCCCAGGCCGGCTCGACCAGCAGGAACAGACCCGACTTGTCCTCCCGGTAGCCGGGGTAGGCCGGTGTGTCCCAGGCGATGAGATGGTTGGAACTGCTCGACCACACGCTGGTGTCGCTGTCGGGGTCGTCGGCGAGCGTCGCTCCGGTCAGCGTCTCGAAGGCGTCCACGAGCACCGTCGCTGCCCCGTCGACGTCGCCGGCCCCGAAGAAGCGCATCAGGTCGGCGACGTACCAGGCGTGGCGGGCGTCGCCGTTCTGCGCGAGCGACGTCACGCCACCGGCATCGAGGATCCCGCCGTTGCGCAGGCCGTCGGTGATCCGGTCGACGGCCTCGTCGGCGCCGGGCGTGGGCTCGTTCTCGCCCGGTGCGACGGGTGCCTCCGGATAGCGGAAGCGGATGTCGCGCCTGTCGTCGGGTCCGCCGTCGACGGCGGAGGGGCGATCGCCGACGTCGGTCGTCGCATCGTTCGGCGCAGGGTCGGCGGCCCCGTCGACGCCGTCGCCCGTGCTGCAGGCCGCCAGCAACAGAGCCCCCGCCAGCACCGGTGCCACGAGTCGGACCATGCGGAGTCGGACCATGCAGGAAGGCTAGGGAACGGCCGGTGACCGTGGTCGGACGGCACCGACAACAAGCACGAAACTCGGCCTCCGGTGTGTGGTGACGGGGAGCCATCGGGCAGGCTGTGACCATGACGGATGACACCACCACGAACGAGTCCGGCGATGCCGGCGAGCGGCGCATCCCCTCCGACGACGAGCTCCGCGACCGGCTCACCCCTGTGCAGTACGAGGTCACCCAGAAGGCCGGCACCGAGCGCGCCTTCACCGGCGCGTACTGGGACCTGAAGGACGAGGGCGTGTATCGGTGCATCGTCTGCGAGGAGGAACTCTTCACCTCCGACACCAAGTACGACTCGGGATCGGGCTGGCCGAGCTTCACCGAGGCCATCGACCCCGAGAAGGTCACCCTGCACGAGGACCGCTCGCACGGCATGGTGCGCACCGAGGCGGTCTGCGCGAACTGCGGCGCCCATCTGGGCCACGTCTTCCCCGACGGCCCCGGCCCCACAGGAGCCCGTTTCTGCATGAACTCGGCATCGCTCGAGTTCGAACCCGCCGACACGTGACGGACCCGGCCACCCGGCCCGCCGGCATCGACTGGGGCGCCGACGAACGTCGCCTCACCCCGTCGATCAGCGTGCTCGTCGGCGACGCCAACGGCGCCTATCCGTCGGGCAACAGCCTGCTCGTGCGCGGGGCCGGCGAGTCGGTCCTGATCGACCCGTCGGTGACCGTCGTGGCCCGTGGCGGGGCGCCGGTGCCCGTGGACGCGGTGGTCAACAGCCACAGCCACGAGGACCACATGGCCGGCAACGGACTGTTCCCCGATGCCCGGCTGCACATCCACCACGACGACCTGCCCGGGGCCATGTCGATGGACGGGCTGATGGAGGTGTACGGCCTCGAGGGCAGCGCTCGCGACGAGTTCGAGCAGGTGCTGCTCGACGAGTTCCACTACTCCCCGAGGGCCGACGCCGAGGGCTTCACCGACGGGCACGTGTTCGACCTCGGCGGTGGCGTCACGGTGGAGGCGGTGCACCTGCCGGGCCACACCCGCGGCCACAGTGGCTTCCGCATGGACGGCGTGTTCTTCCTGTCCGACATCGACCTCACCGGATTCGGCCCCTACTACGGCGACGTGTGGAGTGACCTGGAGGACTTCGAGGAGAGTCTCGCCAAGGTGCGCGACGAGGAGGCGGAGTTCTACGTGACGTTCCACCACAAGGGTGTGGTCGAGGGACGCGAGACGTTCGTGGAGATGGTCGATGCATTCACCGCGGTGATCGGCCGCCGGCACGGGGCCATGCTCGAGTTCCTGCGCGAGCCCCGCACGATCGACGAGATGCGTACCCACCGGTTCATCTACCGGCCGCACGTGCAGATGCCGTTCGTGGAGTCGGTGGAGCGGCGCAGTGCCGAGATGCACGTCGCCCGGATGCTGCGCCGCGGCGAAGCAGTCGAGGTCGATCCCGGCCGCTACCGCGCCCTCTGAGGCCGCCCGCTCCCACTCCCCCGTACGCCTTCACCACGACCGCGACCGCGCATCGTTTGCGTGACGGAAATGTTGGAGCGGCCCGACGAAACTGCAACGCAAACGATCTTCGTGGAGGATCCGGGGGACTGCCCGCGGGCGGCCGGTCGCTTCGTGTCGCCGCAGGGCCGCCTGCGACGATGCCGTCATGACTGCGTCACCACCCGACTTCGACACGCTGCGAGTGGAGGTCGACGGCCGCATCGGCCGCATCACCCTCACCCAGCCCGACAAGCTCAACCCGCTCGGCACCCAGGCGCTGCGCGACATCGCCTCGGCTGCGCAGTGGTTCGAAGGCTCGGATGCCGGGCGGGCGGCGTCGGTCGTGATCGTCACCGGTGAGGGACGAGGATTCTCGTCGGGGTTCGACCTCCGCGAGTTCGCCGGATCCGCTGGTGACGACACTGCCTCCAGCCGCGACCAGGCCGACCTCGGTCGCTTGATGGCGGAGGCCATGGAGCGGATGTCGGCCCTCACGATTGCGGCGATCAAGGGCCCGTGCGTGGGCGGCGGTGTGGTGCTGGCCGGCGTGTGCGACCTCCGAGTGGCCGCCGACGACACCGTGTTCTCGATCCCCGAGGTGGATCTCGGCATCCCACTCGCCTGGGGTGGCATCCCGCGTCTCGTGCGCGAGATCGGGCCCGCCATGACCCGCGAGCTGGTGCTCACCTGCCGGCCGTTCGGTCCGGACGA
Organism: Ilumatobacteraceae bacterium; assembly: GCA_041686315.1. Classification (GTDB taxonomy): domain Bacteria; phylum Actinomycetota; class Acidimicrobiia; order Acidimicrobiales; family Ilumatobacteraceae; genus Sva-07. The sequence goes on from JAWLEC010000048.1 coordinate 11,074, forward strand.
GGCGCGGGCGCTCGGCTTCGTGAACCGGGTGGTGCCGCGGGACGAGCTCGTGGCCGCCGTCGACGAACTCGCCGAGCAGTTGGCCCGCAAGGCGCCCAGTGTGGTGCGGGCGACGAAGCGTCACGTGAACGAAGTGCTGGAGGACATGGCACCGACGGTGGGGGCGTGGGCCGACGCTGATCTGCTCGGCGCCGCCATGCACGACCCCGAGGCCCGCCAGGCCGCCCGCGACTACCTCGCCACCCGCCGCCGCTGATCCGTCCCGCGGCCCTCACCCACCGCCCGCCTCAGCCCTCGACCCTGCCCGGCCCCGACCCGGCCCCGGCCCCGGCCCCGGCCCGTCCATCGTGGGACGACGTGGGAACCTAGGCGAGGAGGTCGGTGGCGACGTGGTGCCAGAGACGGGTGGTGAGTGCCAGCGACTCGATGTCGATGCGCTCGTCGTTGCCGTGGAAGCGGGCGCCGAACGCCCCGGCGTCGAGTGACGGGCTGAACAGCCCGGCCCCGTACGCCACCGCCCCCATCTCGCGATAGATGCGCGAGTCGGTGAAGCCCACGATGAACTGCGGGCTCAGACGGGCTGTCGGGAACGGGACGTTCACCGCACGCTGCAGCGAATCCCACAGCGGCGTGTCGATCCGGCTGATGGACGCGGCGTCGTTCATGATCGCCTCCACCTCCACCTGATCGGCCAGGTCGCCCAGCGCCGCCCGCAGATGGGCATCGACCTCGTCCGGCCCCTCCCCGGGCAGCGTCCGGACGTCCACGTCCACCAGGACGGCATCGGGGATCGTGTTCACCTTCATCCGGCCGCCGCCCGACTCGCTGCCGTCGACCAGGTTCGGGGAGAACGTGGTGTGGGTGCATGCGTGGAGATGGGCGGCGATGCCCTTGGGCAACTCCTCGAGTGCCGCGTCGATCTTCGTCGGGTCGAGCAGTACGTCGCGGAGTTCGTCGGGGATGCTGAGCGACTCCACCCGGCTCGGCCACAGCTCGTGGAAGTGCGGCGCGGGCCGGTAGTCGGCGAGCCGCTGGATCACACCCGCCGCCTTCACCAGCGCGTTGTCGCCCCGGAACGGCGCCGATCCGTGACCGGGTGTGCCGCGCACGCGCAGACGCCGCCAGGCCACACCCTTCTCGGCCACGTTGATGCCGATCGCGGGCGCACTCTCGTCGCCCCCGTGGAGCCCGCCGTTCTCGGTGAGCACGTAGTCGGCCCGGATGGCGTCGAGATGGTGGTCGGCCATCCACTGCGCGCCGTACGCGCTCCCGGCCTCCTCGTCGGCCACGCCGAAGAAGATGAGGTCGCCGCGAGGGCGGAACCCGCCGGCGGCGAGGTTCCGGAAGGCCACCGCCATCGAGGCGGTGAGGTTGAGCATGTCGACGGCGCCTCGGCCCCACACCTCGGGCCCGTCACCACTGTCGATGATCTCGCCGCCGAAGGGGTCCTCGCGCCAGCCGCTCTCGTTCACCGGCACGACGTCCGTGTGGCCCATCAGGCAGAGGCTCGGTGCATCGGGGTCCGACCCCTCGATGCGCGCCACGATCGACGTCCGGCCCGGTGCGGCGTCGAACCGCTCGACGGCCACACCGGCACCCTCCACGACCTGCTGGAGGACGTCGGCGTTGCGGATCTCCTCGCCCGATGCGGGCGTGCCGTCGTTGACGCACCGGTTGCGGATCAGTGTCTGCAGCAGCTCGACGGTCTCGTCGGTGAGGCGGTCGAGGCGGTCGTCGTCGAGGGACGTGTCGGCCATCCCGCCAGCCTTCCACGACCTCGTTTGCGTGACGGAATTGTCGGCACCCCCCAACGAAAACGTCACGCAAACGGAGAACGTCCGGGGCACCTCCCGTCTGCGTTGCAGAAATGTCGGGGCGTCCCGAAGAAAGCGTCACGCAAACGGAGAGGGGGTGGACGGTCAGGCGGGGGTCAGGGTCTGGGAAATCCGCTTGGCGCTCACCGACGGCCGACCGGGGCGCTTCGCCATCAGGGGCTGGGCGAAGGTGGCCACGCGGAGTTCCTCCAGCTGCCAGCGCACCTCGACGAGTTCGGGCGACACCCCACCCGCGGGAGCGGCGTCGATGATCTGGGCGTACCGCTGCTCCAGTGGGAGCACCTCGGCCATCCGGCGACGGTCACGCTCGTGGGCGCCGGCGAGGTGATCGAGCCGGTACCCGATCGCACGCACGTACCGCTCGATGTCGTCCAACCGATCGATTCCTGCACCCAGCACGAATCCCCGATGGACGAGCCTCCCGAGGTGCACGTTGGCGTCGTCCACCGACGGCCGCAGCGCCTGGGCGTGCAGCCGGGCGAGCCGGTCGCGCACCTCGCTCGCTGCGGCGACGACCCGCGCCGCCTTGTGGAGTGCGTCGGCGGCGAGGCCCGGTGCGGCATCGCGGACCGCCCGGCGCAACTCGTCGAACTCGGCGCGGTTCCACGGCAACGTGCCGTGATCGGACATCACCCGATCGACCGCTGCAGCCACGCAGTCACCACTCAACTCGCCCAGCTCGATGTCGCCGGCGGCGATCGCCAACCGATCGGCGTTCGACAACGTGCGGACGATCGACGACCGCGTCGGCGCAGCCGTCAGCAGCAGGAGCCGCCGCACGCCACCGCGCATCGCGCGCTGCTGCAGTTCGGGCGTGGTCACCACGCGCAGTGCCACGCTGTCGCCCACGTCGAGCAGGGCGGGATACGCCCGTACATCGAGGGCGCGATCGCCCGACTCGACCACACGGGGAAGATCGCCGAGGTCCCACTCGATGATGCCGCGGCGTTCCTCGATCGGGGCTGCAGCAGCGATCGACGCCCGGGCGACACCCGCCAACGAAGCCTTCAGCGCATCGAAATCGTCGCCCACGGCGTGCACCGTGCCGTCGTCGTCGGACACCACCACGTGCAGGCGGAGGTGCTCGGGGATCACCGACGTGTCCAGGTCCGTGGGCTGGACGCGAACGCCCGACACGTCGGTGACTGCGGCGGCTACTGCGTCGACGAACGATCGGGTCGTCGCCGCACCGGTCCGCACTGCACTCCCGCCGGGATCCGGATCCACAGCCGGTGACAGGCCGGACTCGACGCGGGACACGACCGCCTCGACGGTCTCGGCGAGCGGGATCAGCTGACGGCGGATCGACTTCGGCAGCGAGCGGATCAACAGCTCGACCAGCTCGGCGTGGTGTCCGGGCACATTCCACCCGAACCCGTCGCCCGTCACCTGGTTGAGACCCGCCAACGGCACGTGCACGGTCACCCCGTCGAGCGGTTCGCCGGGAGCGAACTTGTACGTCAACGGCAGCTCGATCACGGAATCACCGTGCTGTTCCCGCCACACGTCGGGGAACCCGTCGAGCAGCGACGAGTGGGAGGCGCGCCCGTCACCGGTGCCACCGCCGGTCCCGAACAGCGCGTCGTCGGTGAGATCCAGCAGCTCGGGCTCGTCCTTGCGAATGTGCTTCCACCACCGGTCGAAGTGCCGGATCGAGGTGACCTCGCTGCCGATGCGATCGTCGAAGAACTCGAACAGCATCTCGTCGTCGACGAGTTCGACACGACGGACCCGGGCTGCCATCCGCTTGATCCGGTCGAGGTAGGCGGCGTTGCGGGCGACGAAGCGGTGTCGATCGGCCCAGCCCTGGTCGGCGACGTCGCCCTCCACCAGCGCCTTGGTGACGAACCAGGCGCGGGCTTCGTCGTGGTCGACCCGGTCGTAGCCGACGGTGCGGTCCGACACGATCGGCAGCCCGTAGAGGGTGACCGATTCGGTGGCCACGGCCCGCCCGCCCTCGGCGTCCCACCGCACGTCGCCGTACGAGCGCTTCACGAGATGCCCGGCCGCCCGCTCCACCCAGGCGGGATCGATCCGGGCGACGCGGCGGGCGTAGAGCCGGTTGGTCTCCACGAGCTCGGCCGCCATCACCCAGGGTGGGGGCCGGCGCGTGAGCACCGATCCGGGTGCGATCACGAACCGGGCCTGACGGGCCCCGATGAACTCGCGTGTCTCGCGATCGCGCATGCCGATGTGCGACAGCAGACCGGCGAGCACGGCCCGGTGCACGTGGTCGGGATGGCTGTCGACCTGCGAAGGGCGGATCCCCAGCTGGCCGGCGATCCGACGGAGCTGGCTGAAGAGATCCATCCACTCGCGTACGCGCAGGTAGTTGAGGAACTCCTTGCGGCACATCCGCCGGAACTGGTTGCCCGACAGCTCGCGCTGCTTCGCCCGCAGGTGATCCCACAGCGCCACCAGCGACAGCAGGTCGGAACCCTCCACCTTGAACCGATTGTGGAACTCGTTGGCCTGCTCGCGCTGGTCGTCGGGCCGCTCGCGTGGGTCCTGGATGGAGAGCGCCGACGCGATCACGAGCACCTCACGCACGCATCCGAGGCGGTCGGCCTCGAGCACCATCCGGCCGAGTCGCGGGTCCACCGGCAGACGGGCCAGCCGCGTGCCCACCTTCGTCAGCCGGCGGGCACCCTCTGCCGAACCGGGCCGCTCCCCGTCGCGCATCCGCAGCGCTCCCAGCTCGTCGAGCAGCAGGTAGCCGTCGCGGATGGCGGCGTGGTCGGGGGGCTCCACGAACGGGAACCGGGCGACGTCACCGAGGCCGATCGCCGTCATCTGCAAGATGACGGACGCGAGGTTCGTCCGCAGGATCTCGGGTTCGGTGAACTCGGGCCGCGCCTCGAAGTCCTCCTGCGGGTACAGCCGGATGCAGATGCCGGGCGCCACGCGGCCGCAGCGCCCGGCGCGCTGGTTCGCCGACGCCTGCGACACCGGCTCGATCGGGAGGCGCTGCACCTTCAGCCGGCGGCTGTAGCGGGAGATGCGGGCCGACCCGGCGTCGACCACGTAGCGGATGCCGGGAACGGTGAGCGACGTCTCGGCGACGTTGGTGGCCAGCACGACGCGACGACCGGGCCCACCCCGGTCGGGGCGCTGGAAGATCCGGTGCTGTTCCACCGACGACAGCCGGGCGTACAGCGGCAGCACCTCGAGTTCGCCGTGCTCGCGCCGCAGTGCCTCGGCGGTGTCGTGGATCTCCCGTTCGCCCGACAGGAACACGAGGACGTCGCCCGGCCCCTCCCGGCCGAGCTCGTCCACGGCGTCGACGATCGCCTGCACCTGGTCACGCCGGTCGTCGGGGTCGTCCTCGTTGTCGGCGCCGTACGGGCGGTACCGCAGCTCCACCGGATGGGTCCGGCCCGTCACCTCGATCACCGGCGCCGCACGACTGCCGGCCTCCGTCTCGACCTCCCCTCGGGCAACGCGTGAACTTTCTGCGGCGACTGGCCGCACACTGTTCACGCGTTGGGATGAAAGTTCGGTCGAGAGGCCGGCGAAGTGGCGGGCGAAGCGCTCGGTGTCGATGGTCGCCGAGGTGACGATCACCTTCAGGTCCGGCCGCTGCGGCAGCAGCCGGCGGAGATAGCCCAGGATGAAGTCGATGTTGAGGCTGCGTTCGTGCGCCTCGTCGATGATCAGCGTGTCGTAGCGGCGCAGCATCCGGTCGCGTTGGATCTCGGCGAGCAGGATGCCGTCGGTCATCACCTTCACCCGGGTGGCCTCGCTCACCTCGTCGGTGAAGCGGACCGTGTACCCGACGTCGGTGCCGAGCGGCGTGCCGACCTCGTCGGCGATCCGTTCGGCGATCGTGCGCGCCGCCACCCGTCGAGGCTGGGTGTGCCCGATCATGCCGTCGACGCCCCGGCCGGCGTCGAGGCACAGCTTGGGCAGCTGAGTGCTCTTCCCCGACCCGGTCTCGCCCGCGACGATCACCACCTGGTGGTCGCGGATCGCCTCGACCAGCTCGTCGCGACGCGCGCTGATCGGCAGCGAGTCGGGATACGTGAGCTGCACCCTGCCAGCCTGGCAGCTCCACGCTGCAGCTCCACACGGGGTTCACGCAGGCCGTTGTCCTAGCGTCGCAACCGTGGCCCGGATCCCCTTCCCCACGGCGTATCCCAGCCGGGTGATGACGGTCTACATCCTCGGGCTGTTCATGACGATCATCGACGGCACGATGGTGAACGTCGCCCTGCCCACGATGGCCGACGACTTCGGCGTGCCGACCACCGACATCGAGTGGATCGCCGTCGGCTACCTGCTGAGCTTCGCCGCGGTCATCCCGGCGGCCGGCTGGCTGGGTGACCGCTTCGGCACCCGGCGGGTGTTCGTCATCGCGCTGGTCGCCTTCGTTGCCGCCTCGTTGGCGTGCGGCCTCAGCCAGACGCTCGGCCAGCTCGTGACGTTCCGGGTGCTGCAGGGCCTCGGCGCCGGGCTCGTCACGCCGATCGGCGGCGCCATGCTCTACCGGGCGTTCCCGATGGAGGAACGGGCCCGAGCCGCGATCGGCGTGCTCAGCGTTGCCGTCATCGCTCCGGCAATCGGCCCGATGCTGGGCGGCATCCTCGTCGACACGGTGTCGTGGCACTGGATCTTCCTGATCAACGGGCCGATCGGGCTGGTCGCCGTGGTGCTGTCGGTGGCCTGGCTGGAGGAGACGAAGCAGCCGGTGCCGGGCCGGTTCGATGCAGTCGGATTCGTGCTGTCGGGGTCGTCGGTGGCGCTGCTGCTGTACACGCTGTCGATCGGGCCGGAGGAGGGATGGTTGTCGGCCGCCACGCTCGGCTTCGGCCTCACCGGCGTGGCGGCCCTCGTGGCGCTGATCGTGGTCGAGCTGCGCATTCCCGAGCCCATCCTCACCCTGCGGCTCTTCGGCGACCACCTGTTCCGCACCATCAATCTCGCTGCGGCGCTCACGTATGCCGGCTTCTTCGGCATGATCTTCGTGCTGCCCCTCTATCTGCAGACGCTGCGCGGCTACAGCGCATTCGAGAGCGGGCTCGCCCAGTCACCGCAGGCACTCGGTGTGTTCCTCGTGTCGAATCTGCTCGGCAAGCGGCTGTACCGGCTGGTGGGGCCGAGGCGGCTGATGGTGGTGGGGATCGCACTGACGGCAGGCGTGACGTGCCTGTACGCCACGGCGGGCCTCGAGACCCCGCTGTCGACGATCGCCGGGTTCTCGTTGATGCGCGGGCTGGCCGTGGGGATGGTGTTCGTGTCGATCCAGACCGCGGCGTACGCCACCACGTCGATGGCCGACACCGGCCGGGCGACGAGCCTGTTCAACACCCAGCGCCAGGTGGCCTACGCATCGGGTGTGGCACTCGCCGCCACGGTGATCGCCGCCGTACTGCCCGCTGCAGGCGACGCCGCGCCGGCGGCGGATCGCCTGGGTGCCTACCAGGCCGGCTTCCTCGCCGTCGGCCTCCTCATGGTGCCGGCGGTGTTCGTGTCGTGGTTCGTCCGCGACGACGACGTCGCCACCACCCGCGGTCCGGTGTCGGACGCACCGGCGGCGACGGCGGGTGCACGAAGCTGATCGTTCTCGTCGACGTTCTCGTCGACGTCGGTTCCGGGTTCCGGGACCGAGGCGGCCGAGATCCGGATCACCCGTCGCGGCGCTTCGCCGCCCGCACGGCGGCGCCACCGATGCGCAGGAACCTGGTGTCGCCGAAGGGTGTGCCCGCCACCTGGTTGAGCACCATGGCCACGGCGAGACCCGAGTCGGGATCGCCCCACGCCCCGGAGCCGCCGAACCCGAAGTGGCCGAAACCGCGGGGAAGGATGCCGGCCGTGGTGGCCGCCACGTGGTACCCGAGGCGCCAGCGCATGTCGAACATCACCGCGGCATCACGGCCGACCCGCTCGCCGCTGCGCCCGTCGCCGTTCGTACCCAGCGTGGTCTGCACACGGGTGGCCTCGGCCAGCGTGTCGGGCGAGAGCAACGGCGGCCCGTCGAACGCCTCGGGCGTCGCCAGCGCCGCGTACATGCGAGCCAGCGACCGTGCCGTGAAGACGCCGTTGGCGGCCGGGATCTCGGCGTCGTGGATGCGTTCGGTGGTGGCCACGTCGAGGAAGTCGTCGACCACCAGCGCCTCGTAGAGCGGCCTGTACCGCTCGAACCGGCCCAGGGTTTGCAGCAGCTTCAGCAGGCGGGCCGAGTCCTTCGGGTCGACGAGCAGGTCGGCGACGCGTGACCGCTGATCCGGCGGCGTGCCGATGTACATGCCGTCGAGTCCGAGCGGCTCGACGATCTCGCGCTGCACCGCCTCGTTCACACCGATTCCGGTGACCCGGCGGATCACCTCGCCCACGAGCCACCCGTAGGTGAGCGCGTGGTAGCCCGACCGGGTCCCGATCTCCCACACCGGCTCGGCCTCGGCGAGCACGGTGACCATGTCGTCCCAGTCGAGCAGGCCCTCGGTGTCCTCCACCAACGTGCGCACCTGGTGCAGCCCGGCCTGGTGGGTGAGCAGGTGGCGCAGGGTGATCGCCTCCTTGCCGTTGGCGGCGAACTCGGGCCAGTACGTGGCGACCGGTTCGTCCCAGCTCAGCACGCCCCGGTCGACCAAGCGGTGCACGACCGTGGCCACCACCCCCTTGGTGGTGGAGAAGCTCATCGCCATCGTGTCGCGTTCCCACGGGCGCCCGGTGGCGTCACGGTCACCGGTCCACACGTCGACCACCAGCTCACCGCGGTGGTACACGGTGACCGCCGCGCCACCGACCGCCGAGCGCTTGGACGTGAGGTGTG
>JAWLEC010000049.1:0-19647 GCA_041686315.1 Ilumatobacteraceae bacterium
CGTGTTCGGTGTTGCATCCGGTGTCAGACACCGGATGCAACACCGTGGTCGGCGCCGAGACGTCGCGTCAGTGGTCGCCGCGGGCATCGAGCCAGGCGGCCTCGGCGCGACCGAGGTCGGTGGACGGGTCGGCGTCGACGAACGGCCAGAGCTCGGAGGCGATCCGGCGGTAGTTGCCCGTGGCACCGAGTTCGCCCAACAGCGCGTAGAGGCCGAGGTTGATGCGCTGGATGAACACGAACGCCCGCGGGACCGTGGCGTACTGGCTGATCGGGCTCGACCGGTCGAACGTGTGGCGCACGATCGAGTTGGCATACTCCCGCGTCCAGGTCATCTCGGCGTCGGTGCGCACGGTGTCGTAGAAGTGCGAGAAGTACTCGCCCACGGCTTCGGTCGACACCGGGGCGTCGGGCTGCAGCATCCCTGCGTGCTCCAGGATCGAGCGGAAAGCGTGGTGGTCGTGGTCGACGGCCGCCGCCTTCACCATCGACCCGAACGTGGTCAGCTCCTCGGCGCTGAAGCGCTTCACCAGCCCGAAGTCGAGGAAGGTCACCGAGCCGTCGTCGTGGAACAGGTAGTTGCCCGGATGCGGATCGCCGTTGAACGATCCCATCCGGTACAGGCTGCGGAACACGAACCGGAAGATCACCTCGCCGGCGCGGTCGCGCTCGGCCTGGCTGCGTCGTCGCAGCTCCGACCAGCCGAAACCCTCCGCCAGCTCGGTGGTGATCACATGGCCGGTGGAGTACGACGCCACCACGTCGGGGATCCTGATGAACGGGTGACCCCGGTAGTAGTCGGCGAAGCGCTGCTGGTTGGCCGCCTCCCGGCGGTAGTCGACCTCCTCGGCGAGACGCAGCTTGATCTCCTCCACCATCTCCGACGGGTCGAGCCCGCCGAACCCCTGCTGCAGCAGCGCACCGAGCATGTCGGCGTTCTTCAGGTCCGACACGATCGCGTCGCTGACGCCCGGGTACTGCACCTTCACGGCGACGGCACGTTCCACCCCCGTGGTGGGGTCGAGGATGATCGCACGGTGCACCTGGCCGATCGAGGCGGCGGCGATCGGCTCGGGGTCGAACTCCACGAAGGCGTCGGTCAACGGCCGGCCGAGTTCTCGTTCGACGGTGGCGACAGCCAGATCCACCGACATCGGCGGCGCCTGCGACTGCAGCTGCGAGAGCGCCATCCGCAGCGGCTCGGGCAGCCCGTCGTCGAGGTAGCTCGCCATCTGGCCCAGCTTCATCAGGGCACCCTTCATCTGGCCCAACTCGTCGGCGACCTGCTCGGCGGACCGGAGTTCGCGGTGGCGGTCGAGTTCCTCGCGTCGCTCCGCCGACGCGAACGCCTTGCGGGCCGCCGTGGTCGCATAGGTGGTGCCCACCCGCGCACCCATCCGGGCGAGGCGCGTGTTGCGGCCGAACCGTGACCTGCCGACGGCGCGCTCGCGGTGCGAGGCGCGACGGCGGCGCACCGCAACGGTGGCCGCCATCCCGAGCGCCACCGTCGTGGCGGCGCCGGCGGCGACGAGTGCCGCCGTCGGCGGCCTGCGTGCGGTCACGACCGGTCCACCACGGACCCGATGGCCCGGAGGAGGGTCGGCACGAACCGGTCGGTGTTGGCCACTGCGGCGTCGTGGTCGGCGTCGACGCGGAACGCCCGCGCCCCGGGGATCTGCTCGAAGAGCCGGGCCTGGCGACGGATGGGGACGACCTCGTCGCGCATCGTCATCAGCACCGAGGTCGGGACGTCGATCTCGCCGATCCACTCGCTCGACGAGAAGCGCCCGATCGCCTTGCCGGCCTCGAGCACCATCCGCCAGTCGTGTGCGGCGGCCTCCTGGATCGCCCACGGTTCCCATTTCTCGGTCTTGCGCTGCAGGTAGAGCTGTTCGGTGAGCCACACTTTCGTCTGCTCGGGTGTGAAGCGGGCCACCGTGGCCAGCCCGGTGAGGCCGAGGAACGACAGCCGTTCCTCGCGACGACCGGCGAAGTACGGCGCCGTCGCGCACAGCACGAGCCCGAGTACCCGCTCGGGGTGGCGTCTCCACACCAGCTGGGCGATCGGGCCACCCATCGAGTAGCCGACAGGCACGAAGCGGTCGATGCCGAGTTCGGTGGCGACGTCGACGACGTCGTCGGCACAGTCCTCGAGCCGAAACGTCTTCTTCGTCCGCAGGCCGGTGCCGTGCCCGCGGTGGTCGAAGGCGATCACCCGGTAGCGCTCGCCGAGTGGCCGGTAGCTGGTGAACCAGTTGAGATCCGCCGTGGCGGTCCAGCCGTGGAGCAGTACCAGCGCCGGGGCCCCTGGGGTGCCGCCGTGGTCGCGCACCATCAGGGTGCCCCGCCCCTCGAGCTCCACGAACCGGGCCGGCGGGAGTTCGGGCGTGAGGATCGCCGCGTCGACGGTCACGACGGGGTGGCCGTCCGTCAGGCCTGCTCGACGCGCAGCACCGTCACCGTGAGGGCACCGTTGGGTGCCTCGTAGGTGATGGTGGCCCCCGCCTCGGCGCCGTCGAGCGCCGAACCGAGCGGTGACGACGGGCTGATCACGTCGACCCCGTCGGCCTGCTCTTCCATGTTGCCGATCAGATAGCGCTCGGCCATGTCCTCGGAGTCACCCTGGTACAGCACGGTGTAGATCGACGAGCCGTCGACGATCTCGGCGTTCTCCAACAGATGCTCGAGCTGGCGGATCCGGCCCTCCATGTGGCCCTGCTCGTCCTTCGCGGCGTGGTAGCCGGCGTTCTCCTTGAGATCGCCCTCCTCGCGGGCGCGTTCGATCTTGTTCGCCACCTCGATCCGCCCGCGGGTGGTGAGATCGTCGAATTCGGCCTGCAGCCGCTCGTAGGCGGCCCGTGACAACTGTGGTGCAGCCATGGGAACCAGAGGCTATCGGCCACCTCGCTCGCGCCTGGGTGCCCGGTGGGGTACTTGCGTAGAGTCGCCGCTCATGGCATACAGGATTGCAGTGATCGGCGGCGACGGCATCGGCCCGGAGGTGACCGCCGAGGCCGTCAAGGTCGTCCGAGCGGCGGGCGTCGATCTCGACACCGTCGACTACGACCTGGGAGGTGCCCGGTACCTGCGCGACGGGGAGATCCTGTCGGACGCCGTTCTCGACGAACTGAGCGACGCCGATGCGATCCTGTTGGGAGCGGTCGGACATCCCGATGTGGCTCCCGGTGTGATCGAGCGGGGCCTGCTGCTGAAGATGCGGTTCGACCTCGATCTCTACGTCAACGAGCGCCCGTTCGTGGGCACGGCGCCGGGTGGCGGCGAACCCCACGACTTCGTCGTGATCCGCGAGAACACCGAGGGGCCCTATGTCGGCGAAGGAGGCGTGTTGCGCCGGGGCACGCCGAACGAAGTGGCCACGCAGGGCTCGGTGAACACCCGACTCGGCGTGGAGCGTTGTGTCCGGTACGCGTTCGCACTGGCGGCGACGCGTCCTCGCCGACACCTCACGCTGGTGCACAAGACGAACGTGCTGGCCTTCGCCGGCGACCTCTGGCAGCGCACGTTCGACGAGGTGGCCGCCGACTTCCCCGACGTCGCCACGGCCTACAACCACGTCGACGCCGCGTCGATCTACTTCGTGCAGGACCCGCACCGCTACGACGTGATCGTCACCGACAACCTGTTCGGCGACATCCTCACCGATCTCGGCGGTGCCGTGTCGGGGGGCATCGGCGTGGCTGCGTCGGCGAACCTCAACCCGGCCCGCACCGGACCGTCGATGTTCGAGCCGGTCCACGGGTCGGCGCCCGACATCGCCGGCACCGGCACGGCGAATCCCACGGCGGCGATCCTGAGTGCGGCGATGATGCTCGACTTCCTGGGCGAGGCCGACGCCGCCGCACGGATCCGGCAAGCGTGCGCCGATCCTGTCACCGGGAGCACCACCGACGTCGGCGACGCCATCGCAGGTCGCGTGGGAAACTGACGCCATGCCCATCACACCCACCCCGAAGATCTGGATGAACGGCGAGCTCGTCGACTGGGACAAGGCCCAGGTCCACGTGCTCACCCACACGCTGCACTACGGCACCGGGGTGTTCGAGGGCATCCGTGCCTATGCCACCGCCGACGGTCCGGCCGTGTTCCGGCTCACCGACCACATCGTGCGGCTCCACGACTCGGCGAAGATCCTCGGCCTGGAGCTGCCCTACACGGTCGACGAGTTGGTGCAGGCGACGAAGGACACCGTGGCCTCGACCGGCCTCGACTCGTGCTACATCCGCCCGATCGCCTATCTCGGCTACGGCGAGATGGGGCTCAACACGCTGCCGTGCTCGATCGACGTCGCCATCGCCTGCTGGCCGTGGGGCGCCTATCTGGGAGACGACGCCGTCGAGAAGGGGGTGCGGATGAAGATCTCGTCGTGGACCCGCCACGACCACAACACGATGCCGCCGGCGTCCAAGACCACGGGCAACTACGTGAACTCCTCGCTCGCCAAGGTGGAGGCCCTGAAGGCCGGCTACGACGAGGCGATCATGCTCGCTCCCAACGGCCTCGTCGCCGAGTGCACCGGGGAGAACATCTTCGTGTCGCGCCACGGCAAGCTGCTGACGCCGCCGCTGTCGGCGGGTGCGCTGGAAGGCATCACCCAGAACTCGGTGGCCTCGATCGCCGGCGACCTGGGCTACGAGGTGGTGGTCGACAACATCGCCCGGAGCGACCTCTACATCGCCGACGAGGCCTTCGTGTGCGGCACGGCCGCCGAGGTGAGTTCGATCAACTCCGTCGACGACCGGGCGATCCCGTGTCCCGGCCCGATGACCTCGGCGATCGCCGAGGTGTACCACCGGGCCATCCGCTGCGAGGAACCGGCCTACACCCACTGGTGCGAACACGTCGCCTGACGCCCGTCGCACGATCCGAAAAATGCCCCGTTCGTAGCGGGAGGCGCTACGAACCGGGCATTTTTCGGAATCTGGGGCGAAAAAGCTGAGCGCCCCGGTCGGTGCTGCCGGCCGTGAGGCCAGGCGCACCTTCCGGGGCGTCTCGGGTGGACAGGTCCACCACCGGTCGAACGTCGGGCGTTAGCCTTCGACTCGACCTGTTCACATCGCCCGTCTCGCCCTCAGGCGGGGCGGGCGATGCCGCGTTTTCGGATCCGACACCGGTTTCCCGGCCCCGAACCCGTCTGTCACCGATCCACGCTGACCCGGTTGCCCGAGCCATCGGTCCTGGTGCCAATGGAACCGCCCTCACCGAGGCCAGTTGGGGTGGCCCCGGATCCGTCGGCTCCCACCATGGCCCCGTCGCCGGCGGTCTCCCGCCGACCCGGTCGCCTCGCCGGAACGTTCGCTCGCCGGGGTCGCCCCCGTCGTCCGAACCGCTCCGGCAGGTCTCCGTCTCCACCCCACCGCCCGAAGGCGGCCGGCGGCTCGGTCTGACCCGACGCCCTCCCCGGTTGCCCGGTTCGGTCGCCGACTCGTCGTGACGATCCGGCGCCCGAAGGCGTCGGATCACCCGGTTCGAGATGGCCGGTGAACACTGTCCGTTCCCGAACCGCTGCGCCTCGTGAGCGGTGCGGGTGTGGGCCGGAGCCCCCTCCTCACCGCCCCGGTCGGCGTGCGCTCTCCGGAACGAGGATCAGTAAATCGACCGCGAAACCCCTGGTCAAGAGGTATTTCGAAAAACACAGGGTTATCCACCGAACTTTCCCGTTACCCCCAGGATCCCGATCGTCGTCCACCCGTTGCACACCGTTCATCAACAATGATGTGCACAGCGACAGGGCGGCCCGCCGACGTTCTCGGCCCCGGTGTTGATATCCGCACCCGATTCGGGGTTCAATGGGCAGCGATGACGCACCACCCCAGCGCCGCCATCATCATCATTCAGTAGAACACGTGGCCCACCCACGTGTTCGTCGAGCCGCCCTCCGGGCGGCTCTTTCAGTTCTCGGGAGCAGTTCATGCGACACGTCGAAGTCTTCGACACCACACTCCGCGACGGCCTCCAGGTCGAGGGCGTCTCGGCGACCGTCGACGACAAACTGCGCATCGCCGAGCAGCTCGACCTGCTCGGCGTGCACTACATCGAAGGCGGTTGGCCCGGCGCCAACCCGAAAGACATCGAGTTCTTCGCCCGGGCCCGTACCGAGCTGCATCTCGACACCGCGACGCTGGTGGCGTTCGGCTCCACCCGCCGGCCCCGCGGCAAGGTCGACGACGACGCCACGCTCCGCAACCTGATCGAGGCCGGGACGCCGGCGGTCTGCATCGTCGCCAAGAGCTCGGAGTACCAGGTGCTCGAAGCGCTCCAGACGACCCTCGACGAGGGTGCGGCGATGATCGCCGACTCGGTCCGGTTCCTCCACGGGGAGGGTCGTGCCGTGCTGGTCGATCTCGAACACTTCTTCGACGGGTACAAGCACAGCCCCGAGTTCTCCCTGCGCGCCGTCGAGGCCGCGGTGGTGAACGGGGCCAGCCATCTCGTGCTCTGCGACACCAACGGCGGCACCCTGCCCCACGAGGTGCAGCGCATAGTCGCCGACGTGAAGGCGCACGTCGGCGACGACGCCGTGATCGGCATCCACTGCCACGACGACACGGGGTGTGCCGTCGCCAACTCGATGGCCGCCGTGGAAGCCGGAGCAGGCCACGTCCAGGGCACCCTGAACGGCCTCGGCGAACGCACCGGCAACACGAATCTCACCACGGTGATCCCCAACCTGCAGCTGAAGCTGGGCTACTCGTGCCTGCCCGAGGGCCGCATCGAGCGGCTCACCTCGGTGAGCCACCACGTGGCAGAGACCCTCAACCGCGCCGTCAACCCGCAGGCGCCCTACGTCGGCTCCGGCGCCTTCGCGCACAAGGCCGGCCTGCACGTGTCGGCGATCGTGCGGGCCAAGGACGCCTACGAACACGTGAACCCCGAGCTGGTCGGCAACGGCACCCGGTTCGTCGTGTCGGAGATGGCGGGCCGCGCCACCGTGCAGATGAAGGCCGACGAGATCGGTCTCGAGATGGACGGCGCCGCGATCAACCAGGTGGTCGACGACCTCAAGCGTCTCGAGCACGAGGGCTACCACTTCGAGGCCGCCGACGCATCGCTCGAGCTGCTGATGCGGCGGGCCGCCGGCCAGGTGCCCGAGTTCTTCCGGGTCGAGTCGATGCGGGTGATCACCGACGAACTCCCGAGCGGTGACTTCTCGACCGAGGCGACGGTGAAGGTGTGGGTCGGCGACGGCGACGACGCCGAACGGCGGGTGTGGGTGGCCGAGGGCAATGGCCCGGTGAACGCCATCGACACCGCTCTGCGGCGGGCCGTCGGCGGGATGTTGCCGCAGCTGGGTGACATCCACCTGACCGACTTCAAGGTGCGCATCCTCGACGGCAGCAGCGCCACGGGTTCGACCACCCGCGTGCTGCTGTCGGCCACCGACGGCGAACGCGACTGGACCACCATCGGCGTGAGCCCGAACATCATCGAAGCGTCGTGGAGCGCGCTCGAGGACAGCCTCGTCTACGGCCTGCTCCACCATCGGCTCCGGCAGGAGGCCGTGGGGGCCGCGACCGGCTGAGCCGCCGCGCCACCACGAGCGCCGGCGCACCCGACAACGCAGGTCAACTGGTAGACATGGGAGCAATGGCTGCCCCCAAGTTCAGCCCGGTCGGCCCGACCGGGCGCCCCCGCTACTACTCGTCGCCCGACCACGTCCCCGAGCGTTGGATGCCCGATCGTCCGGGTGAGATCGAGGGGTTCCAGCCGGAGGCGCCGGGCCTCGGCGACCCCGGACCCGACCAGGGGTACGCCCTCCACATCGCCGCCCAGCTGCGACCGAAGCTGCGGATGCAGCCGGGCGAGAACGGCGAGGACGCCGTCCGGGGCTGTCTGGGCGTGGCGCTGCGCCGCGCCTCGATGTTCTCCCGGGCGCCGGTGGTGCACGATCTGAACATCGCCTTCACGATCTGGGGGTTCTACGATCCCGACCCGCCGGCCGAACTGCTGGAGCTGCGTCGCCGGCTCTTCGAGGGTCTCCGCCTCGTGGGCCACCACTACGCCGAGGCGCGTGAGGTCGCCGACCTGCCACCCGAGTCGACGATGCGGATGACCCCGCAACAGGTCGCCGACCGTTACCCCGCCGAGTGGCGCAGCCTGCTCGGGGTCTGATCCGTCCGGCCGACCCGTACCGGCGACCACCACCACCCACGACGACCAGCCGTGCAGTTCGATCCGGCGCAGCATCCCCACCGCCGTCGCAACGCGCTGACCGGTGACTGGGTGGTCGTGTCCCCCCAGCGGACGTTGCGGCCCTGGCAGGGCGCCGACGGCGGCGGACCCGCGGCCGGTCTGCCGGCCCACGACAGCGCCTGCTACCTCTGCCCGGGCAACGAACGAGCCGGTGGCGCCCGCAATCCCGACTACACGTCCACGTTCGTGTTCGAGAACGACTTCGCGGCGTTGCTCCCCGACGCGCCCTCGCCGTCCGTCGCCCACGCATCGTCGGATCCCGTGCTGGCCTTCGACGGCGCTGCGGGGGAGTGCCGGGTGCTGTGCTTCTCCCCGCGCCACGACCTCACCCTGGCGGACATGGATCCCGACCAGCTCGGCACCGTCATCGGTCTCTGGCAGTCGCAGCTCGGCGAGCTCACGGGTCGCTACGAGTGGGTCCAGATCTTCGAGACCCGTGGCGAGATCTCGGGCGCCTCCAATCCCCATCCGCACGGCCAGGTCTGGGCGTCGTCGTTCCTGCCGAACGAGGCGGGCGACGAGCTGGAGCAGCAGCGGCGTCACCTCGCCACGCACGGTTCGCGTCTGCTCGTGGACTACGTGGAACGGGAGATGCAGGACCGCGAGAGGATCGTGTACCACGACGATCACTGGGTGGTCGTCGTGCCGTACTGGGCGTACTGGCCGTACGAGACGCTCGTGCTCCCCCGGCGGCCGGTGGCGACGCTGCTCGAGATCGATGCCGACGAACGGCACTCGCTGGCGGTGGCCCTCGGTGTGATGCATCGAGCGTTCGACGCACTCTTCGACACGCCCTTCCCGTACTGCTCGGGTTGGCACACGGCGCCCACGTCGTCGCTCGACCACCCTGACGCCGACGGATGGCAGCTGCACGCGCACTACTACCCGCCGTTGCTGCGCTCGGCCACCGTGGCCAAGATCCCGGCGAGCTACGAACTCCTGGCGAACCTGCAGCGCGACATCACACCCGAACACGCTGCGGCCCGCCTGCGCGCCGTCCGCTGACGCCACGCTCCTGACGCCGCCGCCGTTCCTCACGCTCGCCGCGCCACTACCCTTGCGGCGTGACGGTCGTCTCCGCACAGTCGCGTGCCGAGGGGGCACCGGCGGCCCGGACCACGTGGCAGCACGTTCCCGCGCTCGACGGGCTGCGGGCACTCGCGGTGATCGCGGTGCTGCTCTTCCACGGCGGCTACCTGGAGGGCGGCTTCCTCGGAGTCGACCTGTTCTTCGCGCTGTCCGGATTCCTGATCACGTCCCTGCTGATCCGCGACGCGGAGGGCTCGGGCGCCGGGGGCCGTCCCGGCATCGACCTGTTGGCGTTCTGGGGTCGCCGGTTCCGCCGCCTGCTGCCCGCCGTGTTGGTGATGATCTCTCTGGTGGCGCTGTGGTCGTGGCTGTTCGGCAGCGCTGCCGACCTCGAGGGGGTGCAGCGCGACGGACCGTGGGCCGTGGTGTACCTGGCCAACTGGCACTTCATCTCCGAGTCGGGCGGGTACTGGGCCTCGTTCGCACAGCCTTCGATGTTCGACCACCTGTGGAGCCTGGCGATCGAAGAGCAGTTCTACGTGCTCTGGCCGCTCGTGGTGCTGGCGATCTGGACGGTGTCCCGGCGTCCGCACACCACGGTGCTCGCTCTGTCCGTCGGCGGCGCCGTGGCGTCCGTCGCCGTGATGCTCGCGATCTACGACGGTGGTGATCCGACCCGCGTCTACATGGGCACCGACACCCGGGCGTCGTCGCTGCTGGTGGGGGCCCTGGTCGCCACGGCGCCCGCTCGGCGGTTCGTGAGCCGGTTGGTCTCGGCGCTCGGCCGGCGCCTCGAGCTGGTGGTGGCCGTGCTCGGCGGTCTGGTGCTGTGGTCGTGGGCGAGCATCGACGGTGCCAGTGCCGAGGCGCTCTACCGCGGTGGCCTCTTCGCCCACTCGTTGGCGTGTGCGATCCTCGTCGTGGTCGTCGCCACGGCCCCGGGTGGCGTGAGTGTCCGGGCGCTCGGCTGGGCGCCGCTCGCCTGGATCGGCACGCTCTCCTACGGGCTCTATCTGTGGCACTGGCCGGTGTACGTCGTGCTCACGCCCGAGCGCACGGGCATCGACGGGCTGACGCTGTTGGCGTTGCGGATCGGGGTGTCGGCGGCGATCGCCTACGCCTCGTTCCGGCTCGTGGAGGATCCGCTGCGGCACCGGGTGCCGTGGGTCCGTGGGCGGCAGGGGGCGATCGTGCTGGTCGCTTCGCTCGTCGGTGTCCTCACGCTGCTGTGGGTGCTGCCCCGGCCCGAGGCGGAGATCGCCGCCTTCGACCCGACGCAGGTGGCGGCCCCACGCGACGAGGCCGAGGCGTCGGCGGACACCGCTTCGCCGGTCACCGCTCCGCCGGTCACCGCCCCTGGCGAGGTGCCCGGCACGGCGCCCGCCACGGCGCCGGACACCGCGCCGGTCGAGGCGCCGGCGACGACGGCGCCGGCGGCCGGCGGGATCTCCTCGGCGCTGTGGGCGGGCGACTCCGTGGCGTTCGACGTCTGGCCGGCCCTCGACGCCGCCCTGAGCGCAGCGGGAGTGCGCGTCGACGGCGGCGCGGCCTTCCCCGGTCTGCGGCTGGCGGGGGGCGACGACACCGTCCGGTTCGAGTCGATCGTCCCCGACCGGTTGGAGGCGAACGACGCCGACACGGTGCTGATGCAGATCTCGACGTGGGATGCCGAGGTCTCCGACGACGAGTACGCCGCGGCGCTGCGCGACCTGGCCGGGGCAGTGGGCGAGGCGCGCCTGATCGTCGTCAGCTCACCGCCGGTTGCCGACGACGAACTGCAGGCCGATCTCGACCGGCTCGCGGCCACGGCGGCGTCGGTGGCCGCCGGCGACGAACGGATCTCGTTCCTCGACGCCGGTGAGGTGTGGGCCGACCCGCCGGTGCTCGACGCGGACGGCGACGGGGCACCGGAACGCAAGCGCGACCTCGTGCACGTGTGTCCGGCCGGCGCGGCCGACTTCGCCGCATGGTTGACGGCCGAACTGGCCGACACCTACCGCGGGATCGATCCGGTCGACCCGGCTGTGTGGGCGGGTGGAGACTGGGTCACCGACCCCCGGTTCGACGACCCTGCGGGGGCGTGCGCTCCCGTGTGATGCGGTGACGGCCGGCCGCCGACTGCGAAGTGCAACCTTCCTTTCGGCTGGAAGGTTCTGCTGGTAGCATGGCGGCATGCGCATCGGACAGCTCGCCGAACGGAGCGGGGTCACGGCGAAGACCGTGAGGTACTACGAATCACTCGGGCTCGTCGACGAGCCCGAGCGCACGCCGACCGGCTATCGCGAGTACGACGACACCGCGGTCGAGAGGCTGCGGTTCGTGCGCGACGCCCAGGCCTCGGGGCTCACGCTCTCGGAGATCCAGTCGGTCCTCGAACTGAAGGCCGGCGGCGCTCGCAGCTGCGGGCACACCAGCGCGCTGCTCGAGCGCCACATCGCCGAGATCGACATCCAGATCGACCGTCTCCACGAGGCCCGCGCCGAGCTGTCGCGGCTGGCGCAGCGGGCGCGGAAGCTCGATCCGGCCGACTGCACCGACCCCAACCGTTGCCAAGTGATCGAGGCACCATGACTGCTGAAACCACCGACTCCGCTGCACCCCGCACCCGTTCCGACATCGCCATCGAGGGGATGACCTGCGCGGCCTGTGCCAATCGGATCCAGCGCCAACTCTCCAAGCTCGACGGCGTGGCCGAGGTGCGCGTCAACTTCGCCAACGGCCGCGCCACCGTGTTGCACGACGGTGCCTCCGCCGACACCGAGTTCCGGTCGATCGTCGAGCGGCTCGGCTACACCGCACCGGTCACCGCCGACCACGACGCCGCCGAGCGCGAGCGCGAGCACGACCTGCGCCGCCGTTGGATCGCGGCGTTCGTGCTCGGCGTGCCGGTGGTGCTGGTGTCGATGGTGCCACCGTTGATGTTCGACGGCTGGGAGTGGCTGGCGGCCGCCCTCGCCACGCCGGTCGTCTTCTGGAGCGGGTGGGGGTTCCACCGCGCCGCGTGGATGAACCTGCGCCAGGGCGCCACCACCATGGACACGCTGGTGTCGATGGGCACGCTGTCGGCGTGGACCTGGTCGATGGTGGTCCTGCTCGGCCGGATCGGCGACGACACCGCGGGTGACATGGGTGGCATGTCGATGTCGCTCGGCGGCGGTGACGGTGACCACGTCTACTTCGAGACCGGGGTCGTGATCGTCGCGTTGATCCTGCTGGGCAAGTGGTTCGAGGTGCGGGCCAAGCGCCGTTCGGGCGACGCCATCCGCGCCCTGGCCGACCTCGGGGCCCGCACGGCGCGTCTGGAGGACGGCCGGGAGGTGCCGCTCGACGAGTTGGCCCCGGGCATGCGCTTCGTGGTGCGGCCGGGTGAGAAGGTGGCGACCGACGGCGTGGTGGTCAGTGGAGCGTCTGCCATCGACGCGTCGATGGTCACGGGCGAACCGGTGCCCGTCGAGGTCGGCCCCGGCGACGAGGTGATCGGCGCCACCGTCAACACCGACGGGTCGTTGGTGGTGGAGGCCCTGCGCGTCGGCTCCGACACGGCGCTGGCACAGATCATCCGGCTGGTCGACGAGGCCCAGGGGAGCCGGGCCGAGGTGCAGAGGTTGGCCGACCGTGTGGCGTCGGTGTTCGTGCCGGTGGCGATCGCGATCGCGCTGATCACGCTGATCGTGTGGCTCACCGTGACGGGTGATGTCGACGATGCGTTCACGGCTGCCGTCGCGGTGCTCATCATCGCCTGCCCCTGCGCGCTGGGCCTGGCCACACCGCTCGGGATCATGGTCGGTACCGGCCGGGCCGCCCAGCTCGGTGTGATCATCAAGGGCGGCGAGATCCTCGAGGACACGCGGCGCGTCGACGTGATCGTGCTCGACAAGACCGGCACCGTCACCGAGGGCCGGATGGCCCTCGTCGACGTGGAGGTGCCCGGCGCCGACCCGGAGGCGGTCGACGACCTCGTGCGAGCTGCCGTCGCCGTCGAGTCGCTCAGCGAGCACCCGATCGCCCGCGCCATCGCCGCCGCCGGCGAGGACCGTTTGCGTGACACTTCTGTCGGGACGGGCCAACGAGAACGTCACGCAAACGGAGGATCCGCCGACGGATTCGCGGGTGGCGACGTCGAGGCGTTCGTCAACCGGCCCGGTGTCGGCGTCACCGCCACCGTCGACGGCGTCGAGACGCGCGTCGGTCGACGGCAGCTGTTCGACACCGTGCCCGATGCCGTCGAACGAGCCGCCGCCGCAGCGGAAGCGGTCGGGCGCACGGCCGTGTTCGCCGGCCGTGGTGGCGCGGCCGAGGGCGTCCTGGTGGTGGCCGACACCGTGCGGCCGACGTCCGCCGACGCCATCGCCGCCTTCCACGCGCAAGGACTCACCGTCACCCTGCTCACCGGCGACAACGAGCGGACCGCCCGCTCGGTCGGCGAGGCGGTCGGCGTCGACCACGTCATTGCCGAGGTGCTCCCCGACGGCAAGGCCGCCGAGATCGTCCGTCTCCAGGAGGCCGGTCACCGCGTGGCGATGGTCGGCGACGGCATCAACGACGCCCCTGCACTCGCCCAGGCCGACCTCGGCATCGCCGTCGGTACCGGTACCGACGTGGCCATGGAAGCGAGCGACCTCACCATCGTCACCGGCGACCTGCGGGCCGTCGCCGATGCCATCGCGCTGTCACGACGCACCCTGCAGACCATCAAGGGCAACCTCTTCTGGGCGTTCGCCTACAACGTCTCGGCGATCCCGTTGGCCGCATTCGGCGTGCTCAACCCGATGATCGCCGCCGCAGCCATGGGGTTCTCCTCGGTCTTCGTGGTCACCAACAGCCTGCGCCTGCGCCGGTTCACCGGCTACCGGCCGGCCCGCCGCCGTCTCGCCGCTGCGACCGTCGCCACTGACCGATCTCCCGACCCGGACCGGTCCACCGACCACCACCCCCACCCGACCACGACGACCGACGACCCGTCGGCGCAGAGAACGGAGTTCATCTCATGACCGATCCCACACCCCGCCAGGCACCCGACGCGAGCGACGTCCGCACCTACGACGTTCCCGGGATCAGCTGCGACCACTGCAAGCACGCCATCGAGAGCGAAGTCGCCACCGTCGACGGCGTCCGGTCCGTCGATGTCGACGTCGACGGGCGTCTCGTCGTGGTCGCGGGCGGTTCCGACGACGCGATCCGCGCAGCGATCGACGACGCCGGCTACGACGTCGCCACCGGCTGACCCCGGCGACGCCGCCGGCTCGGCCCAGGCCGGCTGGGCCGCAGTGGCGCCCCCCCCTGAGCGGACCGAGGTGCTGCGACGGTGCTGGCCACTCCTCGTCGACCACACCGACGAGCTGGCCCGGCTGATCACCCGCAAGCTGGCGCCCTGGCCGCGGGCGTACATCGCTGCCGACTGGTGACGCCGGTCGGGCACCGTCCACGCCTGCTCGCTCGGCAGGATGCTCCTCTGCAGGTCACAGAGCGACGAGGCCGTGGTACTGGCCGAAGTCCTTGTCCTTCAACAGACGGCCCATCTTGCGCAGCTCGCGGGCCACGCCGTTGACCGCACACTCCATGGTGATGGGCGTCCCCGCCGTCGCCGCCGTGAACGCCGCGTGCACCGCTGCGTTGCGGATCGACCCGCCCGACAGCTCGAACTGGTCGGCCAGCCACGGCAGGTCGACACCGTCGAGCGGGGCGCTGGACGGAAGGTTCTGCCGCCAGATCGCCAGGCGCTCGGCCGGACCGGGCAGCGCGAACTCGATCCGCACGTGGATGCGCCGGAGGAACGCCTCGTCGACGTTCTTCTCGAAGTTGGTGGCCATGATCACCATGCCGTCGTAGATCTCGAGTCGCTGCAGGAGGTACGACACCTCGATGTTGGCGTAGCGGTCGCGGGCGTCTTTCACCTCCGAACGCTTGCCGAACAGCGAATCGGCCTCGTCGAAGAACAGCACCAGGTTGCCGGCACTGGCCGCGTCGAAGATCTGCTCGAGGTTCTTCTCCGTCTCCCCGATGTACTTGCTGACGACCGACGACAGGTCGAGCTTGAACACCTCGAGGCCGAGTTCGGCAGCGATGATCTCCGACGCCAGCGTCTTGCCGGTGCCAGACGGGCCGGAGAACAGGGCGACGAGCCCACGCGACGGTGTCGGTGTGAAGCCCCAGTCGTCGTAGACGCGGCTGCTGTGGCGATAGCGATCGGCGATCGAGCGCAGCATCCCGAGACGGTCGTCGCTGAGGACGATGTCGTCCCACGTGCGGGTGGGCACGATACGGCGCGTGAGCTGTTCGAGCGGGCCGCTCGCGAGCCGGCGGACCGCAGCGTCGATGTCGCCGCCGAGCGCCCGGCGGGCGCGTTGCACGCGGTGCATCTGGTCGAACGTGAGGTGGTGGGTGCGCTCCACGTCGCCACCGAACGTGTACACCCACTCGTCGTCGGTCGGATCGGCCGGGTCGGCGAGGATCTCGGCCCACGCCCGGTCGGGGAACTGGTCGATCGGCGGGGCGCTCTTGGCCGAGATCACCCACACGAGGTGGGTGGCGCGCCGCAGCCACCGCTGGGTGATGGTGTCGAGACGGTCGTCGATCTCCACGAGCAGCCCGCGGCCGGTGATGGTGGCCTCGCGGACGAGTGCGCCCCATTCGCGGTCGTCGTCCGGAGCCGTGCAGCACAGGAACCGGTCGGTCATGGCCCGTCTGACGGCGGCGTGCCGTCGACGCATCCGGTCGTCGCCGACCACGACCATGAGGCTCTCCCCGGAGCGATCAACGGTGTCGGGAACCGTTGCGTCGAAATCGTCGGCGTCGAGTGCGCTCACCTCGACCGGGAGATCGGGATCCGGTGAATTGTCGCCCAGCAGCGCCCACACCACGCCGGGATGCACGGCCACCACGTGATCGGCCCACGGGCCCTGCTCGACGACGTCGACGAACACCGAGCGTCGCAGCGCCGAGTCGTGGGCGACGGCCAACGGCCCGGGATGGTCGGAGCCGAGGAGGCCGCCGAGCGACCCGATCGCCACCCGGTTGCGATTCGGGTCCCCCTGGATCGCGGCGACCAGCGCCTGGCAGCCGGCGTCGGCCTCGGCTGCCGCCACCACCGCGAGCACGTCGGCCTCGGGCCGGGACAGGCCGGCGTTCGCGGCGAGGGCCGCGAAGGGCCCCGCGCCGTCGAGCGACTCCCCGAACGCCCGCCAGGCCTCGGCCACCGCAGCGTCCTCTGCGCCGTCGCCGGCGGTGTCGGTCCCCGCCGGTTCGCTGTCCCCGGCGTCGGCGACGCCGTCCGGCGGGCGTCCGCTCCCCGCGCGGACCGCGGCACGCACCAGTACCGCCCGGCCGTACAGGAACCATTCCGGGGAGTGTCCGCTCATCGGCGCCGTCCGGACTGCCGGTGCGCTCCCGGGCAGCGGCACGGACTCCGTCTCGGTGTGGTCACGTCGCTCAGTCAAGCACGCGTCGAGCACCGGGCCCGGAACCGGCGGACGCCCGGGGCCCTGGGCTACCGTGCTGCCATGCCGCAGCCCGTCGTCTTCGGAGACATGTTGATGTGCTCGTTCGGTGTCGCGCCGTCGAGTATCTCGGTGCTGCCCGCCAACCGCACGATGGCCGTGAACAAGCCGATGGCGAACATCATGGACAACAAGCCGATGATGAACATCATGCCCTTCGGCGTGTGCATGAGCCTGTCGAACCCCACCACGGCGTCGCTGACCGCAGCCGCGCTCGGTGTGCTCACTCCGGGCCCCTGCATCCCGGTCACGCCGGCTCCGTGGGCTCCGGGGTCGGCGACGGTACAGGTGGCCAACTTCCCGGCGCTGAACTCCACGTCGAAGTGCAACTGTGTCTACGGCGGGGTCATCAGCGTGTCGGTGCCGACGGCGGTCACCGTGACAATTCCCTGAGGGGATACCAAGAGTGCTGACCGGTGGACCCCGGGCTGCTACGTTCGCCCGATCGGGTGAGAATTCTGGGTGGGGGCGACGGGGACATCGCTGCGATGCCGAGAGTGCTCAGCCGCGACGGCATCCTGCCGGTACGGGATGTCGTGCAACTCAGAATCGGATCGGGAGGTTCGCAGTGCCGTCTTATTTGACCCCTGGTGTCTACGTGGAGGAGGTGGCCTCCTCGAGCGCCACGCTCTCCGCCGGAGCCACCGCCGTTGCCGCATTCGTCGGCTTCACCGCCAAGGCTCCGAAGGACGATCCCTCGGACCCCGACGGCCTCAAGCCCCGACTCGTCACCAACTGGACCCAGTTCGAATCCCTGTACGGGGGCTTCGTTCCGGGTGCCATGCTTCCGCACTCCGTGTACGGCTATTTCAACAACGGCGGCTCGATGGCCTACATCGTGCGCATCCCGCACACCGCACCGTCGGAGGAGCCGGGCCAGCTGGCGCTTCCGTCCGGTGACCGTGCGCTCGGCCCCGCCGTCGAGTTCACCACGGTCGAACCCAACGCCGACGTCACCGTCACCGTCACCGCCGAGCCGCCCGCCGACGACGCGGGCGAGGACGACGCTCCCACCTTCGAGGTCACCGTTGCCGAAGGCGACGACGCCGAGACGTACTCGGGTGTCACCCTCGGCGGCATCGCCGACGCCGTCAACGGCACGTCCACGAAGGTCAAGGTGGAGACGAAGATCGACATCGACCAGCTCGCCGCCGACCTCCAGACGCTGCCCACCGGCAGCTTCGACATCGAGCCGGCCGAGCCGACGCCGGTGTCCGTGCCGGGCCGGGCCTTCAACGGCTCCGAGTCCGCTCGCACCGGAATCAGTGGGCTCACCATCGCCGACGACGTCACGATGGTGATGGTGCCCGACCTGATCACGGCCGCCACGCAGGACGACGGCACCGTCGACCTGGGCATGTGGAAGACCGTGCAGCTCGCGCTCATCAACCACTGCGAAGGCCAGGCCAACCGCATGGCCGTGCTCGATGCGCCTCCGGGCATGTCGCCGCAGCAGATCAAGGAGTGGCGTTCCGACACGGCCATGTACGACTCGGCGTTCGCCGCGCTCTACTACCCGTGGGTCGAGGTGGCCAACCCCGCCGCCACCAACGGCGACACCGAGATCATGGTGCCGCCGTCGGGCCACCTGGCCGGCATCTGGGCCCGCACCGACGACACCCGTGGCGTCTGGAAGGCACCCGCCAACGAGGTCGTGCGCGGAGCGCTCAACGTCGAGACCAACATCACCAAGGCCGAGCAGGGGCTCCTCAACCCGATCGGGATCAACTGCATCCGGCCGTTCGGCACCCAGGGCATCCGCGTCTGGGGCGCTCGCACGCTGTCGTCGAACACCGACTGGACCTACATCAACGTCCGTCGCCTGTTCAACATGATCGAGACCACGATCATGAACGGCACACAGTTCGCGGTGTTCGAGCCGAACGACAAGAAGCTCTGGGAGGGGCTGAAGCGCACCGTGGGGTCGTTCCTGCGTGGCCTGTGGCGTGACGGCGCCCTCTTCGGGGCGACCGCCGAGCAGGCCTACTACGTGAAGTGCGACGAGGAGACGAACCCGCCCGACTCGATCGACCAGGGCAAGGTGATCGTCGAGGTCGGCATCGCTCCGGTGAAGCCGGCCGAGTTCGTGATCTTCCGGGTCGCACAGATCAAGGACGAGAGCTGATCGTGTCCACGCATCACCATCTTCCGGAAAGGAGTAGCCGATGACCACCATCGTCCCCAGCGATGATTCCGCAACCCCGTTCGTCTCTTCACTGTTCACGGTGGAGTTCCCCGGGCTGGCGAGCGGCCGGTTCAACAGCGTGTCGGGCCTCGGCTTCGACATCACCGAGACCAGCAGCACCCAGCGCACCGCCGAGGGCAAGACCGTCACCCGGTACAGCCCCGGCACGGTGAAGTACGCGTCGCTCACCCTCAAGCGTGACCTCACCGGCAACAAGGAGTTCTGGGACTGGCACGACAAGATGTGCAAGGGCGAGGGCCTCTACGAGGACGGATCCATCGTGATCCAGAACCTGGCCGGCGAGGAGGTCGACCGCTGGAACGTCTTCAAGGCGTGGCCGTCGAAGTGGAGCGCCGCCGACCTGTCGGCCGACGCCGACGACGTCCTCACCGAGGAGATCGAACTGCAGGTCGAGTTCATGGAAAGGGCGTCGTGACATGAGCGATTTCGATTCCGCACAAGGTGCGTACTTCTCCTTCGAGATGGACGGGTTGCAGGTCGGCTACTTCACCGGATGCAGCGGCCTCTCGTCGGAGGTCAACGTCATCGAGCAGGCGGCCACGAGCAAGGACGCGAAGAAGGTCGTGCCGAAACAGCCCGGCCCGGAGCGCACCTACTCCGAGGTCGTGCTCAAGCGTGGGTTCACCACCGACCGTGCCCTCAACGACTGGTACGACAAGACCGTCGATGCCGGTGAAGATGTCGAGCGCAAGACCGGTTCGATCGT
>JAWLEC010000050.1:0-19355 GCA_041686315.1 Ilumatobacteraceae bacterium
ATCTCGGCAACGACTCAGCCGCCTGAAACTCGCCCGCCATTACAGCGCACGTCAACCACACGGTGCGCGAGTGCCTGCGCGCCGTGGCGAAAATTCCGGGCGAGTCGGACACAGTCTGACGGGTCGCTCGACTCATTCAAGGCCGGCACCAGAGCGGGCTCGTCGGCATCCTCACCGAAACGAACAATCTCGCGATGCTGGACGGCGACTCGGCCGACTCTGCGACGACCGAGGAAGAGGCGGCGTGACCAGCAGGCTCGCAGACCGGCTACTCGCCGGGCTCGGCGGGTGTGCTGAGACGGCCCAGGATCTCCGCAGCCTCCTGGTCGGCCTCTGGAACGAAGTGCGAGTAGACGTTCAGCGTCGTCGCCGCGTTCCGGTGTCCCAGTTGCGACCCCCCTTGGAAGATCCGTCGGCGCTCGTTGGATGATCAAATCAGGCGTCGATGTCGCCGGCGACTGCTGATGGGATGTCTCGCCGGGTGTGGAGGATGCGCCACACATCGAGGATCTCGTCACCAACGACGTAGAACACCAGATACCGGAAACGGGTCACCGGGCGAACTCGCATGCCGGGGATCTCCAGCTCGTAGGAGAATCGCTGGCTTCCCGAGTGGGGTGAGCGGCCGATCTGGCCGACGGCACGTTCGACTGCGTCGACGAACCGTAACGCCACTTCTGCCCCGGCATTGGCGAGGTAGTGGTCAGCGACTCGGTCGATGTCGATCGCGGCTCGCTCGCGTAACCGGACGGACCGGGAAGCCACGATGATCAGGCGTCGGATCGAATGCGATCACGCAGTGAGGAGAAGTACGAAGCATCTGCGATCGGCCCGGGACTCGACGAGGCTCCGTCGAGCAACACACGTCGGAGTTGTCGGCGGTCCTTGTCGCGACGGATGAGGTCGCGGACGTACTCGCTCGTGGACCCGTAGCCGCCGCCGTCGACCTGTTCGTCGACATATGACTTGAGTTCGTCTGGCAGCGACACGTTCATCGTCGACATTCCGACATAGCACCCGATCATGGCAAGCTTTGCCATGATCGGCGGCAAGGCACGGTGATAGTGCGGCACCGCAGTGGGGCCGGACTGCAGCGCGCTCGCATCGGCGCCGACCGGATTACGGAGCGGACGTTATGCGTGCGTCGTCGCCGAGAATCGGGTGAACGAAGCCCACCACGTACTGGACGTCGACCACGCCCTCGGGTGCGAGGGCCCGCACGATCGCCGGAGTCGCTCGTTCGAGCGCCGCCCAGACATCGCGACCTGCACGTTCGGCCCTGCGGTCCACGAATGCATCGTGCCCGATGGCGTCGTTGGTCGCAAGGTTGTCGCCCGGGCGGCTCAGGGCGCCCACCGCGTCAGACCGCGCAGTCCCGCGGTCAGGCTGCAGTCGGACCGGGTGTAGCACCGTTGTGCTACACTCCCGTCATGGCTACGACCACAGTTCGTCTCGACCCTGACGAAGAGCACACGCTCGACGAGTTGGCCGAGATACATGGCGGCCGATCGAACGCACTTCGCGTCGGACTTCGGTTGCTCGCCGCCGAAACCCAGCGGCACGCTGCTCTCGCTGATCTACTCAGCGACTGGGAACGCGAGGCAGGCCCCGCAGACGACGATGCGGTGGCGGCGATGACCGATCGCTACAGCCTTGATTCTTGACGCCGGGTTCCTCATCTCGGTCGATCGAGGTGAACGTGCTGCGCAGGAGTTTCTCACCGCAGCGCTCGTCCACGAGACGCCGCTGACGACGACGCATCCTGTCGTCGCCCAGGTGTGGCGCGATGGTGTTCGCCAAGCACGCCTTGCGAGATTCCTGCGATCGGTCATCGTCGTCGCCTTCGACGACGGACCCGAAGTCGGGAACCTGCTGGCGCGCTCGGGCACCCGCGACGTTGTCGATGCCCACCTCGTCGTGGTCGCTGCCCGCCGCTCAGAACCGATCCTGACCGGCGACATGCATGACCTCGAATCGCTCGCCGCTGCATTGCGTGACCGTCGCCCGAACCTCTTGAGCTGGCCGTAGCTCGGCGAGCACGACGTACAACGCATCCGCAATCGTCATGCTCGACCGGCGAGCCCACGCATCGACCAGCAAAAGCCGAACCTGAGCCCGAAGGACCACCGCTCGGTCCAACATGGAGAACGCACGGTCGACCCGCTCATGGGTGGCATCACCATTGAGCGCTGCACGACTAGTGCACCGGCCACCTCGACGAAGTAGTGCTCGGGCACCGGGTCGGCGGCGAGGTCCTCGGCGCGCTTGGCCATGACCTCAGGATACCCGGGCTGAGTTCGGACTTGATCTCGGCTCTCGGCGTCACGATCGAGGTTCGTGCGGTGTCATACGTTGACAAGTATGCGAGTTACCCGGAGCAGCGGTGAAGGCGTTCAGGACGTTCTCGCCGCAACGGTGCTGGACAATCAGATGCCGTTGCGGCGATTCGCCGCGGCTGTCGCGCCAGCCCACGTGGACGGTGATGACCTCTTCCACGATGCCCTGGTTCGCGTGTTCCGGGCTGCTGAGCGAACACACATCGAACACCCGGTTGCCTACACGAAACGCACGATCTCCGTGTCGTCGAGGACCTTGATACGGCCGAGATCGGTGTTCATCTGGGCTGTTCGAGCGTCGCAGCTCGCCAGTTGCCGAGCCGGGCGACAGCGAAGCTCAGGGTCAATCGAAACGAGGTGCCATCGTGAGCGATGAACGAGTCCGTCGGGCAACGGGCCGAACGCCTGGCGTGCGGCTCGCACTCGTGGCCTCGGCGGTCTTGCTCGTGAGCGGCGGGACGGCGTTGATCGTCGCTTGGGGCGGCGACAACTCGCCGGCGTTGGAGAGCGGGACCAGTTCTCTTCCTGCGCCACCCGTGGCGCCATCCACATCAGTGGCGGACAGTCTGCCGAGCGTGCCTCCGGCTACCGATTCCGCGTCGAGCGCGCCGGCTCCGTCAACGTCGGAGTCACCCGGCACCTCGACCTCGACGCCAACAACGATCGCGATATCAATCGCATCGGCTCCCTCATCGCCGGCGATCGGCTTGAGCGCCGATGGAACGGTGTGTTCGTTGGACGACAGTGGGTCTGCAGCTGTTCCCGTGCTCGATGGGACGAACGCAGCGCCCTCGCTGGGTGTCGCTGGTGAGACCGTCGTGTTGAGCCCCGGAGTTGGATGCGCGCAAGCAAACGATGTGCTGGTCGGCAGCGTCGACGGGACGACCCTCGAAACGGTCGCAACCGGATACGCAGCCGCGATCAGTCCGACAGGAGAAAGTCTGACGCTCGCTCGAACATCTAGCTGCGGCGACAGAACATCTGAAGTCGTGCTTGCCGAGCCCAACGGCGGCGTCCTCGCCACGATCGACCTGAACGCCGACGGTGACGGACTTCCGTTTCGCGTCGTCGACCTTGCGACCAACGGCCTCTCTGTCTTCGTGCTCGCCGACATGTTCGACGGAGAAGCAGTAACCGCTTCCTTCGTCCTCGAGTACGAGTTCCTGGCTGGAAACACGCTGGCATTCACCCGGCAGGTCATCGCCGAGCCGGGCACCCGGTGGGTGGCCATCTCGGCCGGAGCAGAACGGCTCGATGTGGTCGGCGTCGCCGACGAGGGCGAATGGCATCTCACCAGGCTGGGCACCGATCTGGGTGCCGTCTCTCCGCAGATCGGACTCGGTGGAGACGTGCGGTCGTTGGACGTACATCAAGCGACGGGAAGCTCGCTCCTCGTCACGTTCGACGGGTCCGAGAGTGCTCTCGTTGAAGTCACCGACCAGGGGGAGGTTGTTCCGATCGGGTCGTCGGCTGGCGACCTCGCCGCTGCAGCGTGGAAGGACTGAGCTACGAGCGCGAGGGCTCGACGACGCGGAACAGCCGGCACGCTGAGTCTGAGCGATGCGTTCGGCGCATCGAGACGCACCGGACGCTGAACGGATCCCAGTGCTCCTCGAGTTCCGCTGCGGTGCGAGAGTCGAGCGACACTCGACGCGCCGAGTACGTCTTGGTCCCCTTCTCCACGAGGCCGTCAGGACCTTCCACGATCCCACGCCCGATCGACACCGTCGCGGACGCCGAATCGACGTCAGTCGCAGGTCGGGCGACTCGGTCTCTGCTCGCCACCCCCACTTCACACCCTGATTGAGCGCGCGCCGAAGGATGCCGTGGATCCTTCGCACGGTGCCCGGCGCCAACGGCCGACCGCCGGCACCTCCCGACGCGAGCAGCTGACGGTAGAACGCGTCGAGATCGGCTGGCTTCAGCTTCGACAGCCGGCGCGCCCCGATCGCCGGCATGAGCGAGCGGTCGATGTAGCCGCGCGTCTCCTGCACCGTCTTCGGCGAGAAGTCCATGACGCCCCTCGCTGCCGCATGAAGCCCTTCATCTGGATCCTCCTCCAATGAGAGTGGCATCGGAGTGGCAACGAGTCCAGAAAACCAGGAGAGCCACCCCGGAGGGTGGCTCTGACCTGGTGTTTCTTGGCAGCCCGTACGGGATTCGAACCCGTGCCGCCACCTTGAGAGGGTGGTGTCCTAGGCCACTAGACGAACGGGCCGAGTGGCGACCGACGACGATAGCAGTACCCCGCACGCTTGCCACCGTCCGGACCCCGAAGGGCTCGACCGCCAACCGTGGGAGAGCCCGAAAACGACGGATCGCCGACCCTCCGGGTCGGCGATCTCAGAGCTGGGGTGAGAGGAATTGAACCCCTAATAACAGTACCAGAAACTGCTGTGTTGCCAATTACACCACACCCCACAGTGCGATGGTCGCCGTCGCCGGCGACCGGTGCGGCACAAGATTGTAGCGGCCTCAGCCGGTGAGCCCACTCAGCCGATCGAATCCGATGACCCGCCCGACGGCGACACCGGCCGCTTCACGGAGATGCCGTTCGAGCGAGTCGGCACCGGTGACCACACTCGTACCGGTCGGCGCCACATAGGCGGTGAGCCCGAGTTCCTGGGCCACCATCCGGCTCCGCAACGAGTGGTACGGATCCGTCACGATCAGTACCGACTCGATGTCCCGCTCGGCAGCGATCGCCGCCACGTTCCCGAGCGAGTCGTAGGTCGACGACCCCCGATCCTCCAGCACCAACACGTCCTCGGGTACGCCCCGCTCACGCAGGTAGGCGGCCGACGCCTCGGCTTCGGTGAAGCGGTCCCCGGGCTGGTTGCCGCCCGTGACGATCACCACCGGCGCGAGACCCTGCGGCCACAGTTCCGCCACCTGGTCGAGCCGGGCGGCCAGCTGCGGCGACGGTCGCCCGTCGTACTGGGCGGCGCCCATCACCACGATCGCATCCACGGGGCGGGCCTGGTCGGAGCGGCCGACCGCCCACACCTGCCACACCGAGACGCTGAAGTACACCACGAGCAGACCGACGAGCACCGCTCCGACCAGCGACGTGATCCGCCACACGGAACGCCCGGCACGGGCAAGCTGCTGGACCGGCGTGGGATCCGACGACCGATCGGCGACGTCTCCCGGAGGCACGCAGGGATGGCGATCCGGGGCGGCGACCGGTTCGCCGGTTCGGGCGTATCGCTCACCGACCGGTTCGTGCTCGGCCAGCGCGCCGAGCAGTTCCCGGTCGCGGGCGATCTCGTCGTCCGACGGCAGCTGGAACCCCCGGTCGGACACGGCCGTCACCCGCCGCCTGCGGCTCCCGCACCAGCAGCACGCTCGTGTGCGACACGGAGTCGGCGCAGCGTCTCGCCACGTCCGAGCACTTCCAGCGACTCGAACAGCGGCGGTCCGACGGACCGGCCCGTCGCAGCCACCCGTACGGGCGCCTGCGCCTTGCCGAGCTTGATGTCGTAGGTCTCCATCACCTGCTCGAGCGCCGTCTTGAGTGCGTCGGCGGTCCACTCGACCGAACCGTAGGCGTCGATCACGTCGGAGAGCAGCGGCACCGCCCAGTCGGGCTGGAACGCCTTGGCCCACGACGCATCGTCGATTGCGACGTCGGCACCGTCGGGCAGGAACAGGAAGTCGACCACGCCCGGCACCTCCTTCAACGTGGTGAGACGCTGCTGGATGTGCGGCGCGATGGCGGCGAACCGGTCACGGTCCCAGTCGTCGGGCAGTTCGGCCTCCGCCAAGCGGACGAACTCGTCGAGCGACAGCGCACGGATGTACTCACCGTTGAAGGCGGCCAGCTTCTTGATGTCGAAGAACGCCGGCGACGTGTTGACGTCCTCCAGCCGGAACGCACCCTCCATCTCGGCCCACGACGCGATCTCGGAACCGCGCTCCTCGGCCCCGGGCGGCGTCCACCCCAGCGTCATCAGGTAGTTCACCATCGCCTCGGGAAGGTAGCCCTCGTCGCGGTACTGCTCGAGCGCCACCTTGTCGCGCCGCTTCGACAGCTTCTTGCGCTGCTCGTTCACCAACACCGGTACGTGCGCCCACACCGGCGGCTCGTGCCCCAGCGCCTCCCACAGCATCTGCTGTTTCGGGGTGTTGGGCAGGTGCTCCTCGGCTCGCACGACGTGGGTGATACCCATCTCGATGTCGTCGACCACGTTGGCGAGCAGGAACACCGGCGCACCGTTGCCACGCACGAGCACGAAGTCCTCGATCGCGGCGTTGTCGAACGACACGTCTCCCCGCACCAGGTCGTGCACCACCGTGGTGCCCCCGGGTACCCGGAACCGCAGCACGCGGCCCGGCCCCGGCCCGAGGCCACGATCACGGGACCAGGCTCCGTAGCCGCTGACGCCGAGTTCCTTCGCCCGTTGCTGCACCTCGTCGCCGGTGAGGTCGCAGTAGTAGGCGCACCCGGCGTCGAACAGGCGCTGCGCCGCCTCCAGGTGGGCGGCGGCATACTCGCTCTGGAAGTGCGGGCCCTCGAAGTGCGAATCGTCGGAGGAGATGCCGATCCACGCCAACGCGTCGATGATGCCCTGCGTCCACTCGGGTCGGTTGCGTGCCGCGTCGGTGTCCTCGATGCGCAAGACGAACGTCCCCCCGAGCCGGCGCGCCAGAGCCCAGTTGTGCAGCGCCGTGCGGGCGCCACCGACGTGGAACATGCCGGTGGGTGAGGGCGCGAATCGGAAGCGGGGTACGTCGGGCATCCCTGCCAGACGCTACCGGTCGACGTCTCGGCAGACCGTTCACTCCCGGTCAGACGGGACGGTACACCGCCGTCAGCGTGAGGTTCCGCAGTTGACGCAGTGCGACGGAGAGAGTGGTCAGGTCGAAGCTCTCCGCACGGCGGATCTCGGTGTGCATGTCCATCGCCCGGCCGACGGCACGCTCGTTGGCAGAGATCCAGTCACGCGGCGAGCCATCCGCAGCCCGCATCACGTTGCGGGTGAGGTCGGCCAGCACGGTCATCAGGTCGTCTCGCAGCGATGACCTGGCCTGTTCCTGCCAGCGGTCGGATCGCGGGAGCGCGCCCACCCCGTCCCACAGCCACCCGAGCTCGAACGCCTCGAACACCGACCAGTAGGTGGTGGCCGCGTCGGCGACGTTGCACGACTCGGTGTGGGCGATCTCGACGATGTCGAACCCGGTGTGCAGCCACGGCCATCGCGCTGACCGCCGCGCCAGGTCGACCGGCACCCCGGCCGCCACACGGGCCTCGCAGAGCGCCGTCACCTCGTCGGCCACGCGCCCTGTCACGATGCTGTCGAGCGACATGCACAGGAATCCGACCCCGGCGGCGAACGTGTCGATCGCACCGGCGATGTCGAGTGGCGGCGAACGGTGGCGAAGCAGCCACACGGTGCCGCGCTCGGCCATCCGTCGAGCGTCGAGGAACAGGTCGATCTGCGTGTCGAGTTCGACCGAGGCGCCGAGCTCGTCGATCTCGCGCCAGTTGTCGGCGAAGTCGAAGATCTCCCGAGACGCCACGAACGCCCGTCCGATGTCGGACACCGACGCCCCCGAATCCTCGGTCATCCGGTGGTCGAAGGAGATGCCCGCCAGATTGACCATGTTGTTCACGAGATCGGTGGCGATGATCTCGCGGCGCAACCGATGGCCCGTGAGCGCCTCGGGGAAGCGTTCGCGCAGGGCATCTGGGAAGTAGCGGAAGAGGTCCGCCTCGAGCACCGGGTCGTCGGGGAGGTCGGACGCCAGCATCTCCTGCACGTCGGCGTTCTTCGTGTAGGCGATCATCACCGCGAACTCCGGCGCTCGCAGACCGCTCCCGGTGCTCTGCCGCTCGGCGATCTGCTTGTCGGACGGGAGGAACTCGAGGCCCCTGTCGAGATAGCCCTCGGCCTCCAACGTCTCGAGGTAACGGGCGTGCACGTTCACCATCGACCGCGCCTGCGTGCGGGCGATCATCAACGCCAGCGTCTGCGCCCGGTTGTTCTCCAGCACGAGCTCGGCAACGTCGTCGGTCATCTCCTCCAACAGTCGGTTGCGCTGCTTGGCCGTGAGCTCCCCCTCGCGCACCAGCCGGTCGAGCGCCACCTTGATGTTCACCTCGTGGTCGCTGCAGTCCACACCGGCGGAGTTGTCGATGGCGTCGGTGTAGATGAGGCCGCCGCCCAGCGCGTACTCCACACGGCCGAGCTGGGTGAGGCCGAGGTTGCCCCCCTCACCGACGATCCGTGCCCGCAGGTCGACGGCATCGACACGGAGCGAGTCGTTCGCACGATCGCCGACGTCGGCGTGGGTCTCGGCGCTCGCCTTGACGTAGGTGCCGATGCCACCGTTCCACAACAGGTCGACGGGCGCGCACAGGATGGCGGAGATGAGATCGTCGGGCCGCAGTTCCTCGACGCCGGAGGCGAGGCCCAGCACCTCGCGCACCTCCGGTGTGAGACGGACCGACTTCAACGCCCGCGAGTACACCCCGCCGCCGGCGCTGATCAGCGACGAGTCGTAGTCGGCCCAGCTCGACCTCGGCAGCTCGAACAGCCGTCGCCGCTCCGCGTACGACGCCTCGGGCTCGGGATCCGGATCGAGGAACACGTGGCGGTGGTCGAAGGCCGCCACGAGACGGAGCCGTGACGACAGGAGCATGCCGTTGCCGAACACGTCGCCCGACATGTCGCCGATGCCCACGACGGTGAGCTCGTCGGTGTCGACGTCCTTGCCGATCACGCGAGCATGGCGCCGCACCGACTCCCACGCCCCACGTGCCGTGATGCCCATGGCCTTGTGGTCGTAGCCGTTGCTCCCGCCGCTCGCGAAGGCGTCACCCAGCCAGAAGTCGTACTCCGACGCCACCTCGTTGGCGATGTCGGAGAACGTGGCCGTGCCCTTGTCGGCCGCCACCACCAGGTAGGGGTCGGCGCCGTCGTGCACGACCACACCAGGCGGGGGAACCAGCTCGCCGCCCACCACGTTGTCGGTGAGGTCCAACAGGCTGCGGATGAAGCGCCGGTACCGGTCCACGCCCTCGGCCCGCACCGCATCGCGATCGCCGGGCACGGCCGCGGAGGTCTTGACGACGAACCCTCCCTTGGCACCGACCGGCACGATCACGGCGTTCTTCACCATCTGTGCCTTCACCAGGCCGAGCACCTCGGTACGGAAGTCCTCCGGCCGGTCGCTCCACCGCAGCCCGCCGCGGGCGATGCTGCCCGCACGCAGGTGGATGCCTTCCACGTACGGCGAGCACACGAAGATCTCGAACGTCGGTCGGGGCTCGGGGAGGAAGGCAATGTCGTGAGGGCGCAGCTTCACCGAGATCTCGTCACGATCGCCGTAGGCGTTGGTCCGGTCCGTGGCCTCGATCAGTGTGAGGAACGCCCGGCAGATGCGGTCGTCGTCGAGCGACGGTACGGCGTCGAGCAGCTCGAGCACCCGCTCCCGGGCGGCGGCGACGCGGGTCGCCCGTTCCTCGAAGGTGACGTCGAGCGCCGGGTCGAAGCGGAAATCGAACAGCTGCGACAGCTCGCGGGCGATGGCCGCATGGCCGACGAGTGCCCGCTCGATGTACGCCGGGCTGAACGGGAAGCCCGCCTGCCGGAGGTAGTGGGCGTACAACCGCAGCACGGCGATCTGGCGGGCGTCCAGACCGGCGCTCAACACGAGCCGGTTGAGGCCGTCGCGTTCGATCGTGCCGTTCATCAGCCCGACGAAGCTGCGCTGCAGCTCGTCGTGCTGGCCGGCATCGAAGGCGACGTCACCCACGACGACACCGATGTCGTGGAGATACACCTGGCAGCGCTCGTTGCCGAACTGGGCGGGGTGCTCGTCGATCGCGCGCAGGCCGAGGTACTCGAGCACCGGCACCAGTTCGGCGATCACGGCCGGGCGATCACGGAGGAAGACCCGGAAACGCCACTCGCCGTCCACGGCATCCACCGAGCGGCCGAACGACGTGAGAATGGCGGGCGCCTCCGACCCGTCGGAGCCACGACCGTCGAGCAGATCCGCGACGTGGGAGAGGTCGCCGACTGCAGCCGACGGTCGGACACGGGCCTGGTAGTCGCCCGGCACCCGTCCTCGCACGGCGTTGAACACCTCCGCCCCGTCGACCTCGCCGAGTGCCTCCACCAGCGCATCGCGGGCCCGCTCGTCCCACGTGGTGGACTCCTCGTCGATCAGCGCCCCCAGCCGGTCGAGTTCCGCCGGCGCCGACCCTCGCACGGTCATCGAGATCCGGGCCAGCGAACTGGTACCGACGAGCGTCTCGAGATCGCGCGTGCCGCCACGGTAGAACTCGCCGACGAGTGCAGCCACCCGATCGGGCAGCGTGGCGGTGAACCGCGACCGGGGAACGAAGACGAACACCGTCGTCCACGGACCCACCGGTTCGGCCACGTCGAACACGCGCACGATCCGGCGCTCCTGCAACCCGACGATGTCGCTGACGAGTTCGGTGAGATCGCCGACACCCAACTCGACGACGATGTCGCGGGGCAGGGTCTCCACCACGTTGCGCACGGCACGACCCGTGTGGCTCTCGCTGACGGCACCCACCCGCTGGAGCACCTCGCGGGCCCGGCGGCTCACGTCGGGAATCGCGAAGACGCTCTCGCGGTAGGCGGCGCTGCCGAGCAGGCCGACGAAACGGTATTCGAGACCGTCGTCGTTGCCGCTGCTGCGCCCGGGCCGGACGGCAACCGAGGTCATGCGGACCGGACGGTGGATCGTGGCCGCCACGTCGGTGCGGGCGATGACCACCTCCTCGTCGCCGGCGTGCGACGGCGGATCGACCACGTTCGGGTCCATGTGCCCCGACCGGTACTCGCCGAGTTCGCTGCCCTCCACCGGCGCCAGGCGATCCCCGTCGCGGCGGTACGTGACCGCTCCCAGGAACACGAAGTTCTCGTCGGCGAGCCACAGCAGGAACCCGTGATCGTCGGCGACGGCGACGAACCGATCGTGCATCTCGTGGAAGTCCGCCACGACCCGGCCGACGTTGGCGATCGCCTCGCGTACGTCGGCCTCGACACGTACGCACACGTCGGGCGGGCACCGGTCGAGTTCGATCTGGGTCCACGCCTCGACGTGCCCGTAGCCCGCCTCGACGTCGGCGATCCGCCGTCCCGCCGCCCGGCGGATGGACACGATGCGGTGGTCGTCGTCGCGCTCCACCTGGAGCATCGGGTGGATGAGCAGGTGGATGCCGAGATCGTGCCGCTCGAGCACGATCCGGACGGTGTCGACGAGGAACGGCACGTCGTCGGTGACGAACATCAGATGCGTGCGATCGGTCTCCCAACCGTCGCGGTCGACATCCGGCGACATCACTCGCACGACGGTCTCGCCGGGTTCGCGGCGCCGCCCGAGCTGGAGGTGCGCGCAGGCGGCAGCGTAGGCGTCGTCGAGTTGCCGACCGCCTGTGTCCTCCGGCGGCACCTCACGGTAGTACTCGGCGAGGAAGGTGGCGACGAGCGGGTCGTTCGGACGGCGCTCGCGAGCGAGGTTGCGGAGTCGTGCGAGTGTGTCGTTCACGTCGTTGTGAGCCGTCATCTGTGTCTCCGCGCCGAACCCCACGGTGGCGACGGGCCCCGTGGTGGCCCGCTGCGCCTCAGGGTACCCATCGCGTGCGAGGGCCACGCAATGGGGAGGAGCCGGAGCCGGCGGCTCAGGAGTAGCGTGGCCTGCGTGGATCGCCAGGAGCTGCACGGAGGCCATCGATCGGTGTCGGGCGGGCTCGCTCGCGCTGCGGTCTTCGGCGCGAACGACGGGCTCGTGTCCAACGTGTCGCTGATCCTGGGGTTCGCCGGTTCGGGCGTCGACTCGTCGGTGGTCCGTCTCGCCGGGCTGGCAGGCGCCGTCGCCGGGGCGATCTCGATGGCGGCCGGCGAGTGGATCAGCGTGTCGGCCCAGAACGAACTGGTCCAGCGCGAGGTCGCCGTCGAGCGTCGCGAGCTGAAGCACAACGCGGCTGCGGAGACCGCCGAGCTCGCTTCCATGTACGAGAGCCACGGCATCTCCCCCGACACGGCCCGCGCCGCGGCCGAGGACGTGATGACGTCGCCCGACGTGGCGCTGCGCGTGCACACCCGCGAGGAGATGGGCGTCGATCCGAGCGATCTGCCGTCGGCGTTCCAGGCTGCTGCCATCTCGCTCGTGTGTTTCGTCTTCGGTGCGATGCTGCCCGTGGTGCCCTGGTTCTTCGATGCCAGCGGCTTCGCCCCGGCAGCGATCTCCATCGGTATCGCCGTGGTGGCCGCCGCTTTCGTGGGCGCCGCGATCGGCCGGTTCGCCGAGCGGTCGATCCCGAAGTCGGTGGTGCGCCAGATCGCGATCGTGCTCGTGGCCTGTGCGATCACGTATGCGATCGGCGAGCTCGTCGGCGTCAACCTCTCCTGAGTCCAGCAGGAACCCACCACCGATGAGCGAGCGGCCAACCTGTCGGGCCCTTCGCTCATCACAGGCGCAGCTCTCCCACCACCGATGAGCGAGCGGCCAACCTGTCGGGCCCTTCACTCATCGCAGGCGCAGGCTCTCCCCCACCTGCCGCTTTCGGAAGAGACATCACTCGTCCAGCTCGTTCGCCGGGGCATGATGAATCGGTGCCGCAGACACGAAGCATCCATCTCCGTCGATCTCAGATCATCTGGCTCGTCGTGATCGTCGCCGTCGGGGTGACCGCCGGCATCCTCGCCGGAGCGTGGTGGGGTGTCGGGGCGGCGGTGGTCACGCTGGCGATCAGCGAGGTGATCGAGCGGACGCAGCGTGCCCGCACCTGACCGCTGCGCGGCGGCTGCCCGATCGCAACGGCACTGCGGCAGGCGCCCACACGGTCTCTAGCATGGGTCTGCGTGACAGCGACGCAGCAGATCAACGTCCTCGGCACCGAACTGCAGCCGTGCTCGTACGACCCGATGACGGGCTACTACCGCACCGGCTGCTGCGAGAACCGAGGTGACGATCCCGGCATGCACACCGTGTGCTGCCGTGTCACGGCCGACTTCCTCGAGTACTCGGCGTCACAGGGCAACGACCTGCGCACCCCGATGCCGCAGTACGGGTTCGCCGGGCTCGCGCCCGGCGATCAGTGGTGTGTCTGTGCGATGCGGTGGAAGGAGGCCTTCGACGCCGGCCACGCCTGCGAAGTGGTCCTGGAGTCCACCCATGTGTCGACGCTCGAGTACGTGGACCTCGCCGACCTCCGGGCGCACGCCATCTCCCCCTGACGTCGTCGAGGATTCCGAGCAGATTCCGAGCAGATTCCGAGGGTTCGGAGACGTCGGGCAGTCGGCACACTGGAGACATGGCTGACAAGACTCTCGGACTCGGCGGCGCACTCATCCTCCTGGGGCTGATCGTCACGATCGCCTCGGACTCGGGCAGCGCCACCTCGCTGATCCCCGCCTTCGTCGGCGTCGTGTTCGTGGTGCTCGGCCTGGTGGCGCGGGCGAAGCCCGACCTCAACCGGCACCTCATGCACGCCGCGGCGGCCGTCGCCGTCGTGGCGGTCCTCGGCAGCCTGGGATCGGCCGTCGGGCGCGGCGCCCAGGGCTGGGCACTCTTCGCGCAAGTCGGCACGATCGTGCTGTGCGCCGCCTACCTGTTCGTGGCCGTGCAGTCGTTCCGTGCCGCGCGACTCGAACGCGACACCGCCTGACCGACCCCTGACCTGCCGCGACCGGCGATCCACTCCAGCGTGGGTGGACGCACCGGTC
Source organism: Ilumatobacteraceae bacterium (assembly GCA_041686315.1). Classification (GTDB taxonomy): domain Bacteria; phylum Actinomycetota; class Acidimicrobiia; order Acidimicrobiales; family Ilumatobacteraceae; genus Sva-07. The sequence goes on from JAWLEC010000050.1 coordinate 14,048, forward strand.
AGATGGGCAGGTTGCCGGTGGCGCGGCGGGTGCTGCCCTCGTCGGTGTAGGCGGCGATGGTGCGCTGGGCGATCCGCATCTGGTGCACCTCGTCGGCGCCGTCGGCGAAACGGGCCCAACGGGCGTGCTGGTACATGTGCGCCAGGGGCGTGTCGGTGGAGTAGCCGAGTGCACCGTGCACCTGGATCGACCGGTCGATCACCCGGCCGAGCATGTTGGCGACGAAGTGCTTCGCCATCGACACCTCGGCCTTGAAGTCCTCCTGGCGGTCGATCTTGTAGGCGGCGTGCAGCACCATCAGCTTCGCCTGGTACAGCTCCATGGTGGAGTCGGCGATCATCCACTGGATGCCCTGCTTCTCGGCCAGCAACGAGCCGTGCGCGAATCGGTTGAGCGACCGGTCGACCATCATGTCGAGGGCCGTCTCGGCCTGAGCGATCCAGCGCATGCAGTGGGCGAGCCGGGCCGGGCCGAGCCGGTACTGACCGAGAAGGTGACCCTGCCCCCGGCCGCCGAGCATCTGGTCGTCGTGCACCCGCAGGTCCTCGATCACGATCTCGGAGTGACCGGTGCCGCCGTGCATCGTCTCCACCTCGCGCACGTCGTTCCAACCCTCGTGCGGCAGGTCGACCAGGAATGCCGAGTTCGCCGCCTGCGGCAGGTCGGGGTCGTCCTCGGTGCGGCACACGAGGATGGCGAACTGGGCCCGGCGGGCACCCGAGATGAACCACTTGTGGCCGTTGATCACCCACTCCTCGCCGTCCTGGTAGGCCGTGGTCTGGATGAGTGTGGGGTCGGACCCCGCCACCTCGGGCTCGGTCATCGCGAAGCAGGAGGCCGACTTGCCCTCGCACAGAGGACGCAGGTACTTCTCCTTCTGCTCGTCGGTGCCCCAGTGCAGCAGCGTGTGCATGTTGCCCTCGTCGGGCGCCTGGCAGTTGAACACCCACGGGCCGTAATACGACTTGGCGGCCTCGGCCTGCACCATCGCGAGTTCCACGTGGCCGAGCCCCATGCCGCCCCACTCCTCGGGCATGTGCGGCAGCCAGATGCCCTCCTTGAACGCCTGCTTGCGCAGGCCGATGAGCACCTCGATGCGGTCACGCCCCTCGAGCGCCGGTTCGTCACCGTGCCCCTCGATTCGCGCCTCGGCCGGCTTGACGACGTCGTCGACGAACGTGCGCACGCGCACCCGGATGTCTTCGAGTTCGGGCGTGAGGGAGAAGTCGATGGCCACGGCGCAACGATGGCAGGTGGATGTGCCGCAGGCGGAACCGAGCGCGTGACCGCTACCTTCGCGAAAGTGCGCCGTTCGAGCCGGGGAACCAGCAGAGGATCCGACAGAGGGTTCAGCCGGCGGATGCGCGCCGTGACCGCGATCGCGCTGGTCGTGACAGCTGCGGGCTGCGGCAGCGGCGACGACGCCGGTGACGTCATTGCGACCACCGCCGGGGCCACGACGACCACGACGGCGCCGCGGGACGATCCAGCCGCCGCGACCGCCGCCACCACGACCACCACGACCACCACGACCACGACCACCACGACCACGACCACCACGACCACGACCACGACCACGAGCACGCCGGCCACCACCGCCGCGCCGACGTCCACGACGGTGCCGATCCCCGCCGTGCCCGGCCCACTCGACCTCACGGCCGACGTCGTCGGGCTGGGCCTGTCGGTGGAGGGCCGCCCGATCCTCGCCGAGCGGTACGGCACACCCGGGGGACGACGGGTGCTCGTGATCGGCGTGATCCACGGCGACGAGGACGACGGCGTCGCCATCGTCGACGAACTCCGCCGGCGCACCGTGCCCGACGGCGTCGAGCTGTGGCTGGTGGAGTCGATGAACCCCGACGGGCAACTGGCCCAGGACCGCCACAACGCCAACGACGTCGACCTCAATCGCAACTTCCCCTACCGATGGGGCCCGATCGGTGCACCGGGCGACGGCCAGTACGCAGGCCCCGCCCCGGCCAGCGAACCGGAGACGCAGGCGATCACGAACCTGATCTCCCAGCTCCGCCCCGACCTCGCGATCTGGTACCACCAGGACCTCTTCGTGATCAATCCCGCGAGCGGCCGGGAAGGTGCGATCCGCGCCCGCTACGCCGAACTGGCGGGGCTCCCGATGGGCGAGATCACCGGCGGCATCTACACCGGCATCGCCGCGACGTGGGCACGCAACGAGCTGTCACCCGACGACGGAGTGGCGTTCATCGTCGAACTCGGCGCCACCCTCTCGCCCGTGGAGGCGGCCACCCACGCCGACGCCGTGCTGACGATCGCCACCGAGTGAACGAGCGGCGCTCGACGGCACCCCCGCCCGGATCAGGACGACGACACCCACCCCAGGATCGCCGCGGCGATGTCCTCACCCCGGTCGTCCTGCAGGAAGTGCCCGGCCGGTTCGAACGTCTGGTGGGGCTGCCCTGCGGCCCCGGGGGTCCGGTCGACGAACTCCGACTGCAGATGTCCGAGCACCATGTCTCCCGGCGCCCACAACGTGAGCACCGGACGCTCCCACCGTTCCCACACCCACCACGCCGCACGCGTGGCCGGCACTGCCGGGTCGTCCGGGTCGATCGGTACGAGCAGCGGGAACTCCCGTGCCCCGGCGAGATGTGTCTCGTCGGGGAACGGCGCACGGTAGGCGTCCATCTCGGCGTCGGAGAGTTCACGAGTCGTGGCCTGCTGCAGGAGCGCCCCGCAGTCCATCGGGTCGAGCTCCTCCGACAGCCGGCGCCAGAACGCGAACCCGTCCCCCCAGCGGCGGGATCATGCGCCGGTAGAGGTAGCTCCAGGTGGGTTCGCCGTGCACCAGCAGGAACGTTCCGGCGTCCCCCGACCCTTCGTCGACGTAGGCCGTCCGGAGACCGTCGACATCGACGTAGTGGGCGTCGTACGAGAAGTCGGCGAGCGAGTCGAACCGCTCCTCGGGTGTACGGACGAACGCAACGGTCATCGCCTCATCCCTCCACGGCACGGGGCAGGCCGGCGCCGGGCGACGACACCGCGTCGTGGCTTCAGTGGCGAACCACGACCGCTTCGTCGGCGCGCACGGAATCGGCGGCGGCACCCATGGTCGACAGGATCACGCCGCTGCGATCGACGTCCTCGGGCCAGTCGACAGCAGCGTCGCTCATGTTGATCAACACGGTCAGGCGTTCGTCGTCCAACGTCCGCTCGTACCGCAGCAGGCCTCCGTCGAGCGGCGCAAGCTGCATCGCTCCGCTGCGGAGCGCCGGCCACGACCGCCGGAGCGCCAGCAACGTGCGGTAGAGCTCGAACATCGAACCCTCCACGCCCACCTGCAGCTCCGCCGCGTGCGTCGACGCATTGCGCGGGAACGGCAACCAGGGCGGTGTCCGCCAACCGTGGCCCGACTCCGCGTCGCCATTCGCCGTCCACGGCAGTGGGGCCCGACATCCGTCACGGCCGGCGGGGTCGACGACCCGGTCGTCGGGGATGTCGGCGTCCTCGAGGCCCAGCTCCTCGCCGTGGTAGAGGAACGGCGTCCCGCGCATCGTGAGCGACAACACCGCGGCGGCGCGGGCGCGTGCCTCGCTGCCGTAACGGGTGCGGTGACGCACCTGATCATGGTTCGACAGCACCCACGTCGGCCAGTGCGGTTCGGCGAACTCGGCCTGCGTCCGGGCGATGGCGGCGTGCATCGCCTCGGGCTCCCACGGCGTGTGCAGCGGCCGGAAATCGAACGAGAGGTGCAGCTCCCCCTCGCCCGACAACGGGTCGCCGAGGTACGCCACACTCTGGCCCTCACGGAGCAGGTACACCTCACCCACCATCATCGGCTCGTGCTCGTACTCCTCGAGCACTCGCCGCACCCGCCGCAGGAGCTCGTGTCCGAACGGCCGATCGATCGCGATCACCGGCCCCTTGGCGAGGTGGTCGGGTAGGTCCTCGACGTCGGACCCCTTGCCGATCAGGTGCACCACGTCGGCACGGAACCCGTCGACACCGCGGTCGAGCCAGTGCCGGAGCGTGTCGTGCATGGCCGCTTCGACCTCGGGATTCGCCCAGTTGAGATCCGGCTGCTCGGCCAGGAAGAGATGCAGGTACGACTGGTCGGTCACCTCGTCGTGGGTCCATGCCGGTACCCCCTTGAACGCCGCCGTCCAGTTGTTGGGCGGCGACCCGTCGGGTCGGCGGTCACGCCACACGTACCAGTCGCGCTTCGGGTCGTCGCGCGACGATCGCGACTCGACGAACCAGCGATGCCGGTCGGACGTGTGGTTCGGCACCCAGTCGAGCAGCAACCGCATGTCGCGGTCGTGGAGCCCGGCGACGAGCGCGTCGAGGTCGTCGTCGGTGCCGAACACCGGATCGATCGCGCAGTAGTCGGAGACGTCGTAGCCGAAGTCGGCCATGGGGGAGGCGAAGATCGGCGAGAGCCACAGCGCGTCCACGCCGAGCGCTTGCAGGTGGTCGAGCCGAGCCGTGATGCCGGGCAGGTCACCGACCCCGTCGCCATTCGAGTCGGCGAACGATCGCGGATAGATCTGGTAGACGACGGCGTCGCGCCACCACGGATGCTCGTTTCCCGGCTGGTCCGTCACGTCCGACAGTGTGACATCTCCACGGGGGAGTCGACATGCGAGGCGCCACCTGCACCCGAACCGGGGTTCACGCAGTCGAAACACTGCGGGCGCAACGCACGAAACACGGCGTCCCTACCGTGGATGTCCATGCATCACCTCGCAGCGAGGCCGGGCCCCGGATCCCCCTCCACCCTGTGATCGACGACGTCGACCCGTTCATCGGGACAGGCGTCACCGACCTCGGTGTACCGGACGGCCTCGCTGCGGCGTGGTGGTGGCCCAAGCCACCGGTGGGCAACACCCACCCGGGCGCCACGCACCCACTCGGCATGGTGTCGGCATGTGCCTACTCCGGCGCCTACCCCACCGGCTACGGCATCCACGACCTCGTCACCGAAGGCGTCCCACCGGCGCTGCACGACCGGCTCCACGCGTCGGGATTCACCCACTTCCAGCAGTCGGGCACGGGCGCCATCCGCAAGTACTACAACTACTTCCGAGTCACCCCGATGCTCGGCCCGCTCGACGAGCTGGGCGCCCTCTGGGATCTCCACGACGAAGTCGCCCATCCCGGCTACTACGCCGCCGATCTCGCCGCCGACGGCAACGACCCCGCGCGTGACATCCGCTGCGAGTTGACCGTCGGCCCGAAGAGCGCCGTCCACCGCTACACGTTCCCGGCCCACGACAGCGCCCGCATCGTGGTGGACTTCTCCCACGGCGGGCTCACGATCGAACACGGCCGC
>JAWLEC010000211.1:0-4341 GCA_041686315.1 Ilumatobacteraceae bacterium
GCCGTCGAAGAAGTGCGTGAGCCGCACGCCCAGCGGGCCCCCACCGCTGAACGCGAGGCGCATGTCACCACCCATCGCGCCGCGCAGCTTGCCGTAGACGAGCTTCTCGAACACCCGGTGCTCCACCTCCGTCCACGGCCGCACCCTGCCGCCGTGGAACTCCTTCGACCACCGGACCGCCACCGAGGCGGCGCGATCGAAGATGCGGCCCTTGCGGGTCGAGTGCGCGGTGTGCTGAGCGGCATTGAACACCTTCTCGAAGATCCGGGGAACTGCGGCGATCACCGTGGGCCGCACCATCCCCAGCTCCTCCGGCAGGTGGGCGATGTCGGAGGCGAAGCCCGTCTGCACACCCATCTCGAGGCAGAAGAGCAGGTTGCCCTTCGTGAGCGAATGGGCCAGCGGCAAGAAGAGCAGCCCGCGGTCGTCGGGACGGATCTCGGAGCCGATGGCATCCACGGTCTGCGCCACGTTGGCGCACAGGTTGCCGTGGGTGAGCACGCATCCCTTCGGCCGGCCCGTCGTACCGGAGGTGTAGACGATCGTCGCCACGGCGTCGGAGCCGAGCGCAGCCGTCCGGCGGACGATCTCGTCGTCGGCGACGCCCGCACCCGACCGCTCCAGGTCGTCGAGGCCGGCCGCTGCATCGTCGCCACCGGCTCCGTCGGCGGTGTCGATCGTGAACACGTGCCGGCACGCCGGAGCGCGGTCGTGGACCGCGTCGTACAGCGCCCGCATCTCGTTGTTCTCCACGACCGCGACGACGGCCCCGCTGTCGTCGAGGATCCACGCCAGTTGTTCGGCCGACGAGGTGTCGTACACCGGCACCGTCACGGCTCCGGCCGACATGATCGCCAGGTCGACGACCATCCACTCGACGCGCGTGTGCGCCATGAGGGCGACGCGATCGCCGGGCTCGACCCCGTGCGCCACCAGGCCCCTGGCCACGGCGCGTACCCGTTCGGCGGTCTGCTCGACCGTCACATCCACGAAGTGGTCGCCGTCACGCGTCATCGCGATCACCCGGTCGGGTGCGCTCTCCAGCATCCGCTGCAGCGGCTGCAACAGGTGTGTGTCGGGGGCGACACCCCCGAACGTCGGTCCACTCGCCTCGATCGTCATCGTGCACCTCCGCCATCGAGCACACGCGCGTCCCGAGCGACCGCACCAGGGTCGAACGTCGCAATGGTGCCGGTCAGGTGGTGCGCGTCAGGTGGAGCGGTTCCAGGGCAGGTTGTCGGGGTCGAAGCGCATCATCGTGCTGGTCTGGCTGGCCGTGGCCATCAGCCGACCGTCGGCGCTCCACACGTGGGCGGTGCCGTGGCCGTAGTCGCCCGCCGCCAGGTGCGGTCGCAGGTCGAGCAGCACCCACTCGGTGTCGACGAACTCGCCGATGCGGATCGAGTTGTCGAGGCTGGTCCCGCCGGCGAGCACGCCGAGCGCCCGCCCCACCGACATCGGCACCATGTCGGCCATGTACGCAGCGAGTGCGGGGGTGACAGCCGCACCGTCGCGACGGCGCACCCACAGGCAGGTGCGCCCGGGGCCGGGGTCGGGATGGTCGACGATCGAGGCGCCGCGCAGTTCGAGTACCCGGTTGAAGCCGAGGTCGGTGCCGATGGCATCGCCGGCGGCCTCACGCATCCCGGCGAACGGGCTCGTCCAGCCGGTGGAGTCGTCGGGCGAGGTGACCGTCGGGCGGGTCTCGAACACGCCGTTGAGGCCGCTGTCGCGATGGTGGCCGGTGGCGCCGAGCGAGGCGAACACCACGGCACCGATCGGGCTCTTGCCGGTGACGCGCACCTGGTTGGTGCGCTTGCCGGGTGCGAGGATCTCCACTTCGACGCCGACGGGCGTGCCGGTCTCCACGGTGGAGACGAACTGTGTGGTCATCCACAGCGCCGATCGCTCGGAGACGAGCTCGGCCACGGCAACCGAGACGGCGATCGCCGTGCCGCCGTACAGGCGGCCGTCCATGCGTGACAGCTGCGGCGTGACGGTGAACTCGAAGTAGCCGGTGCCGCGGAGCCGCTCGAGGCCCAGGAACTCGGTGTCGCCGGCGAGGTCGTTGCTCATCGAGTCGACACTACGGGCTCACCGGCGCCACGCACGGGGTCCGGCCGAGGTCAGCCGGGTGGATCGGGATCGCCGGGGCGGCCGGGCTGGCCGGGCCGGTCGGGCGGCGGCAGATCGAGCGGGCCGAGCTGGTCGAGGCGGATCGACTGGACGAGCCAACCGCCGGGGAACGGACGCCGTCGACCGGCGGCGAGCATGGCGGTGCCGTCGGGCCGGTAGGTGATGAGGCCACCGCGTGGATCTCGCTCGGTGCGGAAACCGAGGTTCTTCAACAGGTTGTGTCGGCAGCAGTCGGGCCAACCGTTGGTGGAATCGGTCCGACCACCTCGACGGTGCTCGTGGATGTGATCGACCTGGGCCAGATGGCCGGGCACGGTGCAACCCGGATGGCCGCAACGGCGGGCGTTCATCTGCGCCGCTTCGCGCACCGCCCCGGTGAACAGCCGTCGGCGACGACCCATCTGCGTGACCACGCCCGCGGAATCGACGATCACTCGGCGCACGTGCCCCCAGATCATCGCCGCCACTGCGTCGTCGGGATGCACGGGGACGCCGGCGGCCGTTTCGCAGCGTCGAGCGGCGAGCCCGGGGTCGGCAACGTCGTCGAGCGCGCTGTCTGGCGCGAGGCCGTGGCGTACCAGGGTCTCGGCACAGGTGCGCTCGTCCATCATGATGTTGACCGTGGGCGACACCCGCCGGCCCGATCCGGGAGGGGCGCCGGCCGCCCGCCGGAAGATCTCGGCGACCGCGTCGAAGCGCCGCTGTGCCGCAGTCCGCGGCAGTGGCTGACCGGCGGCGTCGTCGCCGTGCTCGGTGCGGCGGGCGGCCAGGTCGGCCTGGAACTCGGCCTCGGTGAACGCTTCCAGGATGGCGATGAGTTCGGCTGCGGTGACCGGGTCGCCGCCCGACATCCGCAGATCGACGCCCGCCCCGGCCGGGGTGACGGTGGCGTTGCGGCTGTCCACCGACCGCTCGCGGTCGCGCCACGCACCGTCGAGGTCCGCCAGCGTCTCCCAGCGCCGGACGCACGTCCGGAAATCGTCGAAACAGAGCACCTCGGCCTGTTCGAGCAGGACCGGGAGCACGTCGACCAGCTGGTCGCCGCAGCGGGGGTTGGCGAACGCCCGCGCCAGTTCGTGGGCCTGGGCGACACCGAGCCGGCCGTCGAGGAGACGGCTCGCCACCTCGGGGTGAGCGTCGACCAGCTTCGCCAACCGCCGGAGACGACCGGTGTCGGCCGACGAGCAGTTGAGTGTGGCCCGGAGGTACCCCTTCATGGAGTGGTGCCCGTCGGCCACGTACAGCGCCCGTGCCTCGGCGACGGCGATCGCCAGGGCCTGTTCGGCGGCCGTCCGTCGCTGCAGCAGTTCCAACGACCGGATCCGATCGTCGAGACCGGCGTCGTCGAGCCCGACCAACAGGTCTGCCACTGCGCTCGCCGTCCCGAACATGATGACATCGTATCGAACACACGTTCGATTGTCAACCCCACACGGGTCATTCCGTGCACGGCGGACCCGGTGCGTCGGCGACCTCTGCGAGTGGAACGATCAGTTCGACGATGCGCAGGCGCCGTCGACGTCCACGAACGGCTGGTCGTCCGCTCGGACGAGCTCGGAAAAGAGGCGGCCACCGGACCGAGCGGACGGCCCCGGGTCGAGGTCGATCAGGTCGGGGCGTCCCGGCCAATCGAGGCGGTCGACAGCCCATGATGCGGCACCGCCGGAGCCCCGTCCGTCGTTGTAGCCCTCCTGCCACTTGTCGGAGAACCAGCGCATCGTGGCCGTCTCGCCGCCGACCTCGAACCCGACGCTGCAGTTGCTCATCGATCGCCCGTAGATGTACTGCACCGTGTGCTCGGTGAACGCGGACTGCTCGAAGGCATCGGCCTCGAAGGGTCCGGTCAACGTCGTCGGGTAACGGTTGGCGACGACCTTGTCCCCCTTGCCGAGAGTGCCGTCGCCGTCGACGCTGTCCACCAGCTTGGCGATCAGCACGTCGACCTCAGGATCGTAGGGCTGTCCGTCCTCGATGACGTCGGTGTAGGCGACGGCGAGGATCGTCTCGGAGGGCACCGGAGCGCAGCTGTCGTCGAAGACGGCCCCCGGCACGCCCGGCACCGCCTCGTGAACGAGACCGCCTCCTTGCCGACGATGCGCATCGACGGCGTTGACCGACACACTGATCCGCCGCCATTCGCCGTCGCCGGTACGGTGACACACATCGGCCTTTCCGCGCTCGCCGGCCGCTGCTGCGCCGCCGGCG
>JAWLEC010000051.1:0-19193 GCA_041686315.1 Ilumatobacteraceae bacterium
CTGTCGAATGCGTTCACAGATCTCAACCTCACCGACATGGAGACCTGCTACAAGGCGTTCCGGCGGGAAGTGATCCAGTCCATCGAACTGGAGGAGGACCGGTTCGGTTTCGAACCCGAGATCACGGCCAAGATCGCCCGCCGGCGGCTGCGCATCTACGAGGTCGGCATCTCCTACAGCGGCCGCACCTACGACGAGGGCAAGAAGATCGGCTGGCGCGACGGCGTGCGCGCCGTCGTCTGCATCGTGAAGTACTCGTCGCTCAACCCCCGCCGATCGGACGAAGCCCGTCGATCACCCCGGGATCCGCCCAGAACCGGATCGAACCGACCGTGAACGAGCCGTCCCACCGCTGCTCCACCGCGGCACGCTGCGCAGAGTTCAGCCCGATCACCGCCACCATCAGATCACAGTCGTCGGTGTCGCCGATGCCGGTCACGAGCCACACCGGATCGGTGTAGACCCCCAGGGGTTCGGCCTGCCATCCGCACGGCTGCAGCCCCATCGCCTGGGCCTCGGCGACGACGGCGGCGGCATCACGGATGCTGGGGCCCGGAGCTCGGACCACGTCGAGTGCGGGGGGAAACAGCATGGCCACCGCCACGACGCCGGCGGCTCCCCCGGCCACGTGACCGGCCCGACGATCGGGCACTGCAGCGGCGATCGTCGCCACCCCTCGTCCGGCGAGATGAGCCAGGACGGGCGTGAGGCTGATGAAGAACCGCGGATAGAGGTCGGCCGGACGGATCACCTGCCACAGCAGCAGCAGAACCGTCACGAACACACCGCCTGCCGCGGCCACGCCCACCAGGTGACGCCGCGACCGCGCCGCCACCGCCACCGCGCCGATCACCGTCAGGGAACCGACCACGATCACCGCCGGCCACTCGAAGCCCACCAGCGATCGCAGCGTGGTCTCGGCGAACCAGTCGCGGTAGGCCGACCCGCGCAGTTCGGCGTTGCGGCGAGCGTCGTCGAGCAGGGGCAGCTGGATCAGCAGCGCCAGACCGGCCGATGCGGCCCAGGTCGCCAGGTGAGCGCGCCGCGACCTGCCCATCGCCAGCGTGGCGGCGGCGAACATCAGGATCGTGACCGCCGAGTACGAGTGGGTCGTGACGGCGACGACCATCGCCGCTGCCTGGATCACCATCCACCGCCGACGGGGATCGGTCCACGATCGCTGCAGGGCGATGCCTGCGATCAGGACCGCCAGTGTGGCGAGGGCGTACCCGCGCAGCAGGCGCACCTGCCCGATGAAGATCGGGTTGAACAGCAGCACCAGACCGGCCGTTGCACCGGCGACCGCACCGACGCGACGGGTCGTGTATCCGGCGATGATGCCGACCGATGCCGCACCGGCGGCCACGGGGAACAGACGTTGTGCCGTCTCGCCGACGAACCCCAGCCGCCAGGCGACCGCCTGGACGGCCGAGAACATCTGGTGGTTGTTGAAGATCACCTGGGTGGTCAGGGCATCGCGGAGCGACCCACCGTTGACGAAGAACAGGTAGGTGACCCCCTCGTCGTAGTCGAAGCTGCGGCCGATGCCGACTGCGGCGAATGCGAACGCCACCAGGCCGAGACCGGCCCCCAGCACGACGGCCACGCTGGTGCGCCACCGCGCCGCGGCGCGTGGCATCGCGGACTGGTCGGCGTCGGTGACCGTCATTCGACCGGATCCGGTGTCGCGACGGTCGCCTCGTCGATCGCCCGGACATCCACTGGCGCCGACGAACGCCATGCGGTCACGATCCCGCGACCGAACGTGTCCAGCGACAGAGCGACACCCAGGAGTGCGACGGCGACGACGCCGTCGAGCCACCAGTGGTGTCCGGTGGCGCCCACCACCAGCACTGTCACCACGAGGTGCCCCACACCGGTCCACCGCCACCACCGGGTGGTCGCAGCAAGCATCCCGAACGCGATCACCGCCGCCCACCCGACGTGCAGCGACGGCATGGCGGCGAACTGCGCCGACACGCCGGTTCCGACCGGCCCGTACACCGACATGCCGTGCACGTCGGACAGGTCGATGTAGCCGAGGTCGGTGAGGAACCGTGGTGGCGCCACCTTCACGAACCGGATGAACAGGGAGAACGCCGTCAGCATCGCCAGTGCGTTGCGCCATCGCGGATAGACGTCACGATGGAAGGCGAACATCCAGACCAGGAACGCCACGATGCCCGGAACGTGTGCGGCGCCGTAGTAGGCGGTCGCCGTCCAGCCCAGCCAGCCGTGGTCGAGGACGAAGTGCTGCAGGGTCAACTCGCTCGGCAGCCGCAACCAGTGCTGCACCGCCGCGATGTCACGAGCGCGTTCGATGGCGCCCTCGGCGTGCGTGAGCGGCAGGCTCTTGGCCATCCGCCACACCGAGTACAGCGACGCCACGACGGCGAACTCGGTGGCCGCAGGCATCACCACCTCGCCCGCGCCGGTGGGCCGGGCCCGGCGCAGGACGAACGCGACGAGACCCGAGACGATTGCGGCGACCGCCGCCTGGGTCGCCGTCGGCCACCTCAAGCCGCCCAGCTTTCCAGATCAGCGGGCGTAGGCGGTGACGGTGTCGGCCGCGTCGATGAGCCAGCCGGGCACGACACCGACGAACAGCGTGAACGCCACCGCAGCGGTGATGGCCAGTCCGGCGCTGAACGGCACGGCCAGGTCGGCCCCGTCGTCGTCGACGTCACCGAGCCACATGCTCACCATGATCCGCAGGTAGATGAACGCGGCCACGACGGCCGTGACCATCGCGATCACGGCGATGGCGTAGCTGTCGACCTCGACCGCCGCCTGGATCACGCCGAACTTGGCGATGAACCCGCTGGTGAACGGCACACCGGCCTGGGCGAGCAGGAACACCGTGAACGCCAGCGCCAGCGCGGGCCGGCGCTTCGCCAGCCCGTCGAACGCGGAGAGCGTCGTGTCGCCCCGGGAACCGCGCGACACGATGGTGACGACGCCGAACGAGCCGATCACCAGCACGGCGTAGAGCACCAGGTACAGCACGACCGACGGCATGCCGGGGCCGGCGTCGGCCTCGCCCGCCTGGTGTGCTGCGGCCTCCACGCCCACCAGGATGAAGCCGGCGTGGCTGATCGAGGAGTACGCCAGCATGCGCTTCACGTTGGTCTGCACCACGGCCAGGAACGAGCCGACGACGAGTGACAGCAGCGCCAACGCCCAGATCGCGGGACGCCAGTCGTCGCGGTAGAACGGCAGTGCGATCACGAACACGCGCAGCATCGCCGCGAAGGCGGCCGCTTTGCCTGCCGAGGCCATGAACGCCGTGACCGGCGACGGCGCACCCTGGTAGACGTCGGGCGCCCACAGGTGGAAGGGCACCGCCGCCACCTTGAACCCGAGTCCCACCAGCAACATGGCGATGCCGGCGAGCGCCAGTGTGTCCGGGCTCGACACGTCGGCTGCCGACTGCAGCGCCGTCACCATCTCGGTGATGTTGGTCGAGCCGGTGGCGCCGTAGACGAGGGCGATGCCGTACAGGAAGAACGCCGACGAGAACCCGCCGAGCACGAAGTACTTGATGCCCGACTCGGCGCTCTCGCTGCTGCGACGGTTGCTGGCGGCCAGCACGTAGAGCGCGAGCGACAGCGTCTCGAGCCCGAGGAACAGCACGATGAGATCGTTGGCCGACGACATGACGATGCCGCCGATCGCAGCCACGAGGTACAGGGCGTAGATCTCGGGCCCGTCGTTGGGCGTGTCACGGAGGTACTCGTCGGTCAGCAGAGACACGAGCAGCACGGCCGCACTGATCGTGATGGTCATGAACATCGCGAACGTGTCGAACGCGAGTGCGCCGCCGACCAGGGTGGTGGCCCCGTTGTCGGTGATGTCGTCCCACTGCACCATCGCCAGTGCGCCGGCGGCGCCGGCCGTGGTGGCGGCGACGAAGGCGTACAGGCCCTTCGGCCACGGCGGCGTGAGCGCTCCGAGCAGCATCAGGCCGAGCGCGCCGCCCAGCAACGTGAGCAGGGGCGAGAGGGCGAACCAGCCGACCTCGGGGCCGACGAAGGTGTCGAACTGCTGCAGCATCATTCGTCCTCTTCCTCGCCATGTGCACCGATCACGATCGACGGTTCGGGCTCGACGTAGTCGGTGTGTTCCTCCACGTGGCTGATCAGGACGTCGATGCTCGGCTCGATCCGGTCGAGGACCGGCTTCGGATAGACGCCCATGAACACGATCAGGCCCAGGAACGGCAGCAGCGTGAGTGCTTCCTTCCAGCGCAGCTCGGGGAAGTCCTTGTTGTCGTCGTCGGGCTCACCGTGGAAGACGCGCTGGTAGGCCCACAGCAGGTACAGCGCGGCGAGGATCACGCCGGCCGCGGCCACCACGGTCCACCAGCGGGCGGTGAGGAACGACCCGGTGAGGATCAGGAACTCCCCGATGAAGCCGTTGAGACCCGGCACGCCGATCGAGCTGAGCATCACCACCATGAAGCCGGCGGCGAAGATCGGGGCCACCTTCTGGATGCCGTTGAGCTCGGCGATCTGGCGGGTCTTGCGCCGCTCGTAGATCCAGCCGACGAACAGGAACAGCGCACCGGTCGAGACGCCGTGGTTGACCATCTGGATCACGCTGCCCGACATCGACTGGGTGGTGAACGCGAACGTGCCCAGCACGATGAAGCCGAGGTGCGCCACCGAGGAGTAGGCGACGAGCCGCTTCAGGTCCTTCTGCATCGTGGCGGCGATGGCGCCGTAGATGATGCCCACCACGGCGAGGGTGAGCCACAACGACCGGCTCCAGTACGACGCCTCGGGGAACAGGTACAGCCCGAATCGCAGCAGGCCGTAGGTGCCGAGCTTCAGCATCACCCCGGCGAGCACCACCGAACCGGCCGTCGGGGCCTGGGTGTGGGCGTCGGGCAACCACGTGTGCAACGGGAAGATCGGCACCTTCACGGCGAACGCGATCGCGAACGCGAAGAACAGCCATCGACCGGTGGAGGCGGCGAAGTCGGCCCCCTCGGCGATCTCGACGAGGTCGAAGGTGACGCGGCCGAGGTCGTCGCTGGCGATGGCGACCGTGGCGATGAGGCCGACCAGCATGAATGCCGATCCGAGCATGGTGTACAGGAAGAACTTCGTGGCGGCGTAGACCCGGTTCTCGTAGCCCCAGCCACCGATGAGGAAGTACATCGGCACGAGCACGATCTCGAAGAAGATGAAGAACACGAACAGGTCGAGGCTGAGGAAGCTTCCCATCACGCCCGCCTGCAGCATCAGCATCCACGCCAGGTACGGCTTCTCGTCGTGGTGCGGGTCGATTCCGGCGATGACGATCGGGAACAGGATCCCCGTCAGCACGACCAGGAACAGCGAGATGCCGTCGACACCCAGGTGCCAGGAGATTCCCCACGGCTCGATCCAGGTGTGCTTCGACACGAACTGGAAGCCCGCCTCGCCCGTCTCGAACGATGCCATCAACCAGATCGACATCGCCGCCGTGGCGACCGCCGAGATCAGCGCGATCAGCTTCGGCGTCTCGGGACGTGACGTCGGAGACAGTGCCACCAGCGCGGCCCCGACGATCGGCACGAGCACGAGCGCAGTGAGGATCGGGAAGGCGGCGGACGCCGCTCCGGCTTCGGCGGCCAACATCACAGGATCCCCCGAATCACCACGAACCAGCCGAGCAGCAGCACCACGCCGATGCCGATGATCCCTGCGTACTGACGGACGTAGCCGGTCTGCGATCTGCTCGTGCCGGACGCCGTCTCCTTCACGGCGACGGCGACGCCGTTGACCGCACCGTCCACCACCTTCTGGTCGAACTCGGCGACGGCTTCGAATCCGTCACGGCCGGGATTGCCCATGAACCATGACACCGCCTGGTCGTAGTACCAGCCCTTGGCGAACAGCGTGGGCTCCCACGGCTGGATGCGCTTCTTCAGGTACACCGTCCAGGCGAGTGCCAGGCCGGCGAGTGCGGCCGCGACGGCGATCACGATGAGCAGCACCTTGTTGTCGTACGCCCAGGTGCCGGTGATCTCGGCTTCGCCGAACTCGACCACCGGGTGCAGCCACTCCTCGAGCTTGTACTGGGTGCCGCTGGGGATGCCCAACACGTTCGGCAGGTTGATGATGCCGCCGACGGCGGCGAGGCCGGCCAGCACCACGAGCGGGATCCACATCACCGGCGGCGACTCGTGCGGCTTGAACTCGCCGTGTGCGTCGTGGGTCTCCACGGGTTCCTCGCCCTCGGCGACCTCGGGCGCCTCGTCCTCGTTGGCGTGGCTCGTCCACGTGGCCTCGCCGAAGAACACCATGATCACCTGGCGGGTCATGTAGAACGCCGTCAGCACGGCCGTGACGATGCCCACCACGTAGAGCGGCACGCTCTCGGCCATCGCGAAGAGCAGGATCTCGTCCTTCGACCAGAAACCGGAGAACGGCGGCACGCCGGCGATCGCCAGCCAACCGACGATGAACGTGGCGGCCGTGATCGGCATGAACGCCCGGAGCGCACCCATCTTGCGCATGTCCTGCTCGTCGTGCATGCCGTGGATCACCGAACCGGCACCGAGGAACAGCAACGCCTTGAACGCCGCATGGGTGACCATGTGGAAGATCGCGGCCACGTAGGCACCGGTGCCCACCGCCAGCACCATGTAGCCGATCTGCGACACGGTGGAGTAGGCGAGCACCTTCTTGATGTCGTTCTGGGCGAGGGCGATCGTGGCGGCGAAGAGTGCCGTGATCGCACCGACCCAGGCGATCGTGGTCGGCACCCAGTCGTAGGACGCGACGATCACGGGATTGACGCGGGTGAGCAGGAACACGCCGCCGGTCACCATCGTGGCCGCATGGATCAGCGCCGAAACGGGCGTCGGGCCCTCCATCGCGTCGGGGAGCCACAGGTACAGCGGGATCTGGGCGCTCTTGCCGGCCGCACCGAGCAGCAGCAGCAGCGTGATGCCCGACGCCGTCGACGCCGCCAGCGATCCCGCCTCGGCGGCCTCGTTGAGCACCGGGTACGACAGCGACCCGACGGACTCGAACGCCAGGAACATCGCCAGCATCACACCGAAGTCGCCGACCCGGTTGGTGACGAACGCCTTCTTGCCGGCGGTGGCCGCCGAGTCGCGGGTGTGCCAGAACGAGATGAGCAGGTACGAACAGGTGCCCACGCCCTCCCAACCGAGGAAGGTCACCAGCAGGTTCTCGCCCAGCACGAGCAGGGTCATCGAGAACACGAACAGGTTCAGGTACATGAAGAACTTGGAGAACTTCGGGTCGCCGTGCATGTAGCCGACGGCGAAGAGGTGGATCAGCCCACCGATCCCGGTGACGAACAGACACATCAGGATCGACAGCGGATCGGCCAGGAACGCGAGATCGACCTGCAGGCTGCCGACGGGCAGCCACGAGAACAACGTCACCACCGTCTGGCGCTCGTCCTCGGGACGCGACAGCAGGTCGAGGTAGATCGCCACGGCCACCGCGAACGAGGCGAAGACCGCCGCCGTCGCCAGGTAGCCGGCCCTGGGGTCACCGAGCCGGCGACCGAACAGCAGGATGAGCGCGAATCCTGCGAGCGGGAAGGCAGGGATCAACCACACGAGATCGGCCATGGCGACGTTCAGCCCTTCAGTTCTGCGAGGTCGTCGGCGGTGGCGCCCGGGCGGCGGCGCAGGATCGACACGATGATGCCCAGACCGACCACGACCTCCGCCGCGGCCACGACCATCACGAAGAACACCGCGGTCTGGCCGTTGATGTCACCGAGCTGCGTGGCGAGGGCCACGAAGGTGAGGTTGGCGGCGTTGAGCATCAGCTCGATGCACATGAACATCACCAGCGGGTTCCGGCGGATGAGCAGGCCGAACGCACCGATGCCGAACAGCATCGCCGCGAGCAGCAGGTACCAGGTGGGTTCGATGGCGGCGATCACACGTCGCTGCTCTCGTGTTCGGCGTCGCTCGGCTCACCGGTGCGCGGCCACTTGCGGGTGAGCACCACGGTGCCGGCGACGGCCACCACCAGCAGCACCGACGTGAGCTGGAACGCCAGCACGTGGTCGCCGTACAGGTTGGTGGCCAGCTGGAGGATGTTGCTGTCGTTGTCGCCGGTCTCGCTCGCCACGTCGATGCCCGTGCCCGAGTTGATGACCACTGCGTCGCGTGCCCGCACGATGGCGGCACCGACGAGCCCGACCAGGCCGACCCCCATGACCGCGGCCAGGGGACGCTGGATCGGGATCGGTTCGATCGACAGGTCCATGGCCTGGTCGACACCGAGCAGCATGATCACGAAGAGGAACAGCACGACGATGGCGCCCGCGTACACGATCACCTGCACGGCGGCGAGGAAGTGCGCCTCCTGCGCCACGAACTGCACGGCGACGCCGAACAGCGTGAGCACGAGCCCGAGCGCGGCGTGCACCGGGTTCTTCAACGTGATGACGCCGACCGCGCCACCCAGGATCATGAGGGCGGCGGAGAAGAAGACGACGTACTCGAGGAACGTGGCGTCGCTCACCGCTCGACCACCCGGACGGTCTTGTCCCGCGGGGCGTCGCGCTCGGACTGCTCGGGCTCGGGGGCGCGGACCCCGTAGCCCAGCTCGCCGCTCCAGCCGACCTCGCCCTCGAACGTGGCGTCACCCGACGGTGACGTGGCGCGCATCCACCCGCTCGTGAGCAGGTCGTCGCCCTCTCGCCAGTCCTCCCACGGCAGCTTCTGCGGTTTGCCGTCGTCGTCGACGACGAGTTCGGTCCTGGTGTAGATGGCGTCGTTGCGGTTGGTGAACGAGAACTCGAACAGCTTCGACTCGGTGATCGCCTCGGTGGGGCAGGCCTCGACGCACAGGTCGCAGTGGATGCAGCGCAGGTAGTTGATCTCGTAGACGTAGCCGAACCGCTCGCCGGGTGACGTGGGGTTCTCGGGGTCGTTGTCGGCACCGCGCACGTAGATGCAGTCGGCCGGGCAGACGCCGGCGCACAGTTCGCATCCGATGCACTTCTCCATCCCGTCCTCGTACCGGTTCAGCACGTGGCGCCCGTGGAGGCGTTCGGGGCGGGACAGCTTCTCGTCGTGCTCGACGTCGCGTGCGTCGTCGACGCGCTTCTTGGCGCGGCGTCCGCCCGAGTACTCGGTGGTGACGCGCTTGCCGCCGAAGAGACGGTGCTGCTTGAGGGTGACGGCGAATCCTTCGAGGTAGCCCATCAGGTGGCTGCTCCCTTCTCACGGTTCCGGGCGCTGACCCGCAGTGCGGCACCGAACAGCGCGACGGCGACGGCGGCCACTGCCAGGCTGATCACCACGACCCGCAGGCTGGCGACGGCCTCGCCCTCGGGCGAGAACTCGCGCAGTGCGGCGAGCAGCAGGAACCAACCCAGCGAGATGGGGATCAGCACCTTCCAGCCCAGGTCCATCAGCTGGTCGTACCGCAGCCGCGGCAGGGTGGCGCGGAACCAGACGTACAGGTAGAGGAAAGCGAGGAGCTTCACGACGAACCACAGCGTGCCCTCGATGGCGCCGGGGACGAGCGGGATGTCGAACAGCGGCTGGGGGCCGCCGAGGAACAGCGTGACCATCACCGCCGACATCGTGATGACGTTCATGAACTCCGACAGGAAGAACAGCGCGAAGCGGATGCCCGAGTACTCGGTGTTGAACCCGCCGACGAGCTCCTGCTCGGCCTCGACGAGGTCGAACGGCGGCCGGTTCAGTTCGGCAGTGGCGGCGATCAGGAAGATCACGAACGGCACGATGCCGGTGGACACCAGGTTCCAGTCGACGAAGCTGTCCTGGGTCCGGACGATGCCGGCGGTGGAGAGAGTGCCCGACGACAGCAGCACGGCGGCGAGGCTGAGTCCGAGTGCCGCCTCGTAGGAGATCATCTGCGCGGAGGCGCGCACCGATCCGAGCAACGGGTACTTCGAGCCGCTCGCCCAGCCCGCCAGCATGATGCCGTAGACCGCGATCGACGACAGCGCGAGCACGAGCAGGATGCCGATCGGTGGGTCGGCGAGCTGCACCCGGGTGACCTCGCCGAACCACTCGACGGTGCCGTCGCGGCCGTCGGTGAAGTCACCACCGAGGGGGATGACCGACCAGACGAGGAATGCCGGTACGAAGGCCAGGAACGGGGCGAGCCGGAACACGATCCGGTCGGCCCGGCTCGGCAGCAGGTCCTCCTTGAAGAACGCCTTGATGCCGTCGGCCAGCGTCTGCAGCAGGCCCCACGGACCCGCCTTGTTGGGGCCGACGCGGTTCTGCATCCCCGACACGACCTTGCGTTCGTACCAGACCATGAACATCGTGCCGACGAGGGCGATCACGAAGATGAACACGACCTTCACGAGCACGAGGATCAGCGGCGTCCACAGCAGACGCCCCTCGAGCAACGGGTCGAGCGCGAACACCGACATCAGACGAGTTCGATCCTCACGTCGGTGGTGGCGGCCGCAGCGTCGATGATGTCCTCGATGTTGCCCCCACCCTGGTTGAACGGCGACCAGACGACGCCTCGTGGAACGGCAGGGTTCGCATGGACGGGGAGCACGCATGCCGACTTGGCGCCGATCAGCTTCACGTCGGCACCGTCGACGACGCCGAGTGCATCGAGGTCGAGGGGATGGACGTGCGCGGACGATCCGGGCGCGAGGTTCGCGAGGGAACGCGACATCTGCGTTCCGACGGCCCGGTCGTACAGCTTGCGGCTCACCACCAACCGATAGTCATAGCTGTTCCGGGGCGGCGCTGTGAAAGACACGGGCGCCGGCGGTGACGCCGAGGGCTCGATCAGCACACCGTCGGGCTGCTCCGCGAGCGCCGCCGCGGTGACCCCGGCGAACGCCGGGACCGACTTGGCGACCAGTGCGGTGACGTCGGCGACGGTCGACACGCCGCGCAGCGGGTGGTCGGCGCCGAACGAGCGGTCACCGATCATGAGTCCGAGCTCGACGGCGATCATCCAGTCGGGTCGGCTGGTGCCGGTGGCCGTCACCTGCTGTGCCAGCGCCGTCACCCGTCCCTCGAGGTTGGTGGTGGTGCCCGCCTTCTCGCCGTAGGCAGCAGCAGCGAGCACCACGTCGGCGTGGCCGGCCGATTCCGACGGGAACGTGTCGACGGCGAGAACCCGGCGGGCGCCGGCGATGGCGCGTCGGGCCAGATCGGCATCGGGACAGTCGTTGAGCGGGTCGGCGCCGAGCAGTACGAGGAGTTCGAGCTTCCCCTCGGCGGCGGCGCGCAGGATTGCCAGGCCGTCGCGGTCGGCGGCGGCCGGGGCGAGGCCGAGCGACAGCGCCCCCACCACGTTGCCGCGCCGCAGTGCGGGCAGCACGCCGGCCCCGGGAACGGCATCGAGCACGGCCTGGACCGCGGCGACCGTGGCGTCGGCCGACTCGGCGAGATTGGGCCGCCCGGCGACCACCACCACGTCGCCCGAGGCGAGTTGTGCGGCGATGTCGTCGTCGCCGCACGCCTTCGCCACGGCCGCCGCCTGGGTGCCGGGCTCGTGACGGATCGACTTCCACGCGTACGGGGTGAGGCCCGTCTCGACGGCGGAGAACTCGAGGATGCGGCCGCCGCGCTTCTCGACGGCGTCGCGGAGACGCAGGTACAGCACCGGCAGCTCCTCTTTGAGGTCACCGCCGAGCAGCACGATCGTGGAGGCCGCGGCGGCCGTGTCGATCGTGGCGCGCGGGAATCCGAGCACGTCGGCCGGCAGGCCGTCACCGAACTGTGCGTCACGCAACGGCGTACCGATCGCATCGGCGAGCTGCGCCCACGCGTACGCGTCCTCGTTGGAGCCGCGAGCACCGCCGAGCACCCCGATGCTGTCGGCGCCGCCGTCGGCGAGTGCGTCGGTGACGAGGCTCGCCGCGGCCCGCAGCGCCGTGTTCCACGACGTCTCGACGAGCCCGGCCTCCGTGCGCACGAGCGGGTCGGACAGGCGGTGTTCGGAGTTGACCGCCTCGAAATCGAACCGGCCGCGGTCGCAGAGCCAGCCCCAGTTCACCGGGTCGGAGTCGACGCCCTGGTACCGCAACAGCTCGTCACGGCTCGACTGGACGACGGTGCGGCAGCCGACCGAACAGGTGGTGCAGGTGGATTCCTGCTGGGAGAGATCCCACGGCCGGGCCTTGAAGCGGTAGGGCTTGGCCGTCAGTGCACCGACCGGACAGATCTGCACGGTGTTGCCCGAGAAGTACGAGACGAACGGTTCGTCGGGGAACGTCATCACCTGGGTGTCGTTGCCCCGGCTGACGAAGTGGATGAGCTTGTCGCCGGCCACCTCGTCGGCGAAACGCGTGCAGCGGTCGCAGAGGATGCAGCGCTCCCGGTCGAGATAGACGAGATCGCTGATCGGGATGGGCTTCTCGAAGTGGCGCTTCTGCTCCACGTAGCGGCTCTCACCGGGGCCATGGCTGAACGCCTGGTCCTGCAGCGGGCACTCGCCACCCTTGTCGCACACCGGACAGTCGAGGGGGTGGTTGGCGAGCAGCAGTTCGAGCATGCCCTCCTGGGCCCGCCTCACCTGGGGTGTGTCGGTGCGAACCACCTGACCGTCGCTGACGGGCGTCATGCACGACACCACCATCATCGGGCCGCGCGGCCCCTCGATCTCGACCATGCACTGCCGGCACATGCCCACCGGCGACATGCGCGGGTGGTAGCAGAAGTGGGGAACGTAGGCGCCTGCCCGCGTGGCGGCGGCGATCACCATCTCCCCCTTGAGCGCCGACACCGTGGTGCCGTCGAGGTCGATCGTGACGAGGTTCGGGTCGGGCTCGGGAATCGGCTCGGGTTCCGGCTGCGCCTCGACGGTCTCGACGTCGGCAGCCGCCTCGTCGACGGCCTCGGCGGTGGCCTCGACGTCGGCGCCGGCGGCTTCGGGGACGTCGGGCTGTTCCGCCGTCGGCTCGCCGTCGATCGGGGTGTCGTCGATCGGGGTGTCGTCGGTCTCGTCGCTCACTGGCCGGCTCCCGCCGTGACGGGCTCGGATGCCGAGCCGGTGTCGATCGCCACCGGGATGGTACGTCGGGGCTCACGCGTGGTGACACGTGCGGCGAACTCTTCGGGGAACAGGGTCATGGCGGAGTGGATGGGGACGAAGGCCGACGGGCCGACGAAACAGATGGTGGTCATCTTGTAGGGGAAGGGCACGGCGTCGAGCCCCAGCCGCTCGCTCGACGCGTGCGGCATGTCGCCGGGGCAGATCGACTCACCCACCTCGAGGATCGTCTGTAGGTCGGCATCGGTGCCGTGACCGGCGACGATGCGTTCGACCAGACGGTACAGCCAGGTGCCGCCCTCGCGGCACGGGACGCATTTGCCGCACGATTCGTGGGCGTAGAAGCGCACGAGGGACAGGGCCGCCGCAGGGATGTCGGTGGTGGAGTCCATCACCATCACGGCCCCCGAGCCGAGCATCGAGCCGGCGGCGCCGGCCTGCGGCCCTTCGAAGGGGATGTCGAGCTGATCGGGCAGGAACCACGGGGCCGAGCCACCCCCCGGCACGAACGCCTTCAGGTCGTTGCCGTCACGGATCCCCTGGGCGAAGTCGTCACCGAGGATCAGATCGCGGAACGTGGTGGTGCCGTTGACGATCTCGTACACGCCGGGCCGCCGCACGTGACCCGACACGGCGATCATCCGGGTGCCGGGGGAGCTCTCGGTCCCGATGGCGGTGTAGGCGGCGGAGCCCTCACGGGCGATGAACGGCAGGTTCGACAGGGTCTCGACGTTGTTGACGATCGTCGGCTGACCGTAGAGCCCGATCGACGCCGGGAAGTACGGCGGCTTCAGGCGCGGCATGCCGCGCTCACCCTCGAGTGACTCGATGAGTGCGGTCTCCTCGCCCACCACGTAGGCGCCGGCGCCGGTGTGCAAGACGATGTCGAGCCCGAAGTCGGTGCCGAGGATGTTGCGCCCGACGTAGCCGGCGGCGTACGCCTCGTCGAGCGCGGTGGCGATGCGTTCGTGGGCCAGGGGCATCTCACCGCGCACGTACAAGAAGCACTGCGACAACCCCGTGGCGTAGCTGGCGATCAGGCAGCCCTCGATGAGCTGATGCGGGTCGCACTCCATCAACAGCCGGTCCTTGTAGGTGCCCGGCTCGGACTCGTCGCCGTTCACCACCAGGTAGCGCGGCCACACCCCCTCGGGGGTGAAGCCCCACTTCACGCCGGCGGGGAAACCGGCACCGCCACGGCCGAGCAGGGTGGAGCTGCGCACCTCGGCATGGACGTCGGCGGGTGGCTTCGCGAGCGCCGCTTTCAGGCCCTCGTACCCGCCGGTGGCGAGGAAGCGCTCGAGGGTGTGGCCGTCGTCGTACCTGAACCGGGAGGTGACGATCTCGGGACGGTCGCCGGGGTAGTAGCCGGGTGCCCAGCGGTACGGGCTCTCGATGGTCATCGGGTTGTGGACCCTTCTGCCGGCGCGACCTGGATCCAGGCCGGCCCGCTCGTGACGTCGTCGGGGTGTTCGGCGCCGACCGCACGATCGGCAGGGATCTGCTGACGGTTGCGGCCGAGCGTGCCGTGCGGCGGGATCTCGTCGTCGAGCCGGCCGGCACGCAGGTCGTCGACGAGCTGGTCGAACGACTCGGGCGTGACGCGGAACCGGTGCCGGTAGTTGACCTGCAGCGTCGGGGCCTCGGTGCACGCCGCCTGGCACTCGGCATGCTGCAGCGTGATCAGACCGTCGGAAGTGGTGGAGCCGGCTTTCACGCCGAGCGTCTCCTCGGCGTGGTGCATCAGTGAATCGGCCCCCATCAGCGCACACGAGAGCGTGCCGCAGATGTTGACGAGATACCTGCCCGTCGGCTCGAACCGGAACATCTCGTAGAACGACGCCGTGCCGTACACCTCGGCCGGCGTGACGTCGATGAGTTCGGCGACGTGGCGCATCGCTTCCTCGGTGACATAGCCGTTCTGCTGCTGGCCGAGGTGTACCAGCGGGATCAGCGCCGACTTCTTCTTCGGGTACCGGGCGACGATCTCCTTCGCCACGATCACGTTGTGGTCGTTCAGACGGCTCATGAGGCGTGCTCCTCCTCGGTCGATCCCCTCATCGGTCGACGCCTCCCAGCACCGGGTCGACACTGGAGATCACGGCGACGGCGTCGGCCACCAGCCCACCACGCATCATGTGGGGCAGGCACTGGATGTTGACGAAGCTCGGGTCGCGCATGTGCATGCGGTACGGATGGGCCGATCCGTCACTGGCGATGTAGCAGCCGAGCTCGCCCCGGGGGCTCTCCACGGCCACGTAGACCTCACCTTCGGGCACCTTGAATCCCTCGGTGAAGATCTTGAAGTGGTGGATGAGTGCCTCCATCGACTCGTCGATGCGCGCTCGGGGCGGGGGTGTGACCTTCTTGTCCTGGATGCGGTAGTCGCCGGCGGGCAGATGGTCGAGGATCTGGTGGACGATGCGCATCGATTCGCGGATCTCGGCGAGGCGGATGGCGTACCGGTCGAAGGCGTCTCCGTACGAGCCGACGACGACGTCGAAGTCCATCTCGTCGTAGTGGAGGTAGGGCTGGTCACGGCGCAGGTCCCACTCGACGCCGGTGGAGCGCAGGATCGGACCCGTGGCGCCGAGCGCCAGTGCCTCCTGCGGCGTGATCACGCCGACTCCCTGGAGCCGCTCGCGCCAGATCGGCTGACCGGTCATCAACGTGTCGTACTCGTCGAGCCGTTCGGGCAGGAGGTCGAGGATCCGGAGCACACCGTCGCGCCAGCCCGCCGGCAGGTCGGCGGCGAGCCCCCCGGGGCGGATGTAGTTGTGGTTCATCCGCAGGCCGGTGACCTCCTGGAAGAAGCGCAACACCTCCTCGCGTTCGCGCCAGCCGTAGATCATCATCGACACCGCACCGAGGTCCATGCCGTTGGTCGCCATGAACAGCAGATGGCTGCTCATCCGGTTGAGTTCGGCCATCAGCATCCGGATCCACACCGCCCGGTCGGGGATGTCCTCGTCGATGCCGAGCAGCTTCTCGGTGGCCATCGAGAACGCCAGTTCGTTGGCCAACGGGGCGAGGTAGTCCATGCGCGTCACGTTGGTGCCGCCCTGGGCGTAGGTGAGCTGTTCACCGGTCTTCTCCATGCCGGTGTGCAGGTAACCGATGATCGGCTTGCAGCGCAGCACGGTCTCGCCCTGCAGCTCGAGCATGAGGCGCAGCACGCCGTGCGTGGACGGGTGCTGCGGCCCCATGTTGATGATCATCGTCTGATCCTCGTCGGGATCGTCGGGGAGATCGCCGAGCTGGGCGGCCTCGGCCTCGGACAGACGCAGCACCGAGCCGACCTCGCGCATCAGCTCCTCGGCGGTGACCTCGCTGCGCGGCTTGAGCTGCTGTCCGCCCTCGTCGGTGCCGGCGAACGAGCGCTCGTAGTAGTCGGTGCTCATCAGGCGTGTGCTTCCTTGAACTGGACGGGGATGCGGCCGACCTCGTAGTCCTTGCGGAGCGGATGGCCGACCCAGTCCTCGGGCATCAGGATGCGGGTGAGGTCGGGATGCCCGTCGAAGCGGACACCGAACATGTCGAACACCTCGCGTTCCATGGCCTCGGTTCCGGGATGCAGGTCGAACAGCGTGGGCAGTACCGCGTCGGCCTGCGGCACCTGGACACGGACGCGTACCCGACGGCGCTGGCGGAGGTCGAGGAGGTTCACCACCACCTCGAACCGCTCGGGCTCGATGCCCGCCGGCAGCGGCCGGCCGGGATGCTGGAGATAGTCGACACCGGTGAGATCGACCACCATCGCGTAGCCGTCGTCGGTGAGTGCCTTGACCAGGTCGAGGTACTGCTCGGCGGTCGGGTGGATCACCTGCTGCCCGCGCGACGACGTGACGGGACAGCCGTGCAGTTCGGTGGGCGGTTCGGCGTCGCCGGGTGCGGCTGTGTCATCGGGTGCGCTGATGTCGCTCATGCCGGCTTGGCTCCCAGCAGCACCGGCGTGCCGGTGGGCTCGATGAACTCGACGTGCACGTTGGCACCGGCGCCGGAGTCGGTGCGGCGCTTCATGATCTCGTTCGTCTCGATCAGGCCGTGCAGGGTCTCGATGGCGTGGATCAGCGTCTCGGGGGTCGGCGGGCAGCCGGGTGCGTACACGTCGACGGGCACCACCTGGTCGACGCCCTGCACGATGGCGTAGTTGTTGAACATGCCGCCCGAGGAGGCGCAGACGCCCATCGAGATGACCCACTTCGGTTCCATCATCTGGTCGTAGACCTGGCGGAGCACCGGCGCCATCTTCTGGCTGACCCGACCGGCGACGATCATGATGTCGGCCTGACGCGGCGACGCACGGAACACCTCCATGCCGAAGCGGGAGATGTCGTAGTGGGCGGCGCCCGTGGCCATCATCTCGATGGCGCAGCAGGCCAGCCCGAACGAGGCCGGCCACGACGAACGTGCCCGCGACCAGTTGACGAGATCTTCGAGCTTGCCCGTGATGACGTTGTGGGACAGCCCGCCCAATCCGTCGTCGAGCACATCGTTGACGATGCCCATGCTGCTGACTCCTTGCGCGATCTCGGTGTGTACTTGTGCTGGCGGGTGCTACGTGCGTGGTGGATACGTGGATCCCACGCTACGCGGCTTCTCCGCCGTCGGCCACCGGCAGTCGTCCCTCGGCGCCGACACGGCGCACCGTGGAGTGCACCGTGCGCTCGGGCGACACGATGGCCGCGTCGGCGGCCAGGTTGTGTGAGCGCTGCAGCGGGCCCCAGTCGAGACCGCCTCGGGCGACCTCGTACACGAAGGTGAGGAAGAACACCACGGAGAACGCGAGGACGGCCCAGAACCCGTAGAAGCCGAGCGTCGAGTGCGACACGGCGTACGGGTAGAGGAAGATGATCTCGATGTCGAACATGATGAAGAGCATCGCGACGATGTAGAAGCTCACCGGGAACCGCTCGGGCGGTTCGCGGCTCGGCACGATCCCACACTCGTACGGGGCCTCCTTGGCCGTCGACGGCCGGCGCGGCGCCAGCAGACGCGATGCGGCGAAGCTGAGCACGCCGAACACCACGGCGAGCAGCAGCAACACGACGACCGGGAGGTACTGGCTCATCAGACGCCGGCTTCGACCTTCTCAGGTTCGGATTCGGGGGCCCCCGGCGTCGCAGCCTCCTCGGACGGCCCGGCCTCGGCCTGCACGGGCGGCAGCGGCTGGTCGAGGTTCTCCCGCAGGATGCGATCACGACGGTTGAGCAGGAAGCACAGGGCCAGGAAGATGATGCCGGCGCCGATGGTGAGCACGGCCGGCGGCTGCCGGCGGGCGCCCAGGTCGCGGACCATCTGCACGTACTGGCGGGGCTGGGTGTCGTCGATGACCGGGCGGGCCGGGGCGCGGCCCGGCTCCTCACGCACCGGTTCGAACGGAGCCGCTTCGGCCACCACGTAGTGCGGAGTGCTCCAGAAGGCGAAGAAGTCGAGGGTCTCGTTGATCTTGGGGTAGCGCTCGCCGCCGGTGTCGAAGATCTCGACGACGGCGAACTGGCCGGCGGCGAAGGCGCCCTCCTCCTCGAGGAGTTCACTCGCGGAAGACTGCGCCTGGCCGAACGCCGGCGACGCGGTGTCGAGCACGATCCATCCCTCGTCGAGGAACTGGTCGCGCACGATCTCGGCCGATTCGACGGGCGGCACGTCGTCGGGGATGTTCGGCAGGCCCTCGAGGACGCCCGCGGAACGCAGCGCATCGGTGTCCTGGAGCACGGCAGCTCCCGCCACGGGCTCCCAGCTGGGATCCGGACCACGCAGGCCGATGCCGTAGATCCACCACACCGTGCCCATCAGCATCATCCAGCCGGCGAAGGCGGTGAGCACCACGAGGAAGGCCAGGCGACCTCCCATGTTGGTGGCCATGATGAGGTAGATGCTGCCGCACAGGATGACGACGCCGATGACGACGGTGAGCAGACCGCGGAGCTCGGGCTCCCAGGAGATGGCCAACAACGACATCTGTCACAAACTCCGTACGTATTCGATGATGGCCTCGATCTGCTCGTCGGTGAGCATCGAACCGAAGCCGGGCATGCGCCCGCTTCCCTGACCGTTGAGACCGTACTGCTTGCCGAACTCGGAGCCGTTCTTGATGAAGGCGATGAGATCGGCCTCGCTGGCGAAGTGGGCATTCGCGGCGCCGCCGGTGAGGTTCCAGCCGAAGGCACCCTGGCCGGGAACGCCGGGCTGGCCGTAGCTCCACCC
>JAWLEC010000212.1:0-4311 GCA_041686315.1 Ilumatobacteraceae bacterium
GTGGCGGTGAGCCAGGGGCTCGTGGAGGGGGACATCGACTTCGGAGACAGCGTCACCGCCGCGATCGGCTGGATCCTGCCACGGCTCGACGCGTACCGCTCGGGCGACGTCACGCTCACGGGCATCAACGCCGCCACCTGCGATGGAGGCAACCGTGGGGTCGTCGAAGTGCCCGTGGCGGTCGACTTCGCCGAGCGGGACGCCTTCGCGTTCGACTGCGACTCGACACTGGAGGATCCGGTGGACGACGTCGACGCGTTCGTGAACGGCTTCACGGCTGTCTCGGATCTCCCCATCCAGCCGTGACGACCGCCTCCCGCCCGGTCCCCATTCCGTTTGGGTGACGGTTTCGTCGGGGCGTCCCGACAATTCCGTCACGCAAACGGGTTTCACCCCGGGAGGATGGCTCGATTCGTCGAGGAGGGGCCGACTCGACAGACTGCGGGGATGAACGTCACCGAGGCCGTCCTCGCCCGCACGTCGATTCGCGCCTTCCTGCCCGATCCCGTCGACGACGACACGATCGCCCGGCTGCTCACCACGGCGTCCCGAGCGCCGTCGGGCGGCAACGTCCAGCCGTGGAGGATCTACGTGGTGAACGGCGACTCGATGCAGCGATTCCGTGAGTTCCTCGCCGATCGGCCGATCGAGCCGGCCGCCTACGACATCTACCCGTCCCCGCTGGAGGAGCCCTACCGCTCGTCACGGTTCAAGGTGGGCGAGGACATGTACGCCACCATCGGCATCGCCCGCGAGGACAAGGCCGGCCGTCTCGCCCAGTTCGCCAAGAACATGGACTTCTTCGGCGCCCCGGCGGCGATCTTCTGCTTCATCGACCGCAAGATGGGTCCGCCGCAGTGGTCGGATCTCGGGATGTTCCTGCAGACCTTCATGTTGCTGGCCCAGGAGGCGGGCCTCGACACGTGCCCGCAGGAAGCGTGGGCGGTGTACGAGCAGGCCGTCAGCGAGTTCGTCGGTGCGCCCGAGGAGCAGCGCATCTTCTGCGGCGTCGCCGTCGGCCACGCCGACCCCGACGCCCCGATCAACTCGCTCACCACCGAGCGCGAACCCCTCGACGTCTTCGCCCGCTGGGTCTGACCGCCCAAACCCCGAAATTTGCCCGGTTTGTAGCGCCTGCCGCTACGAACGGGGCATTTTCCGGGTTGTCTGGGGGTCAGGCGGCGATGACGGGGCCGTCGTCGGAGGACTCGAGGCGGGCGAAGAGGCGGTCGAACACGTGCTCGCGGTCGAACTGCATGGCGAAGTCGCGGGCCGCCGCCGACATCGCGGAGCGCTGCTCGGAAGACGTGCGGATGACGGCGTCGTCGAGCGCCTGGGCGATGCTCATGGGATCTGCCGGCGGCACGATCGTGGCGTGGTCGCCCACCGCCTCGGGGATGCCGCCCGTCGCCGTGGTGATCACCGGACCGCCGCCGGCGAGCATCTGCTCCACCAGTGCGATGCCGAACGTCTCCACGAACTCGGGCCGAGGCTTGCTCGGCAGCACGTAGGCGGCGCTGCCCGCCATCAGGAACGTCTTCTCGGCATCGTCGACGTCGTCGAGGAACCGGATCCGGTCGGATGCCGACGACGCTGCGGCCCGGGCGTGCAGTGCGTCGGCCTCGGGCCCGGTACCGGCGATCACGAGCGGGATGCGGTGCCGCGTGTGGCTGGCGGCGTAGCCGTCGATGAGGTCGTCGACGCCCTTGGCCTTGGTGACGCGCGACAGGAACAGCACGTAGCCGTCCTCGGTCAGCCCGCGTCGGGCCAGCACGTCGGGCAGGGCGCCACGGTCGAGGCCGGTGAAGGTGCGGCTGTCGATCGCCGGGTACGAGATCCCGACACGCTCGCGGCACCGGGCGGCGAAGGTGGTGCCGTGGCGGGCGTCGATCGCGGCGGCGGCGTCGACGATCAGCTCCTTGGTGAACTCCGAGACCGCCACGCAGTGGTCGTTGCCGAGATACGTGGTGAGCACGTGCGCCGCGGCGCCGAACTGTTGCTCCTCCACACACGTGCGGACCACGTTGGTGATGTCGGACCCCACCGCTTCGGCGATCGTGACGACGTCGGTCGGCAGCCCGGTGGCACGTGCCACACCGAGTGCGTCGGAGACGGCGGTGGCATGGGGCGTGAGATACAGCGACATCGCCACGGTCGGCACACCGTCGGTGAACAACTCAACCAGCCGGCCCACCAGCCCGCCGTAGAAGCGCGCGTCCGGCACCTTGTAGTCACCCACCGGGTCGGGACGTTCCACGGTGATGCCCGGGCTGTAGGGCAGTACGGTGTCGAGCGGCTTCAGCGGCAGGCCGGCGGCCTGCAGCGTGGGGATCGGCCAGGTGACGATGCGCACGTCGTCGAAGCCCCGCTGCAGCGCCACCTCGGCGAGGTTGCGCGCCTCACCGGAGTGCCCGCAGATCACGGGATCGGCACGCACCACGATCACGAGGCGCCGGGTGGGACGGGTCGATGTCATGATCACGGCCTCCTCGTGGCGGTGCTGGACGGGATGGGCGACGTGCGGGTCGATCGCGCCGTGCCGGTCGCTGCGGTCGTGCCGGCGGACGGCGGCCGGACGCTGCGCCCCCACGCCGACGGCTCCGGGCCGAGCTCCACGTGCAGCGTGCCGCCGGCATGCAGCTCGCGTCCCGTGATCCAGGTGCGCTCGAGCGGCACACCGTCGAGCTCCACGCGCTGGACGTACTGCACCGCGCCACCGGCGATGGGCTCGACGAATCCCGACGTCTCGACGGCGAAGTCGGCATCACCCACCCGGATCCGCGACGCTTCGAACGACGGCGCGTTCACGAACCAGATCTGCTGGCCGGCAGCGGGGAACAGGCCGAGCGACGCCCAGACGTACCACGAACTGAGCCCGCCCGAGTCGTCGTTGCCCGGTAGGCCGCCCCGGCCCACACCGAACTGCGAGTTGACCGCAGCGTGCACCACCTCGGCGGTGCGGTCGGGTCGCCCGACGTAGTGGTAGGCCCAGGGCGCCTCCATGTCGGGCTCGTTGTTGAGCCCTTCGAACCGGTTCAGCTCGTACCCGGCGGCGACGGTGTCGACATCGGGCGACACGCCGAGTTGTTTCACCGGTGGCTGCCCGAACCCGAAGAACCGGTCGAGGAGGTCGACGAAGGCGTGCTCCCCTCCGGCGAGTTCGATGCGGGCGGCCATGTCGTGCAGCAGGCGGAACGAGTAGTTCCAGCGGCCGCCCTCGTAGAACGTGGAGTCGACGAGGAGCCCGGTGCGGGGGTCGAACGCGTTGCGCCACCGTCCGGCGAGTGCATCGAGTTCGTCGGCGAGGGCGTGGTCGCCGAGATGCCGGGCGACGGTCGCCGTGCAGTGGTAGCCGACGGCGATGTCGAGGGTGTGGGTGACCGGATGGGCGATGCCCCGCTCGAGGTACTCCTCGCCGTAGTTGCGGCGGAGGTCGTTGTGCATGTGGACCAGCACCCAGTCCCAGTCGATGCCGGGCAGTTCGAGTGCGCAGACATCGGCGAGGAACGTGTGGGCGAGTGCGCTGCCCTGCCGTGAGAAGCGGTCGGCGCCGCGCGCCATCCGGTAGCCGATCGGCAGGTTGCCCTCCTGTTCACAGACCACGACCAGCGCCGTGGCGAGCTCCACGGCGCGGTCGGGAGCGAGGGTGGTCAGCAGCGGCAGCTGCGTGCGATAGATGTCCCACATCGTGGCGATGTCGAACACGAAGGGGCCCGACGCCGTCCAGAACGGGCTCTCGCCGGGGGCGAAGCAGGGTTTGACCAGCGAGTGGTAGAGCGCCGTCGAGAACACCGTGGCCCGATCGTCGGATGGAGTATCGACGTGGATCCGGTCGAGCATCTGTGACCACGACCGGCCGGTGTCCTCGCGGCGGGTGTCGAACGAGCGCGAGCGGCTGCGCACGTCGGCTCTCAGATTGGTGCGCGCCTGATCCACGCCGCGCAGGGAGAACCCGAGTCGCAGTTCGACCGGATGGGCCTCGTCGGACGGGCCCATGAACAGCAGGCCGAAGGGTCGGAGCGTGGTCGGCCGGATCGAGTCGAAGTCGAGCTGGGTGCCGCCCGGCATCAGGCGCCGGTCGTACCACAGCATCGTGCGCCAGCCCGGCGTGTCGCACTCGATGTGCACGGCGAGCGGTGCACCCTCCACGACCAGGTCTCCCTGGGCGACGCCCGGCTCCACCACACGGAGCCCGGCGGTGGTCGGCACCGTGCGGCCGTGTTCGATCGTGAGCCCGCCGTGGGAGAAGTCCACCACGATGCGGGCGCTGTCGTGGGCCGGGAACGTGTAGCGGTGGACGGCGCTCTTCGG
>JAWLEC010000213.1:0-4282 GCA_041686315.1 Ilumatobacteraceae bacterium
CGGCCGTCGACGTGCGGAACTGCAGGTCGCCGGTCGACAGGATCACGCCGGCACTGGAGATGCCGCCGCCCCCGGAACTGTCGACCTGGCCCGACAGCCGCAGCGTGGTTCGGTTCATCACGAAGTCGACGCCTCCGAGTGCACCGTTGAGCGGCACCCGGCGTGTCTGGGTGATGTAGCCGTCGAGTTCGACCTTGACGGTGTAGGTCAGGGGCACGTCGAGCTGGGGAAGGTTGAACGAACCGATGGCGCCCTCGGTGAGCGTGGAGGTGGTGAGAACGGTCTCGCCGTTGGTGGCCGTGACCGTGGCACCGGCGAGCGGCTGACCCGTCTCGCCGACCACACGTCCCGACACCGAGCCGACTCCGGGTCGCATGGCCAGGTTGACGCCGGTGCGCTCGTCGCCTGCGCCGAGGTCGATCTGCACCGTCTCGGTTCCGTAACCGCGAAGTGATGCCGTCATGGTGTAGACGCCGGGCGTGCTGAGGCCCTCGAGCGACCAGCTGCCGACGTCGCCGTCGGTGGCGGAGGTGGTCTCGAAGGTGAGCGTGCCGTCGGAGACCACGATGGCGACGCCGCCGAGTGCTCCGCCCGGACCGGTGACCCGACCGCTGACGAAACCGGTGGCCGGCACGAGTTCGACGTCGAGATCGATCGGCGAACCGTCCTCGGGCGGCGTGATGACGAACGCCTGGGTGTCGAAACCCGGCTTGGTGAACACGAGCTCGTAGGTCTGGCGGATGGCGACGTCGGTGAAGAGCCAGATGCCGTCGGTGTCGGGCGTGATCTGCAGCGGCGTCACTGCCTCGGTCTGGCGGATCGGACCGGTGGACGCGTCGACGCGGCCGTACCGGGCGGGCCACAGCTTGCCGGCACCACCCCCGGCGAAGCCCAGTGCAGCGGTCTGGGCCGACGGCTGTGCGCCCAGCTCGACGGGTGCGAGCGTGATGGAGATGTCGCTCGAGTCGCCCTGTGCCTGCACGGTGCCCCGCAACACCGTGGACGACGGAACCGCGGGTCCGTCGTCGCCGTCGGCGATCACCTGCTCGGCCGAGCCGTCGGACAGAGCGTCGGCGTCGCCGTCGCCGTCGGTGTCGACGGCTTCGAGCTGGTTGCCGTCGGAATCCACCAGTGTGTCGGGGATGCCGTCGCCGTCGGTGTCGGTGCCGGTGACCGGGTTGCCGTTGGCGTCGACGAACGCGTCGGGGATGCCGTCGCCGTTCGTGTCGGTGGCAGTGACCGGGTTGCCGTCGGCATCGAAGAACGAGTCGGCGATGCCGTCGCCGTCGGTGTCCACACCGACCAGGTCTGCCGACGTCGGGCCCGCGTCGTCGCTCCGGTTGGCCAGCCAGAACGCCACGCCGCCGATGGCGCCGAGCCACAGCGCGATCACGGTGAGTGCGGCCACCGCCATCCTGAGCTTGTGGGCGAACAGCGGCCGCTGGATGTATGCGGCGGTGGTGGTGGTGGACGATGCACGGCCGCGCGCGGTGATGACGATGTTGTGCTGTGTCGGTTCGCCCGTCCACTGTCGTGGGCCCTTCAGCTTCGCCTTGGCAACCGCCCGTTGGCCCGGCGCGAGGCTGAAGTTGTCGGAACCGAATCGGATGTCGACGTCGGTGGCTTCGGCATCGAGGGTGACCGCGACCGCCTGCGGTTCGTTGTTGGTGACGTCGACCTGGAACTTCGCACGGCGACGCGCGCGGATCGTGGAGGGCTGCGGCTCGAGGTCGACGCGTGCGACCGAGGCGATCGAGAGCGTGAACGGGCACAGCGCAGGTCGGTCGGCGGGACGGTCGGAGGTGATCTCGAATGCCGCCGCGTGCCGGCCGGTGCCGAGCGAGCGGGGAACGGAGATCGGGACCTCGGCGACGACCGATGTGCCGGCGGGGACCCCGACCGTCACTGCCCGGGCCGGGGCGTTCTCGTCGACGGCGGTGGTCTCGATGCCGACCACGTCGATCCGGTACACGGCGTCGTTGGACGCGTCGTTGTGGATCTCGACCCGTCCGACGGCGACGTCGCCGGGAGCGGTCGACAACGAAGGTGTGACTGCGACGACGCGAGTGCTCACGGGATCTCCACCGTGAACGTCGGTACGGGTGTGGGCACGCCCGGCTCGGTGCGCACGAGCTCGGAGTCGAGCGGGTCGGCGGCGGTGGGACTGGCGTACACGGCCACCACGTACGGGGCCGGAGCGTCGAGTGAGAGGAACGAGTAGGCCCCCGTGTCGTCGGTCTGCGTCTCGGCGAGCGCCTGTACGGGGAACAGACTGGGCTCGAACAACCGCACCGTGGCGTTCTTGAGCGCCGGGTCGAACCCGTCGACGACGCCGGTGACGCTGGCCGACGCTCCGAGCTGCACCGTGATCTCGGGGGTGGGCGTACTGGGCGAGACGTTGACCAGGATCACCACCTGCTCGGTTCCGACGCGGCTGGCGGTGAGCGTGTACGCGCCGGGAGCGACGCCGGAGAACGCGAACCGGCCGGCTTCGGGCTCGTCGGCGGTGAGCTGGGTGAGAGGGTCGACCCCCGCGGTGATCACCACCGTTGCCTGGGACGCGGGCGTACCGTCCACGTCCAGCACCATGCCGCGCACGGTAGTGCGCTCCTCGGACAATGCCACGTCGACACCGCTCACGTTCTCGCTGCCCGATGCCGGGTCGAGATCGATCACGCGGACCTGTGGGATGGTGCCGGCTCCCGAGAACGTGAGCGTGTAGGTGGCGGGCGCCGGAAGCCCGAAGAACGAGTAGCTGCCCGCCGTCGGCCCCTGGCTGAGCACGGCGGTGGTGCGGTTCACCTCCCCGCCGCTGATCGCCACGGTGAGCCCGCGTGCGGGCGCACCGTCGACGACCGCCCGCCCCTGGATCGATCCGATCGCCGGCAGGAGACGCGCCGTGAAGGGGGCCGAGGTCTGCCCCTCCTGCAGGGCGATGGTGCGTGATTCGGGTGCGAAACCGTCACGTGACACGGTGACCGTGTACTGGCCGGGAACGGCGAGGTTGCGGAGTGTGAAGTTGCCCACCTGGCCTTCGGTGAGCGAGACCGTCTCGATCCGGTCGGTGCCGTCGGTGGCCACCACGGTGACACCTCCCAGCGGACCCACCGGGCTCGTGACCGACCCCTCGATGATTCCGTTGCCGGGCCGCAACACCACTTCCACGCCCTCGAGCGGTTGGCCCGGTTCGAGCACCACGCTGCGCGTCTCCGTGGCGAAGCCCGGTTTCGACACGATCATCTCGTACTCGCCCGGCGAGGGCACGTCGGGGAGCACGAAGCTGCCGTCCGGACCGAGCTCGACCGTGGCGACGACAGCGTCGGCCGAGGGATCGACCTGGCCCGGGACGATCAAGCTGACCGTGACGCCGGCGGGGTCGTCGACGGCGACGGCCCCTTCGACGGGAACGGGGATGCCCCCGATCACGATCGGTTCCAGGTCGGTGGGTTGGCCGAGCTCGACCGCGATCTCCGTCGAGTCGGCCGAGGTGGGCGTGTTGCCGTACCAGACTTCGTTGACACCCGCGCCGCTCAATCGGAGCAGGTAGCTCCCGGCGCCGAGGTTGGAGAAGGTGAAACGGCCCTCGTCGTCGCTGGCTGCCGACGACACGGGGTTCTGGTCGTCGGACACGACGAACAGTTCGGCCTGTGCCCCCGACAGGCCCTGGCCGGTCGTGCGCGACACCAGTTGACCGTTGACCGAGCCGGGGTTGGCCGGCACGCCGGCACCGCCGGCCTCGCCGCTGCTGAGCGCGGCGTCGAGCAACTCGTTGGAGACCCGGGCTTCGTCGACGACCCGGTCGAACGATCGGCTCAACACGGCGGCGAACACCGCTGCCGCGGTGAGCAGGCCGAGCAGGGTGAGGAGCCATCGGCCGACTCGGGGCCGTTGGACCCACGTCGCCAGTGCCTCGACCCTGTTCTCGGCTTCGACACCCATCGTGAAGGTGCGTGGACGCGGGGGTCCGAACCAGGAACGGCCGCCGGTTGCGGTGACCTGGATGATCTGCTCGCGACCGGGCGGGACCACCACGTGGGATGGTTCGAACGTGAACTCGGCCAGATCCTCCGGGTCGACGGCGAACCCGGTGGCCGTGACCGCAGCGTTGCCGACGTTGCCGACCACCATCCCGAACGTGGCGCTGTGGCCGGACGTGATCATGGTGGGATCGATCTGCAGCGAGGTCTGGGTGAGCGGCTGCACCGCCAGTTCCACCTGGCTCAGTGCGAAGGCGCCGGGATCGTCGTCGGAGGTGACGTTGACGGCGAGTGTGCGCCGTGAC
>JAWLEC010000052.1:0-18809 GCA_041686315.1 Ilumatobacteraceae bacterium
GAGATCCTGCTCACCTCGATGGACCGCGATGGAACTCGCGCGGGGTTCGATCTCGAACTCACCCGAGCCGTCTGCGACGCGGTGACCGTGCCGGTGGTGGCCAGCGGAGGTGTGGGCACGATCGCCCATCTCGTGGAAGGCGTCGCCCAGGGCGGCGCCGACGCCGTGCTGGCGGCGTCGATATTCCACTTCGGCGAGCACACCGTCGCCGAGGCGAAGGCCGAGATGGCCGCTGCCGGCATCGACGTCCGTCCGGTCTCCTGACCGCTGGCCGCATCGGCCGACGCCGGTTGCGGTCGGCGGTGGCCCGGTTGCGTAGCGTCGGGGTATGACGTCCTTCGCAGTCAC
Organism: Ilumatobacteraceae bacterium; assembly: GCA_041686315.1. Classification (GTDB taxonomy): domain Bacteria; phylum Actinomycetota; class Acidimicrobiia; order Acidimicrobiales; family Ilumatobacteraceae; genus Sva-07. Next base: position 349 of record JAWLEC010000052.1, read on the forward strand.
GACCGAACGACGCGACGGGGTGCTGATCGCGCACCTCGACGACGGCAAGGCCAATGCGTTGTCGACCGACATCATCACGGCGCTCCACGACGTGATCGACGAGGCCGAGGGCGACGACTCGATCGGCGCCGTCGTGCTCCACGGGCGGCCGGGCCGCTTCTCGGCCGGGTTCGACCTGGGTGTGATGACCGGCTCCGACCTCGACGCGATCATCGGGCTGGTCGCCGACGGTGGCGCACTCGTGCGCCGTCTGTACGGCAGCCGGGTGCCCGTGGTGGCGGCGAGCACCGGCCACGCACTTGCGGCGGGAGCACTCGTGCTGCTCGGTTGCGATGTGCGCATCGGGGCCGACGTGGTTGCCAAGGTGGGTCTCAACGAGGTGGCGATCAAGATGGTGCTGCCGGGTTGGGCGTTCACCATCGCCGCGGAACGTCTCAGCAGGCGGCATCTCCAACGCTCGGTGGCGAACGCCAGGATCACCACACCGCGTGGTGCGGTCGACGTCGGCTACCTCGACGAGGTGGTGCCGGCCGACGAGCTGCTCGACCGGGCGGTCGACGTGGCAGCGGAGATGGCAGCCACCCTCGATCCGTCGGCCTACGCCCGTACGGTCGACGCGTTGCGTGGCGACGTGCTGGCGACGATGGAGGCACAGATCGCCGCCGATCGTGCCTCCACGGTGCCGCCGACGGCGACGTGACGGCGCCGCCGTGGGTATGGTCGGCGCCATGGCTACACCCAACGTCAATCCCAACATGGAGTACCGCCGCCTCGGCAACACCGGCTTGAAGGTGAGTGTGCTGTCGTTCGGCAGCTGGGTCACCTTCGACACCCAGCTCGACGACACCCTGGCGATCGACTGCATGGCTGCCGCCGGTGAGGCGGGCTGCAACTTCTTCGACAACGCCGAGGCCTACGCGGGCGGCAAGAGCGAGGAGATCATGGGGCGGGCGCTGCGCGAGCTGGGCTGGGAGCGTTGGTCGTACGTGGTCACCACCAAGGTGTTCTGGGGGATCCACGGCGATACCCCGAACATGCGCGGCACCCTCAACCGCAAGTACCTCATGCAGGCGATCGATGCGTCGCTCGAGCGGTTCGGCCTCGACTTCGTGGACGTGCTGTACTGCCATCGCAGTGATCCGAACACGCCGTTGGAGGAGACGGTGTGGGCGATGCACGACATCATCACCTCGGGCAAGGCGCTCTACTGGGGCACGAGCGAGTGGTCGGCCGACGAGATCCGCGGGGCGATCGAGATCGCCGAGCGGCACCACCTGCACAAGCCGGTCACCGAGCAGAGCCAGTACAATCTGCTCGAGCGCCGGAAGGTCGAGCGAGAGTACGCCCGGATCAACGCCGACTTCGACTACGGCAACACCATCTGGAGCCCGCTCGCTTCCGGCCTGCTGACGGGCAAGTACAAAGACGGCATCCCCGAGGACTCGCGAGCGGCGCTGTCGGGCTACGAGTGGCTGGCGGGCCGGCTCACCGACGCCGAGGCGATCGAACGGGTCGAGCGTCTGCGTCCGATCGCCGAGCGGCTCGACTGCACGATGGCGCAGCTCGCCCTGGCGTGGTGCACGCTCAACCCGCACGTGTCGACGGTGATCACCGGTGCCTCCAAGGTCAGCCAGGTCGAGCAGAACTTCGGCGCCCTCGACGTGATCCCGCGCATCACCCCCGAGGTGAAAGAGGAGATGGAGGCCGCCGTCGCCTCCTGACCCCCAGAATTCCGAAAAATGCCCCGTTCGTAGCGCTGAGCGCTAGGAACCAGGCATTTTCCGGGGTGTGAGGGCCGGAGTGAGCACCAGCGTCACGCCGTCGGCGGTCTCGAACTCGATCGGTCGGATCGTTGGCGTTCGGGCGTCGGAAGAATCGCTCACGCCGACCGACGGTACCCTGGCCGCCATGGCGAACCCGTTGGCCGATGGCGACGACAAGCTCCCGATCAAGATGCTCAACGACCGCGTCCTGGTGCGGATCTCCGACCGTGACGGCGAACGCACGTCGTCCGGCGGCATCGTCATTCCCGCCACGGCCCAGGTCTCCAAGCGGCTGATCTGGGCCGCCGTGGTCGCCCAGGGCCAGAACGTGCGCTCGTGCGAGGTGGGCGACAAGGTGCTGTTCAGCCCCGACGACCGCTACGAGGTCGAGGTGCAGGGAGAGGACTACGTGATGCTGCGCGAACGCGAGCTGCACGCCGTGGCCGCCGAACGCATCGAGGCCTCGACCGGGCTCTATCTCTAGGCTGGCCCGATGCAGAACACCATCGCTGCCACCCCCGAGCAGCTCGCCTCGGTCACCTACAACGCCGACGGCCTCGTACCCGTGGTCACCCAGGACGCCGACAACGGCGACGTGTTGATGATGGCCTGGATGAACGAGGAGTCGCTGCGGATGACCCTCGCCGAGGGTCGGATGGTGTACTGGTCGCGCAGCCGGCAGGAACTCTGGCGCAAGGGCGACACGAGCGGCGACCGCCAGTTCGTGCGCGAGGCCTACTTCGACTGCGACGGCGACACGTTGTTGTTCAAGGTGGACCAGGAAGGTGCCGGGGCCTGCCACACGGGCGAACGCACCTGCTTCTTCCGGTCGTTCGGCTGACATGCGGTTCCAGCCCACCCGCGAGGAGTTCCACGCGTACGCGGCCGACCACACGATCGTGCCCGTGTGGACCGAGCTGCTCGCCGACCTCGAGACGCCGGTGGCGGCCTACGCCAAGCTGGTCGGCGATCGGCCCGGCTTCCTGCTCGAATCGGTGGAGGGCGCCGAGCGGTGGGCTCGCTTCTCGTTCGTGGGCCGTGACCCGTCCGCCACCCTGCTCCTGCGCGACGGCACGGTGGAACTCGACGGGCCGCTGCCCGACGGAATCCCCACCGACGACGGGATGCTGGCCGCCCTCGAGGCGTTGCTCGACGCGTACAGCAGCCCGGTGTTCGACGACCTGCCGCCCCTCCACGGCGGCGTGATGGGGTTCCTCGGCTACGACGTGATCCGCGAGGTCGAGCACCTGCCCGACGTGCCCGTCGACGATCGCAGCTACCCCGATGCGGTGATGTCGGTCATCGGGTCGCTGGCCGCCTTCGACCACTGGCGTCAGCGGGTGTACCTCATCGAGAGCGTCCCCACGATCGGGCTGTCGGGTGGCGACCTCGACGCGGCGTACGACGCTGCGGTCGCCCGGGTGGAGCAGGCGGTGCACGACCTCGCCCAGCCGCTGCCCTACACACCGGTTGCTCCGCCGTCATCCGACGACGAGCTGCCCGCGCTGGTGTCGTCGATGCCCGGCGGGATGTACCAGCGTGCCGTTGAAGTGGCCAAGGAGCACGTGGTGGCCGGCGACGTGTTCCAGGTGGTGCTCGCCCAGCGCTACGACCTCGAACTGGAGGCCGATCCGTTCGACGTGTACCGCGTGCTGCGCCAGGTGAACCCGTCGCCGTACATGTACTTCGTGCGCCACCCGGAGTTGACGATCGTGGGTTCGTCGCCCGAGCCGATGGTGCAGCTGCTCGACCGCAGGGTGATCTCCCGCCCGATCGCCGGCACGCGACGGCGGGGCCGCACCGACGAGCACGACCGGCGGATGGCGGCCGAGCTGATCGAGCACCCGAAGGAGCGGGCCGAGCACGTGATGCTGGTCGACCTCGCCCGCAACGACGTGGGGCGGGTGGCCGAGTTCGGTTCGGTGCACGTCGACGAGTTGATGACGCTCGAGCGCTACAGCCACGTGATGCACCTCACCTCGCAGGTGTCGGGTGACCTGCGCGACGAGTACGGCCCGATCGACGTGCTGCGCGCCACCCTGCCCGCCGGCACGGTGTCGGGCGCTCCCAAGGTGCGGGCGATGGAGATCATCGACTCGCTCGAGCCCGTGAAGCGCGGCCCGTACGCCGGGGTCGTGGGCTACGTCGACTGGTCGGGCAACCTCGACACGGCCATCGCCATCCGCACGATGTTCGTCACCGGTGACGGGAAGGTGGCCAGCCTGCAGGCCGGTGCCGGCATCGTGGCCGACTCGGTCCCCGACGACGAGGACCTGGAGTGCCGCAACAAGGCCGCCGCCCTCCTGGCGGCGATCCCCGCCGCCCGCCGGATGACCGCCGCCCGCCGCGCCGCCGGCACACCCGCCTGATCTTACAGGGCGAGGGCGAGCAGGAAGATCAGGCCGAGCCCGGCGAAGCCGATCGTGATCACCGTCGCCAGCAGCATCAGCAGCGGGAACGTCGTGACCGAACGCAGTGCGGTGCCCAGCGCCACGAACTGGGCGGCACGCGGGCCGACCGACTGCTGCATGGAGAAGAACTGGCGCGACATCACCATGGCGCTCTCGTCCTGCACGTCGTCGCTCGACTCGACGGTCTCGATCACGACCCGTTCGGACTTCGGGTCGCTGGAGATGAGTTCGTGCAGTTCCTTCACCAGCGACACCGAGAGCGTTCGGATCAGCAACAGACGCCAGATGGCCACCACGACCGCGCCGATGGCGACCAGCGCCGAGAGCCCGCCGAGCACGATCCACACGGTCTGGATGCCGTCGGACAGGGCGGCGACGCCCAGGGCGAAGCTGCCGACACAGACGACGACGACGATGGCGAGGGTGCCGCCGGCGAGTGCCGCGCCGCGCCGTACCAGCGTCATGAACGAGTCCACCGTCCGCTGTGCCAGGTCGTCGATCCGGCTCGTGCCGCCGTCGTGGAAATCGTCGTCACTCATGCGGTGCGCAGTGTGCCACGGCAGACTGGGAACGTGAACGCCCCGTCCGACATCATCGCCGACTTCATCGATCCCGCCGCCCGTGACCGGGTGACCGTGCACGGCCCCGACGCCTCGTCGTACCTGCAGTCGCAGATCGCCCAGGAGATCCGCGACCAGGAGGTGGGCGAGAGCCGCTGGACGCTCGTGCTCGTCCCCACCGGCAAGGTCGACACGCTGGCCCGCATCACACGGACCGACGACGACACGTTCGTGTTCGACACCGACGCGGGCTTCGGCGAGCGGTTGGCGGCGAGGCTGAACCGGTTCAGGATCCGCGTCGACGCCGAGCTGTCGGTGGAGCCGGCGGACGCGGACGAGCCCTCGGCCGACCACGAGGCGGCCCGCGTGGCTGCCGGTTGGCCGCGCATGGGCGCCGAGATCGTGCCGGAGGAGACGATCCCCGCAGTGACCGGTGTGGTCCCGCTGTCGGTGAACTTCACCAAGGGGTGCTACCCCGGCCAGGAACTGGTGGAACGCATGGATTCACGTGGCGCCGACGCACCGCGTCGCCTGCGGATCCTCGAGATCGGTGCCGACGTGGCCGAGGGCGTGTCGGTCGGAGCGCCGGTCCTCGACGGCGACGGCAACGAGGTCGGCACCGTCACCAGCGTCGCCGGCGGCGCAGCCCTCGGCTATGTGAAGCGCGGCGCCGACGTCGGTCGAGCGCCCGTCCACCTGCGCGAGTGACGTCCGAACGCGTGAACAGTGTGCGGTCGTGCGCCGCAAGGTGTTCACGCGTTCGGGGGAGAGGAGGCCTCAGCCGAGGGTGTAGTCGCCGCGGACCGTGACCGTGGCGTTGATGCGGTCACGCGAGTTGGTGGGGCCGTCGGCGTCGGCGAGGCCGAGCCAGGTGATCAGCTGATCCTGATGGCTGGGACGCAGCCGGGCGCAGCCCTTGCTCTGCGGGCTCGTGGGCACGTTGTTGGCACCGTGGATCGCCTGCCCGCCGTCGAAGTAGAGCGGCTTGTACATGTTGCCGTTGAGCGGGTTGTCGACCTCCACGGGGAAGTCGGTCGAGTTGTGCCAGCCGTCGTTCTGGAGAGCCGGATCGAAACGGAATGCCCGGGTGCGCTCCTGCAGGCGGGTCTCGTAGTCCTGCTCGCCGGTGGAGGTGGGGAACACGTTGACCAGGTCGGGGCCCTCGCCCGTGATCAGCACCTGGCAGGTGAGGTCGATGAAGATCCAGCGGCCGTCGGTGGCCATGTTCGGCGGTGTCGGCAGGGCCGGAGTGGCCAACAGGGCCTCCATCTCGGGGCTGCCCGGTTCCATGTCTGCTCGGCTCACGGGGAGCCCGAGCGCCAACCGTGCGGCACACAGCGAACGACGGGTGACCGGCCCGGAGATCCCGTCGACCGGCATCTCGGGGAAGCCGAACGGCACGAACAGTTCGTTGAGCTTGGCCTGCTGGACGACGACGGACTCCGCGGTCTCCTCGTCGACGATCGCCTGGTTGCGCTCGAGCCGCTGTTCACCGGTGATGTCGTCGAGCCCGTTGTCGATGCACACGTCGAGCAGCTGGTCGGGCTTGATGAGGTCGTCGGGGAGGCCGTTCTCGGCGCGGATGGTGGCGACGGTGACGAGCTCGTCGTCACGGCTGTCGGCGATGAGGCTGAGTGATTCGCCGGGCTGCACCCGCACGACGCAGGCAGCGTCGTACACCTCGAGCTCGGCGACGGTGGTGGTGGTCGTGCTGCTGCTGGTGGTGGACTCGGCGGAGCTCGTGGTGGTGTCGGCGTCGGTCGACGTGGCGGCGGCGGACGTGTCGGGCGAGTCCTCGTCGGGCTGGGCAGCAGCGCCGTCGGGGGCGGCGATCCGGGTACCCGACGCGGTCGAATCGGCGCACGCGGCGAGGACCATCAGTGACGCAATCAGGAGAGCCGTCGGCCGCTGGCGCATGAGCCCCCACCGTATCCAGACCGAGCCCGCGGAAAACGTCATCCGCGGAGTTCACAGTTCCTTCACCCGATCAGGCGATCGGAGCGGTCACCAGGGTGCGACGGATCCGCACGACGTCGGGGTGCAGGCGCACGCCGATCAGTTCGGGGGAGTCGTCGATGATCGTGGCCAGGCCCGTCGGCGAGGTGCCGGCATCGGCGGCGGTCCGGAGCCAGCCGATGGCCGTGGCCTGGTCGCCGAGTGCGCCCGCTGCCCGGGCCACCGTCGCTGCGGCGAGCGTGTGCGGGTGGCGCCGGTAGGCGTCGGCCGCGTAGTGGGCGGCGTCCTCGAAGCGGCCGATGCGCATCAGCTGGTTGGCGAGCACGTACTCGTTCCAGGGGTCGCCGGTGGGCAGCGGATCGGGGAGGAGCTCGATCAGTTCGGCCAGCTCGGCCGGGGACAACGTGACGGGTTGCGGCGGCCGGTCGGGCCGGTGCTGGGTGAGTGCGGCCACGAGCAGGTTGCGAGCCTTGGCGTCCTTGCCGGCCCGCAGCGCCTCGTGGGCGTCCGCCCACGGCGACGTGGGTTCCTTCATCGACCCCAGGATCTGCAGCTGGGTGACGAGCAGGAAGCCGATCACCAGGATCAATCCCCGGTAGCGGTCGTTCGAGAAGGCCAGCACCGTGACGGCGGCCGTCACGCCGAGCGAGAACCAGATCATCAGTCGCTCCGCCCGGCCCTCGGGCAGCAACCGGTCGAGCCCGGTCATCACGATGTTGCCGCCGTCGAGCGGCAGGATGGGAACGAGGTTGAACGATCCGATCACCGGACCGGCCCACCAGATCGCGTAGCGGGCGGCCGAGTCGTCGAGGGTGGAGGGTTCGAGGGGGTTGGCGCCCATCGCCACCAGCAGCGCCAGGCTGGCGGCGATCTGGATGCCCGGACCGGAGAACGAGATCCACGCATGCTCGGCGCGCGACAGCGGGCGTGTCGGGACGAACGAGGCGTAGCCGGCGAGGAAGTTGAGCGAGATCTCGGCACGGGCGCCGGCGCGGCGGGCGGCGACGGCGTGACCGAGTTCGTGCAGCAGCGTGAACGCCGCCAACGACCCCGCGAGCCAGATGCCGAACTCGTTGCCGTAGAGCACCACGATCAGCACCATGAACATCACGAAGCCGGGCCTCACGTGGACGGGGAAGCCGAACAGCCGGAACATGGTGCTTCCGAGGCTAGATCCATCCGGGCGGAATCAGGAGGCGGAGCACGGAGCCCGCGTAGACTCGGGCGCCGTGCCCTACGTCTACGCCTTCGATCACAAGCACCGCCGCCCTCCGATGGAGTACAAGGACCTGTTGGGAGGCAAGGGTGCCAACCTCGCCGAGATGACGAGTGTGCTGAAGCTCCCCGTGCCGCCGGGCTTCACGATCTCCACCGACGCATGCCGTGACTACATGCACGGCGGTTGGCCCGAGGGTCTCGACGAGGAGATCGCCAAGCACGTGTTCAAGCTCGAGAAGGCGATGGGCCGCAAGCTGGGCGATCCGTTCGACCCGCTGCTCGTGAGCGTCCGCTCGGGTGCCAAGTTCTCGATGCCGGGCATGATGGACACCGTCCTCAACCTCGGCCTCAACGACCAGAGCGTCGACGGCCTCGCGCACTCCACCGACGACGAGCGCTTCGCGTACGACTCGTACCGGCGCTTCATCGCCATGTACGGCCGCATCGTGCTGGGTGTCGACGGCGAGCCGTTCGAGCACGCGCTCGACGCCGCCAAGGAAGCTGCCGGCGTCCGGATGGACCATCTGATCCCCGCCGAGGCGCTCAAGGAGCTCTGCGACGACTACAAGGCGATCGTCAAGAAGGCGACGGGCAAGCCGTTCCCGCAGAAGCCGCGCGATCAGCTCGACGGGGCCGTCGAGGCCGTGTTCAAGAGCTGGAACGGGGCGCGTGCCATCGCCTACCGCGTCCGCGAGAAGATCGACCACGAGCTCGGTACCGCGGTGAACGTGCAGACCATGGTGTTCGGCAACCGTGACGACAACTCCGGTACCGGCGTGGGCTTCACCCGCAACGCCGCCACGGGCGAGAACAAGCCCTACGGCGACTTCCTGGTGAACGCCCAGGGCGAGGACGTGGTGGCGGGCATCCGCAACACCGAGGACCTCGACCACATGAAGAAGCACTTCCCGGTGATCCACGCCGACCTGCTCGAGATCTTCAAGCGGCTCGAAGAGCACTACACCGACATGTGCGACACCGAGTTCACCATCGAGCAGGGCAAGCTCTGGATGCTGCAGACCCGTATCGGCAAGCGCACGGGTGCGGCGGCGTTGAAGATGGCCGTCGACATGACCAAGGGCACCGGCAAGGGATCGCACCGCTGGAAGATCAGCCGCGAGGAGGCGATCACCCGGGTGTCGGCCGAGCACCTCGACGCCGTGCTGCACCCGCAGTTCGCCACCAAGGGCCTCGTCCTGGCGAAGGGCCTCGGCGCGTCGCCGGGTGCCGCGGTCGGCGGGGTGTACTTCACCGCCGACGAGGCGGCCGCAGCGAAGGAGCGCGGCGAGGACGTCATCCTGGTCCGCAACGAGACCAGCCCCGACGACATCCACGGCATGATGGCCTCCAAGGGCATCCTCACCGCCCGGGGCGGGCTCGTGAGCCACGCCGCCGTGGTCGCCCGAGGCTGGGGCACTCCGGCGATCGTGGGCGCCGAGGACATCCGGATCCAGGGCCGACAGTTCACCGTGGTGGGCCTCGACGGCGACACCGTCGTGGAGGAGGGCGACGTCATCTCGATCGACGGCACCACCGGTGAGGTGGTGCTCGGTGCGATGGAGATGCGCAGCGCCGAGCCGCCGCTCGAGTTCCAGACGATCCTCAAGTGGGCCGACGCCGTGCGCAAGGGCAAGCTCGGCGTGCGGGCCAACGCCGACACCGGCGAGGACGCCACCAACGCCCGCGAACTCGGTGCCGAGGGCATCGGCCTGTGCCGCACCGAGCACATGTTCCTGGCTCCCGACCGCCTTCCCGTGGTGCGTGAGATGATCCTGGCCTCCACGCCCAAGCAGGAGGAGAAGGCACTCGAGCAGCTGCGAGTCGTGCAGGAGGCCGACTTCATGGAGATCCTCGAGGCGATGGACGGCCTGCCGGTCACCATCCGCCTCCTCGACCCGCCGCTGCACGAGTTCCTGCCGTCGGTGGAGGAGCTGCGCATCAAGGAAGCCACCAAGGGCCTCACGAAGAAGGAGCAGGAGCTGCTCGACGCCGCCGAGACGTGGGCCGAGCACAATCCGATGATCGGTACCCGGGGCGTGCGTCTCGGCGTGATCAAGCCGGGGCTCTACGCGATGCAGGTGCGGGCGCTGCTGTCGGCTGCCGCCAAGCTGCGCGAGATGGGCAAGAAGCCGATCGTGGAGATCATGATCCCGCTCACGGTCACCCGTGAGGAGATGGCGCTCGCCCGCAGCTGGGTGCAGGCCGAGATCGACGAGGCGCTGGCCGGCATGAAGCGCAAGCCGACCATCACCATCGGCACCATGGTGGAGACGCCGCGCGCGGCGATCCGCGCCGACGAGATCGCCGAGGTGTCGGACTTCTTCAGCTTCGGCACCAACGATCTCACGCAGCTCACGTTCGGGTTCAGCCGCGACGACGTGGAGAGCCGGATGATGCCCGAGTACCTCGAGCAGGGCCTGCTGAAGCGCAACCCGTTCGACACCATCGACCAGACCGGCGTGGGCGACCTCGTCCGGATGGGCGCCGAGCGCGGCCGGGCCACCAAGCCCGACCTGAAGCTGGGCGTGTGCGGTGAGCACGGCGGCGACCCCGAGTCGATCGACCTGTTCTACAACGCGGGCCTCGACTACGTGTCGTGCTCGCCGTTCCGGGTGCCCATCGCCCGGTTGTCGGCGGCGCAGGCGATCATCGCAGCGAAGAGTTGAACGGCTGCAGCCAACTAGATTGATCTCCTGATGGGGATCGTCGACGAGGACATCGAACGGCTTCGGTCGACGGTGTCGATCGTCGACACGGTGCAGCAGTACGTGGCGCTCAAGCGCGTCGGTCGCAACTGGGTGGGGCTGTGCCCCTTCCACGCCGAGAAGTCGGGCTCGTTCAACGTGCGCGAGGAGACCGGCCGCTACAAGTGCTTCGGCTGCGACAAGGGTGGCGACGTGTTCACCTTCATCCAGGAGATCGAGCACCTCGACTTCCCCGGGGCGGTCGAGCACCTGGCGTCGAAGGCCGGCATCCAACTCAACTACACCTCCACCGGCCAGTCGAAGGAGCGCGCCCGGCGCAAGCAGCTGGTGGAGGTGATGAACGACGCCGTCGAGTGGTATCACCAGCGGCTCCTCACCGATCCCGAGGCCAGGTCGGCACGTGACTACCTGCGCCGTCGGGGCCTGGCCGGTGACATCGCCCGTCAGTTCAAGCTCGGGTGGGCCCCCGACGACTGGGACCAGCTGTCGCGGGGCCTCGGCGCGTCGGCCGACACGCTGCAGGCGGTGGGCCTGGCGTTTCGGAATCGGCGCAACAGGATGCAGGACGCTTTCCGGGCCCGGGTGATGTTCCCGATCTTCTCCGAGTCGGGCGAGGCGTTGGCGTTCGGCGGCCGGATCCTGCCGGGCTCCGATGACCCGGCGAAGTACAAGAACTCGTCGGAGACGCCGATCTACACGAAGTCGAAGACGCTCTACGGGCTGAACTGGGCGAAGGCCGACATCGCCAAGAACGACCAGGTGATCGTGTGCGAGGGGTACACCGACGTGATCGGGTTCCACCGCGCCGGCGTGCCGCGGGCGGTGGCCACGTGTGGCACGGCGCTCACCGAGGAGCACGTCCGTCTGCTCAAGCGGTATGCCAGCAAGGTCGTGTTGGCCTTCGACGCCGACGCCGCCGGCCAGGGCGCAGCAGCGCGGTTCTACGAGTGGGAGCAGGCGCACGCCGTGGAGGTGTCGGTGGCGAAGCTGCCGGCGGGTCGTGATCCGGGTGATCTGGCCCAGAGCGATCCTGCGGCGCTGGAGGCAGCCGTGTCGGGTGCCACGCCGTTCCTGGGTTTCCGGCTCCAGCGCACGCTGAACTCCCGTCCGGTCGATTCGCCCGAGCATCGGGCGCGGCTGGCCGAGGAGGCGATGGCGGTGGTGAACGAGCACCCGAATCCCAACGTCCGCAAGCTGTACGCCGGCGAGGTGGCCACGCGAGTGGGTCTCCCGGTGGGCGACCTCGTGCAGATCGCCGAGCGAGGATCGCGGCGGCCGGCGATCCAGGTGCAGACCAAGCGCGCCCGTGGGCCGATGGAGAACGCCGAGTTCGCCGCGTTGGTGCTGCTGGTGCAGGACTGGGACGAGATCGCGCCGTGGCTGATCGAGTCGCTCTTCGACGACGACGCGAACCGGATGGCGTTCGTGGCGCTCGCCGACGCCGGCGGCGACCTGCGGTCGGCCCTCGAGACAGCTGCTCCCGATGCGCGCCAGGTGCTGGAGCGCGCCGCCGTCGCCGATTTGAACCTCACGCCCGAGGTGGAGGCGCGCACGTTGATCGGTGCGGCGGTACGGCGGGAACTGCGCCAGCGGTCGCACCTCGTCGACACGGGATCGATCGAGGAGAACAGGGCCGCCCGCCTCGACGTGTTGGCTCTGGACGAGCCCGATCGTGAACGCGCTCTGGCGGCTGCCGAGTCGTTGCTAGGTTGGCTGCATCGACGATCAGAGGAGCGTTCCGATGCCGTCGGCTGACACCGGTTCGACCGCACCCGACGACGTCTCCTCCGAGACGCCGACACCTGCAGTTCCGTTCCTCGATGTCGACGCCGGCGAGTGGGAGGACCTGGTCGATCGCGGCCGCGAGTCGGGCGGGGTGCACGCCGAGGAGGTCACCCACGTGCTCCGGCACGTGGAGTTGACCGGCGACGTGCTCACCGAGGTGCAGTCGGCCATGGCGGTGCACGGCATCACGATCGACGAGGCGGTCGACCACGTCGCCGACGACACGCCGTCGGGGCTGCGGCGTGAGGTGGTGGTGCACGAGACCGACGACGACGACGAGCAGCTGCTGAGCCGTCGCCGTGCGCGGCGCACCCGCAAGGTCGGCCCGAAGGGTGACGGCGGCACGTCCGATGCGGTGCGCATGTACCTGCGCGAGATCGGCCAGGTCGACCTGCTCACCGTGGAGGACGAGCGGCGTCTGGCACAGCTGATCGAGGAGGGCAAGATCGCGGCCCAGCGCATCGACGCCGCGCATCAGCGCGCTGCGGACGCCGACGGCCGGGCGCTGGCCGACGGCGAGGAGCGCATGCTGATGCGCGCCGTCAGCCGGGGCGAGCGGGCCAAGAGCGAACTCACCCAGGCGAACCTGCGTCTCGTGGTGAGCATCGCCAAGCGCTATTCGGGTCGGGGCATGCAACTGCTCGACCTGATCCAGGAGGGCAACCTCGGGCTGATGCGGGCGGTCGACAAGTTCGACCACACCAAGGGCTTCAAGTTCTCCACCTACGCCACGTGGTGGATCCGCCAGGCGATCACACGCTCGATCGCCGACCAGGCCCGCACGATCCGGATCCCGGTGCACATGGTGGAGCACATGAACCGGGTGACGCGAGCCAAGCGGCAGATGCACCAGGAACTCGAGCGCGAGCCCACCGTGGAGGAGCTGGCGGTGAAGGTGCAGCTCGATCCCGACCGGGTCCGCGAGCTGCTGCGGATCTCGCAGGATCCACTGTCACTCGATTCGCCGGTGGGGGAGGAGGACGAGTCGAACCTGGCCGACTTCATCGAGGACGAGTCCGTCGACAGTCCCGACGACGCCGCCACACGGTCGATGCTGCACGAGGCCGTCGGTGAAGTTCTCGGCGAGCTGTCCGAGCGCGAGCAGGAGATCGTGCGGTTGCGCTTCGGCCTCGACGGTGGCCGGGCGAAGACGCTCGAAGAGGTGGGCAAGGAGTTCGGCGTCACCCGCGAGCGGATCCGCCAGATCGAGGCCAAGACGCTGGCCAAGCTGCGTCACCCGCAACGTTCGCAGCGCCTGCGCGAGTTCCTCGAAGTCGAGTGATCCGATCCGGATCCGGTCGGCTCCTCCGGTGACGTGTGATGGTGATCGTGTCGGCGATAACCTTCTCGTTCGACCTTCCGGGATAGCTCAGCTGGCAGAGCAATTGACTGTTAATCAATGGGTCGCAGGTTCGAGCCCTGCTCCCGGAGCAACGAGCACGGCCCTCCGCAGCGGCGGGGGGTCGTTCCTCGTTTTCGGCTCGGTGCCGTAGGTTGGTGCGGCCTCCGGGCACGCGGGGCGGTAGCTCAGTCGGTCAGAGCAGCGGACTCATAATCCGTCGGTCGTGGGTTCGATGCCCACCCGCCCCACCTCGATCTAGCAGGCAAGATACGGATTCTCGGGAGGCTCCCGAGGGTCCGCATCCAAGAAATCGGCGTACGTTTGTCCCCGTGGAGAACCCGCGTGTCGACGAGCGTCGGCCTTGGATTGCTCGACAGGTTTCCCGCCCGCCTCGGCCCACCACCATGCGTACGTCATGCGATCAGGCTCTGGGAGTGCGATGATGATCTCCATCACGTACGGGCCGGACGGCACTGGCTGCTGGAACCGGGACGAGTCCGCCGCAGTGGCGGTCATCTCCGTGACAAACGGCGATTCCGAATGGGCCACGGAGAGACGATCACGACCGTCGAGGCCTGCGACCAACAAGGTGTGCTCCCGGTGCTGGACGCCTTGCTCGCGCGAGGTTGCCTCGTAGTCGATCGACACGCCGCCGTTGGGAAGCTTCGAGATTTCGAGGCGAGAGAGGAACGGCCCGCTCTCGACGCCATCTCCGGTGCCGAAGTAGACGCCAGGAAACTGAGCGAGCTGCTGGGCGAGCGACATCAAAGGATCGTATCCCGCGAGCGCATTTCAGTCAGCCGAGCACCGCCAGCGCTCCCTTCTCACCGGCACTCTTGCGACCACTGAACCCGCGCTGGCGACACGCTCGGCGCTCCACCACAGTGCCGACGACATGGTCACCACGAATGGGGAGTGAATCGCCAAGCGATGCGGCCGTGGTCGCCAGCACCACATGGTGGCTCGGCGGTGTCTGACCTTGCCGACGGCCAAGCGGGTACAGTTTCGAGATGGACGTCGATCGGATTTGGTCAGCCGCTGCACTCGAGGCGCTGACCCCCGACGAACGCGCTGCGACGATCCGAGCCGGATTCGTGACGCACCCCAACGACGTCCCGGCCGCGCTCGTCGACCGAGCCCGGCAGAAGGTTGATGCTCGCATCGCCGCCACCGAGGATCGCCAAGCCCGATAATCACCGACCCACCAGATCCCGCCCGATCCACAAATCCGGCCTTACGTGCGGGACGATCTCAACACTTCAGCAACGGTCGTCAACCGATGTTGACGATGGGTGGTCCGATGCGTAGCCTGACTGGGGGACATCGAGGCGAGCGCCCGCAAGCACGGTGTCTCCGATGACGACATGCTCCACGCACTGCGACACCACTGGCGCGGCTTCGAGACCGACGATGTCGACGTCACGATGTTCATCGGACCGTCCGCGAGCGGTGAGCCGCTGGAGGTTGGCGTCGTCGATGACGCGGATGGCGTCGCGATCATCCACGCCATGCGGGCTCGATCCAAGTTCCTGAAAGGTTGGTGGACACCATGACGACACGTGCACAGCGCGCGGCCGCGCTCGAGCGTTGGGCCGAGGAGGTCGACGCCGATGACCTGGTCGAGGCGAAGACCGCAGCGCTTCGGACCATCGCCGAACTTGCCGAACAGAGAGACGACATCGACACGGCGTTGCTCGACGCGATCCGCGATGCTCGCAATGCTGATCGTTCCTGGTCCGAAATCGGAGCGATGCTCGGCGTGTCCAAGCAGGCCGCCCAGCGTAAGTACGCCGCCAAGATCTCAGCGTAGAAAGCTCGTCGAGTTCGACGGAGCAGGCGCACACTTCGCTCAGCGAATTCGGTCGACCGACCGCTCGCGTTCCGGCGACTGTGCGGCCTCCGAGCCTGATCAACCCACCGCATAATCCCTGGTAGATCGCTGGGTGCCAGAAAGATTGCCCGCGGTCGGCCTCTCGATGCCTGTTGAAGGGCATGGAGTGCGTCCCAGAGGCTCCCGTCGTGCCGGCACCCGACTTCTTGTCGACATAGAACCCTGGATCCGCGCCCGCCGCCCACGCGTTCGCTCGTGCCTGAGCGCGAGCGGTCTTGATCCGCCCGAGCGTGTCGTCATCAACGGCTTGAAGGGTGCGCCACACCGTTGGATGCGACGCCACCTCACCGAACAGGTCCGGCTGATTTACCAGAAGGGCGTTTTCGCGGACGCGCCGACCTCAACCCCCGACTGCTAACGAACAGGGCGGGCTAGCCTGATGCTGTGAACGCACGATCGGTCGCCTTGCGGGACGAGCTTCTGGCCCTTCCACTGGACGAGCGCGCCGAGTTCGCAGCGGAACTGCTGGCCAGCCTCGACGATGAGGACAGCTTGGACGACCCAGTCGAGGTCCACCTCGCATGGCGCGACGAGTTGTCGCGGCGCTCGGAGCAGATCGCGACGGGGACTGTCGCGACAGTTGGCTGGGACCAGGTGCTCGAACGGGTTGCCGACAGTCGCCGGACGCGGTGAGCGTCCGCGTCGAATTCCACCCGCTCGCCGTCGACGAGATCGCCGGCGCGGTGGAATGGTACGAGCGACAGCGCAGCGGACTCGGCGAGCGCTTTCTCGACGTCGTCGAGGCGACAGTGAATCGAGCGGGTCGTTGGCGTACGAGGCCGTCGGCGAGTCGATCGTCGTTCTCGCCGTCTTTCACCAACGGCGACTTCCCAACTACTGGCTGGAACGTTCCGAGTAGTGGAGTGGCCCGAGGATCGAATCCATCCAAGATCTCATCCAAGAAACTCACCGGAACATTTTGGATCTGGCCGGTACTCGGCGGACACGGTAGTCGCGTAAGACCTGCTCAGCGGCACTATTCGGTACTCGACGGACCGACCCCCGAGCCCGCGCCTCAGGGGCCCGCGCCGCCCTCGAAAGCACGAGCAAACGGGAGATCATGCGCCGCCCACGACTCGCTGAGCAGTGCGCCCGCAACACGATGCGTGTCGTTGCTCGATGCGTCCAACACTTCAACGAAGAGATCGAAGTGGATGACGTCGCCATGAAGCGGTGTCGCTCCGATCCCTGCGAACTCGGGGCAGAGTCAGGATCCTCACAGCTCGGACCGAGACAGCGACCGCCAATCGCCAGCGACTCTGTGGCTTCCTGGTGCTGCCGAAATGCTGCCACTGATGGTATTATGCAAGCATGCCGTCGATCACCGTTCGAGACGTGCCGGACACCGCTCGCGACGAGCTCGCGTCGCGCGCCGCCCGATCTGGCCGGTCCCTGCAGGAGTACCTCCGTCAGGAGTTGATCGACCTCGCGAGTCGGCCCGACCCCGACGCGTTGGCTCGCCGCATCAGCGAGCGAAAACAACGCACGTCCACGACCCTGTCCGCCGCGAAGATCATCAAGCACCGAGATGCCGGCCGTCGATGACCGTCGTCATCGATGCCTCCGCACTCGTTGCCGCCCTCGTCGATACGGGACCGGACGGACAGTGGGCCGAGTCGCTGCTGACATCCGACCTCGCGGCGCCACACCTGCTCCCCGTTGAGGTGGCCAACGTGCTGCGTCGTGCGGTGAACGCCGGCGAGATCACCGACGACATCGCCTCGATCGCTCACGGCGACTTGCTCGACCTGCGCGTGGGACTCGTCTCCTACGAGACGGTTGCCGTCCGTGCATGGGAGCTTCGACACAACCTCACCTCCTACGACGCGTGGTACGTCGCCGTGGCGGAACTCCTGAATGCCCCGCTCGCCACCCTGGACCAGCGACTCGTGAACGCATCCGGACCGACCTGTCCCTTTCGGACACCGACCGAGTAGCCCTACCCCTCACCACACCGCAACCAAAGCCGACCGAGCCGAGGGCACGCATGTCACTCACCCCTGGAACGCCGCCGGACCATCCGAGAACGAGCACGTACGTGGGCGCACAACCGCAGTGATGCACTGCCGAGATGCGTGGCGTCAGCGGCGTCAGTCCTCGCGGTGGCCCGGGACGATGACCATCGAACGCTGGATGCGGTGCAGGACCGCGAGTGCCGTGCCCCCGAGCCGGACACCGGTCATTCCTCCCAGGCCGCGTGCCCCGACGACCAAGAGGTCCGCATCGACGTCGGTGGTCGCATCGATGAGGGCATCGGCGACCGGAACCGTCGACAGGGGTATGGTTCGAACATCGTCGAGCAGCGCTCCCGGTGCCTGCCACTCGGTCCTGAGGGCGTCCTCCGCAGCGTCGAAGATCTGGCTGTCGTCAACAGACGGTTGCGCGGATTCGGTGACGACGACCGGGGTCGTCTGGGCATTCGTCGCCTCGGCGAATCGAGCGGTCCATGCGATCGCCGGACGCCCGTGAGCCGAACCATCGACGCCGACGACGATCCGCGACGCGGCGCTGGGCGCTCTCGCAGCGATCACCGCCAGGGGTCGAGCGATGTCGTGAGCCAGATGTTCGACCACGCTCCCGATGTTCAGGAATCCGGGCTCGCTGCCGCTCTCACCGGATCGCGCGACGACCAGCAGGTCGGCGTCGAGACGCTCGGCCGCAGCAGGGAGCACGTCGGGGGCCTCACCGTCGATCACCTCGTGGTCACTGGACACGCCCGCCAGCAGATTCCCGCACCAGTCGATCAGCTCGGTCGTGCGTTCGGCGTGGAGCCGTTCCAGCAGTCCGGGTCGTTTCTCCGACTGAACGGGAACGTAGGCGTTGACGACCG
>JAWLEC010000053.1:0-18776 GCA_041686315.1 Ilumatobacteraceae bacterium
CGAGCCCACCGGCACCACCTCGGTGAGGGCATCGCGCCGTGTCGACAGCGGCTCGTCGTGGATCGGCGAGCGGTCGACGAACATGGCGTCGAAGAAGAGCGCCCGCAGACCCGCCGCCTCTACGGCCACCGCGACGTCGGTGTCGAGGTCGGCCACGACGTCGGTGCCGACGTCGCCGGCGGCGGTCGCGGCCGCACCGTCGGCCGCAGCGGCGTCCCCGGCGGTCCCGGCCGGCAACTCACCGGTGAGACGCTGCAGGCCTCCCATCGTGTCCTGCAAGCGCGCCGGACGGCCCCGGTCGTCGACGCCGAGCACCTCGCCGTCGAGCACGAGATCACCGCCTCGGAACGATCGGACCGCCGCGACCACAGCGGGAAGGCGGCCGGTGACGTCGTTGAGGTTGCGCGTGTAGAGGCGTACCTCCTCGCCGTGGCGATGTGCCTGGAGTCGAGCGCCGTCGAGCTTGAACTCCACCGACGCCGACGCCGACGCCCCGCCGATGCCGTCGAGCGCATCGGCCACGTCGGCTGCCGGGCTGGCGAGCATCGGCTGCACGGGGCGCAGCGGCCGCATCGACACTCCTTCCAGCGCAGCGCCGCCGTCCACGAGCGCGAGGTTCGCGGCCTCCAGCAGGTCGCCGGTCATCATGGCGGCGCGCCGGACCTCGGCCACGCGCACGCCGGCGGCCCGGGCGATCGCCGTCACCATCACCCCCTCCAGCGCTCCCTGGCGGAGCTCGCCGCCGAGTACGCCTGCCAACAGACGCTGCTCCCGCGCGGTGGAGCGTCCGAACAGGTCGAGGAGACGATCGCGGCGAGCTGCCACGACGCCCGGGCCGGACATCGTCGAGATGTCCACCAACGAACGATCGACCTCGGTGACGGTGAAACTCGGCGAACCGACCGGCACCGTCCTCGCCGACGACAGCGCCGCCCATCCGATCCCCACCCGGCCCACCGTCGTGGTGCCCACGAGGAACGCCACACCGGCACGCACCTCGCCCGGCTCCAGCCGCCGCAACACGTCCGCCAGCGCCTGCACCTTCTCGGTCCGCTTCGTCGTGGAGCCGACCGCGTCCGACGTCCGGGCGAGATCGTCGAACAGTGTGGGCACAACGTCACTTTCGCGCGGCCGTCACACGAATCCGGCGGTCGAACCACTACGGTGAAATCCGATGCAGGCCCCGGCAACGGTGCCGGGGCGACAGGTCGGGAGATGCGCTGCTCCACCACGGAGTGCGGGTCGACTCGACCGACGACTCCTTGGGGAGACACAACATGACGGAGACGATCGACCGGTCCGAGTCGACCGACGGCGATCACGTTCTCGACCACCTCGTCGTGCGGTTCGCGGGTGACTCTGGCGACGGGATGCAGCTCACAGGTGACCGGTTCACCTCCGTGAGCGCATCGTTCGGCAACGACCTGTCCACCCTGCCCGACTTCCCGGCGGAGATCCGCGCTCCGGCCGGCACGGTCAACGGGGTGTCGGCGTTCCAGGTGAACATCGCCGACCACAAGATCACCACGCCGGGCGACGAGCCCAACGTGCTGGTGGCGATGAACCCGGCGGCGCTCAAGGCCGACCTGCATCGCCTCGAACCCGGCGGTACGGTGATCGTCAACGAGGACGCATTCGAAGAGCGCAACCTCGACAAGGCCGGGTACACCGCCAACCCGCTCGACGACGACACGCTCGCCCACTACCGGGTGCTGCGCGTGCCGATGTCGAGCCTCACCAAGGAGGTGTGCGCGCCGCTCGGCGTGAAGCCACGCGATGCCGAGCGCTCGAAGAACTTCTTCGCGCTCGGTCTCGTCTCGTTCATGTTCACCCGCCCCGTCGAGCCCACGATCGAGTGGATCAGCGAGAAGTTCGGCAAGAACGAACAGGTCGAGGCGGCCAACAAGGCTGCCTTCCTCGCGGGATACAACTTCGGTGAGACCACCGAGGCGGTCGGCCACCGCTACGAGGTGCGACCCGCCCGACTGCCCGCCGGCGAGTACACCAGCATCACCGGCAACACCGCGCTCGCGTGGGGGCTCATCGCCGCCGGCCAGCTGGCGAAACTGCCGATCACGCTCGGCTCGTACCCGATCACCCCGGCCAGCGACATCCTCCACGAACTGTCGAAGCACAAGCACTTCGGCATCCGCACGGTGCAGGCCGAGGACGAGATCGCCGCCATCGGCATGGCGCTCGGCGCCTCCTTCGCCGGGCATCTCGGCGTCACCACCACCAGCGGCCCCGGCGTCGCCCTGAAGAGCGAGACCACCTCGCTGGCGGTGTCGATCGAACTTCCCCTGCTGCTCGTCGACATCCAGCGCGGCGGCCCGTCCACCGGCCTGCCCACCAAGACCGAGGCATCCGACCTCAACATCGCCATGTACGGTCGTCACGGCGAGGCGCCGCTGCCGATCGTGGCCGCCTACACGCCCGCACAGTGCTTCCACGCCGCCATCGAAGCGGCCCGGATCGCGCTCAAGTACCGCACGCCGGTGATCCTGCTGTCCGACGGCTACCTCGCCAACGGGTCCGAACCGTGGAACCTGCCGTCGGTCGAATCGCTGCCCGACATCTCCGTACCGTTCACGACGGAACCGAACCATGTCGACGACGACGGCAACGAGGTCTACTGGCCCTACCTGCGTGACGAGACCACGCTCGCCCGGCCCTGGGCGATTCCCGGCACACCGGGTCTGATGCACCGCGTCGGCGGCCTCGAGAAGGCCGACGGCACCGGCAACATCGACTACACGCCCGAGAACCACGAGAAGATGGTCCACCTGCGCGCCGACAAGATCGCCGCGATCGCTGCCGACATCCCGCCCACCGAGATCAAGGGCGACCCCGACGCCGACGTCCTGGTCGTCGGGTGGGGCTCCACGTGGGCCGCGATCGATGCCGCCGTCCAGCGCAGCCGTCGAGCGGGCAAGAGCGTTGCCTCGGTGCACATCATGCACCTCAACCCGCTCCCGCCCGATCTCGACGACATCCTCCACCGGTACGAACGGATCATCGTTCCCGAACTCAACATGGGCCAACTCACCCAGGTGCTGCGCGGGAAGTACCTCGTCGACGCCCGGGCCCTCACCAAGGTGCAGGGCCTGCCGTTCAAGTCCCGCGAGATCGAAGCAGCGATCGACGAGGCGCTCGCATCGATCACGTCCAGTACGAGCGCCGGCACGGAAGGAGCCACGTCATGAGCACCGCACAGGTCGCCGTCACCACGAAGAAGGACTGGTCGAGCGACCAGGAGGTCAGGTGGTGCCCGGGTTGCGGCGACTACGGCATTCTCCTCGCCGTCCAGACGCTGATGCCCGATCTCGGCATCGCCCCCGAGAACACCGTGTTCATCTCCGGCATCGGCTGCTCCAGCCGGTTCCCGTACTACATGAACACCTACGGGATGCACTCGATCCACGGCCGGGCGCCGGCCATCGCCACGGGACTGGCCGTGGCCCGTCCCGACCTCGACGTGTGGGTGATCACCGGCGACGGTGACGGCCTCTCCATCGGCGGCAACCACCTGATCCACGCGCTACGCCGCAACGTGAACCTCAACATCTTGCTGTTCAACAACCGGATCTACGGGCTCACCAAGGGTCAGTTCTCCCCCACGTCGGAGGTCGGCAAGGTCACCAAGTCGACCCCGATGGGTTCGATCGACCCGCCGTTCAACCCTCTCGCCGTCGCCCTCGGCGCCGAGGCCAGTTTCGTGGCCCGTACGCACGATCTCGACCGCAAGCACATGATCGAGACGTTCCGGGCGGCGCACGAACACCACGGCACGTCGTTCGTGGAGATCTACCAGAACTGCAACGTGTTCAACGACGGCCAGTTCGGCGACGTCACCAAGAAGCAGGCCCGCGACGAGATGATGATCAACCTCGAGCACGGCGAGCCCGTCACCTTCGGCACCGACGGCCACCGTGCCGTCGCGATGGGGGTCGACGGCCAGTTGCGGCTGGTGGAGCGCTCCGACGTCGCCCCCGAGGAGATCCTCGTGCACGACGTCCACCGTCACGACCCGTCGCTGGCCTTCGCCCTCGCCCGCCTCAGCCACGACGACCACTCCCCCACCCCGTTCGGGGTGTTCCGTGACATCCAGCGACCCGAGTACTCCGGAGCAGTGGCCGATCAGGTGATGGCCGCCAGCGAGCGCAAGGGGCCGGGCGACCTCGCCGGGCTGCTGCGCTCCAACGGCACCTGGACCGTCGACTGACGTTGCATCCGGTGTCTGACACCGGATGACGTTCGTCAGGGGTCTGACCCCTGACGAACGTTGGGCGCTAGGCGATCGCCCGGCCGGTGGCGCGGTCGAAAATGAGGTGGCGGTCGATGCGGGCGCGGACCGTCTCGCCCCGCACGTGTGCCACACCCGGCTCGGGCGTGGCCTGGATCCGTGCGCCGGCCGCCACCAGCTGCACGACGGGTGTCGCACCGGGGATCGATCGATCGACACCGGCCACCACCGAGCCGGTCGACGTGATCACCACGTGTTCGGGCCGGACGGCCACCGTCACCCGTCGCCCGTCGAAGTCGGCGAGCGCCGGCGACCAGGACCGCAGGCGCAGCCCCGGCCCGCCCGACGGGTCGTGGCGCACCAGCCACGAACCGGTCGACTCGGCGACGACGGTGGCATCGAACGTGGACAGGTCCCCGGTGGTGGCCGCCGCCAGGAGCGTCCTCGGCATGTCGCGCACCTCGACCGTTGCTCCCGCCTGCACGAGCCGGCCCTCGTCGAGCACCACCACGAAGCAGGCCAGCGCAGCCACGTCGCGCGGATCGTTCGTGGTCATCAACGTCGTCACGCCGTACCCCTCCTGCAACAGCTTGATCTCGGCGCGCATCCGACCACGCAGCTGCTCGTCGAGGCTGGCGAACGGCTCGTCGAGCAGCAGCATCCTCGGCACCCGCACCAGCGCGCGGGCGATCTGCACCATCTGGGCCTCCCCGTACGACAGCTCGTCGGGCCGCTGCAGGAGCAGCCGCTCGATGTGCAGGGCTCGTACCTCTGCGTCGACACGCCGCCGGATCTCCTCCGCCGTCTGTCGCCTGACGTCCAGCGGGAAGCTCACGTTGCGGCGCACCGAGATGTGCCGGAGCAGCACCGCCTGCTGGAAGACCATGCCCACGTCGCGGCGACCGGGTTCGACCTGGGTGACGTCGGCGCCGTCGAACCGGATCGCGCCGGCGCTCGGCCGGACCAGCCCGGCCACCGTGCGCAGCAGGGTGGTCTTGCCGCTGCCGGACGAGCCGACGACGGCAACGAACGTTCCGTCGGGCACGTCGAGGCTCACGTCGTCCAGCAGCCATCGTCCGCCGAGTTCCACGCTGACGGCATCGAGGCCGAGCCCGGCCATCACCCCACCTCCGCTCGGTACCCCGCGACCGCTCCCAACACCCAGCCCTCCTCGTGCTCGACGGCCTGACGCTGAGCCGTCGGCACGGGTGCCGAGAACCAGCCCGGGAGTTCACCCGCCCGATCGGCAGCGGCGAGCCTGGCAGCGGTTGCCTCCACCTGCACGCGGTCACGCGGCGCCCCGGCCGCCACCGGGAACATCGACGGCCACACCTCCACGAGCACCGCACCACCGCCAGCGACCTCCGGAGGTTGCAGGCCCGTCGTGAACGGCCAGACGTCGAGCAGGCCGTGGCGCCGCCGCAGCTCCGACAGCCACGGGATTGCCAACAGCGACTGGCTCCCCACGGCACCCGCACCCAGCAGCTGCCACACCGAGAACGGCCGCGCTCCGGCCTCGCGCAACGCCTCCTCGGTGTGCCTCCACTCGCCGAGCGCACCGAACGACGCCGGCTTCGTCGGGGCGAGGTGCGCCCCGGCCATGCCGGCAGGACAACCCCAGAACGGTCCCGGCGCCGAGTCGAGAAGCGACAGCGGGGTCTGACCCCGCTGTCGCTTGTTGAACTCGGCGGCCACCTCGAACCGGTTGTTGCGGTTCCGGTCGTCGTCGACGATCAGCTCGTCGAGCAACGTCCAGGTGGCCTCCCACGGCACACCACGGCATCCGAGCGCCGCGGCTGTGCCCGCCGGGTAGCCGAGCGAGACGTCGACGCCCACCAGCGTGCGCGCCGCTCGCCCGACGGCGACGAGCGCGGTGATCCGGTCGATGGCCGCCGATCTCGTGGCAACGTTCTCGCTGGCCACTGCGACGTCGTCGTCGACGTCGGCCACGGCGATCCAGATCGAGTCCGCCCCCCGTTTGGGGGTCGAGTTGGCGCTCCAGTCGACGACGACGATCCGGTCGAACACGAAAGGACCCGCGCCTCTCCGACCGGTGACCTCAGGCCACGACGTCGGTGACGGCGGCGAAGTGCAGCGCTGCTGCGATCACCGTGAGGAGGTGCCACACCTCGTGGTAGCCGAACGTCGACGGCCACGGGTCGGGGCGCCGGCGCAACAACACCGGCATGCCCACCGTGTAGGCCACACCGCCGGCGACGATCAGGCCCATCTGCACTGGCGAGAGGTGGTGCAGCAGTGCGGGCGCAGCGATCACGGCCACCCAGCCCATGATCGGATAGAGCGCATAGGCCAGCCACTGCCCCCGCTGGTACGCGGTGAGCTTCAGGGTCATCCCCACGACCGCGAACACACCGACGACGGCGAGAACGGGGATGCCCCAGGCGGGCGGCAGCACGACGAGGCACAGCGGCACGTAGGTGCCGGCGATGAGCAGGTAAATCATGGAATGGTCGAGACGCTGCATGATCCGCCGCGACCGCTCGGTCTGGGCGAGACGGTGATACGCCGCCGACGTCCCGAACAGCAGGATCAGCGTGGCGCCGTAGATCGACGCACCCACCTTGCCCGCTGCACCGTCGGCCGACCAGATGAGCGCGATGCTCGCCGGGATCGCCACGAAGAACGCCCAGGCATGCATCCTTCCGCGCCAGACCGGCCGGTCTGCCAACAGATGGGACGTGGCCTCGGCCGTCTCGGCGTTCACGGGATTCACCGTAGTGGGTGACAGAGGTTTCCCACCTGCGCCGCCGCTTGTCTGACTGAACCCTGACCAGCACGCCATGACGCGCAGGCCGGGGAGCCGGATCACGAGCTCATCCGGCTCATCAACTCGACCACGGCGTCGCCGTACCGCTCGAGTTTGGCCGGGCCGACACCGGAGATCCGTGCCAGCTCCTGACGCGACGTCGGCGCGGTGCGGGCGATCGCCGCGAGCGTCTTGTTGTCGAACACGACGTAGGCGGGTTTGCCGTCGCGGAGGTCGTTGCGCAGGTCGCGCAACGCCGCGAAGCGCCGGGCACCGGCCTCGTCGAGATCGGACTCGGGATCGCTGCCGGCGCCGGACGGCCGGCGGGCCGCAGCGCCCGACGTCCGTGTGGGCTCGGGCCGGTGCGACCGCAACACTCGTTCGGCCGACGGCTCGGTGGTGAGCTCGGCCACGAACGGGCTGGGTGCTGCACCGGTGACGACGGTGGCGTGTCGGCTGGCGCGGGTGACCGCCACGTGGAACAACCGCCGCTCCTCCTCCACGTCCTCGGCGAGGCGGTGCGGGTACTGCTCGGCCGCCGCCAGGTGGACGACGACGTGCGGCCACTCCTGCCCCTTCACCCGGTGCACGGTGGCCAGCACCACGCCGTCGGCCGAGCGCTTCACGGCCAGGCGGTCGCGCAGCCAACCCTCGAACGACGTGGGGTCGTCGTGCAGGGCGGCGAGGTGCTCCACCGCCGTGAGGTCGTCGCTCTGGGCCGACCGGTTCATCCCCCGACGTTGGGCGTCGAGGGTGGCCACCGACCCGGCGAGACCGATCTCGTCGACCAGGGCGAGCACCAGATCGGAGGTGGTGGCTCCCGACGCCACCATCCGTTGGAGCTGCTGGATGTCGGCGGCGAACTCGGTGACCCGTTCGGCGTCACGCTCCTTGTTGAGACGACCCGCCAGCCGGTGCAACTCCACCACGTCGCCCTGCTCGGCGACCCAGTCGGTGATGCGGGGATGGAACGAACGCGACGGTCGCCGCAGGGCCTCACGGATGTCGTCGGGACGGAAACGGCCGCCGCTCCCGGATGCTGCGGCCAGGCGGAGCCAGGCCAGCACGGCCCGCACGGCGGTGCGGTCGGCGAACTCCAGCCCGACCCCGCCGGCGACCGGGATTCCCTCCGTCGCCAATGCCACCTGCACCGGGGCGAGCAGGGCGTTCACACGCGACAGCACCGCCACCTCGCGTGGGGAAGCACCACCGTGGAGCCAGCCGCGGACGGTATCGGCGGTGGCCCCGACCGGGTCGACGCGATCGTCGACCGACCAGCCACCGTTGTCCTGCGACGCCGCACGGATGGTCTTCGGCACGCGGCGGCGGTTGTGGCGCAGCAGCCGGTCGACCACGTCGACGATGCCGGCGGGGCACCGGTAGTTGACCTCCAGCGGATGGTCACCAGCGCCCGGGAAGAGTCGGGCGAAGTCGATCAGCCAGGCCGGGTCGGCGCCGTTGTAGCCGTAGATGGTCTGGTCGTCGTCGCCCACGCCGAACACCGCCCCACCCGGTGCGGCGAGCAGCCGGATCATCAGCAGGTGCGCCGGCGTGAGGTCCTGGAACTCGTCGACCAGCATCACCCGACAGGCACGCTGGGCGGCCCGCCGGGCCTCGGGATCGCGCAGCAGCACCAGCAACGCACGATGGATCTGGTCGTCGAAGTCGACGGCGCCACGCCGCTCGAGCGCTGCCCGGTATCCCGGCCAGGCCGCGGCGAGGCCCTCCACGTCGCCGTCGTAGCGAGCCTCGGCCTCGTCGGGGCCGACCAGACCGAGACGGATGAGGCTCAGTGCCTCGATCCACGGTGCCACCGGGTCGCTGTTGCGCCGCCGGGGGAACGACACGAGGTCGCCGATGATGCGTCGCACATCCGGTTCGTCGATGGTGCGCCAGGTGCGCGGCTGGGGTGCGAACGGTGCCGTCCCGTTGACGATCGCCAGCGCGATCGCGTTGAGCGTGCGCACCTGCAGGCCCGGCAGGTCGGCCGTGCGCTCCTGCATCTCCAGTTGGGCCCGTTTGTTGAAGGCCACGAGGCTCACCGCCGACGGCGGCAGGTTCCACTGGATCATCAGATGGCGTGCCCGTTCGGTGAGCACTCGCGTCTTGCCCGACCCGGCGGGAGCGATGATGCGGGCGCCGCCACCGGCGTGGACCACGGCGGCGAGCTGGTCGTCGGCGAGTTCGGCCACGGAGGCGTTCGGACCGGGGACCACGAACGAGCCGTGCTCGACCGCCACGGCGTGCAGCACGGCCACGCCGCCGATGGGGTCGTGGTGGCGAACCGGTCCGGCGTCGAGCCACACGGTGGCACCGTCGGGAGCGACGACGTCGCCTGCGGACGAGTCGTCGACCGCCGTGGCCCCACGGGCGATCGCGAGGTCGAGCGCCGACCAGACGGGTCGGGCCGGATCACGCCCGTCCACGCTGTTCGACCAGACGAGGTGGTGCAGCTCCTCCCCGTGGAAGGCGAACTCGGCACCCAGCTGGTGCGGTTCCGCCTCGGTCATCAGCAACGGCTGCCGCTCGAGGTCGACGGCCAGTTCGATCACCAGTCGCCGGCGATCGTGCGCGGCCGCCCGGAGCTGTTCCAGCGCTGCAGTCGGCTCCCGGCGGGCGGCGTCGTCGATCAGCAGCCGATCGGCGCTCACCCACGCGGGCGGCACGGTGGCACCTGCGTCGACCACCAGGTTGCGAGCGAGTTCGTCCGGGCCGGGACCGGCCACCGCAGCGCCGCGAGGCACCGGCGTCGCCACCGGTGCCCGGCGAGGCGCCGATGGTCGGCGGGCGGCCGGTGTCGACCCGGCCCTCTGCGTCGGTTCGGGCCGGTCGCTGTCGGGTGCCTGCTCGAGGCTCACGCTCTCCGGCACCGGCTCGTCGAAGAGCGGCATCTCGGAGACGGACGAATCGGGCTCGGCACCGTCGGACACGGGCACGTCCCGGCGGCCACCCGACTCCCAGCAACCGCGCACCTCGGCGGGGCTGGCGTGTTCGCCTCCGCAGTACGCGCACGAGATCGCCATCGGCTCGACCCTACCGACCGGGACGGCGTGGCGCACACACGTTCGATCCGAGACTCGGCCCTCGCCGATCGGAGGCCTGCCCCCGGTGGACCGGTCCGCTACCAGGCGATCTCGGGAAACCCGTAGGTGACGCAGAGGCCGGCACCGTTCACCACGATCAGCGCGGCGATGAGCGCACCGACCATCAGCACACGCGGTCGCGTACGGCGAGCGGACGCGGGCATCGGCATGTACCACTCGGGCAGGAGACCGGCGCCCGGCGCTCCGTCGGTGAACGGCTCGGCGTCGTCGTCGACCGGGGCATCCGGGTCGGCAGCCAGCGCCTCGGCCGTGAGCTCGTCGAGGTCGACCGTCTCGCCGCCGTAGGTGTCTGCCATCCCTCTCAGCCTAGGCGTCAGCTGATCTCGGGGCGGCCGCGCCGGCGACGCACGGCGTTGCGAACCGGGGTCCGCACCGCCTCGAGGCCGAGATAGAAGGCCGGGAACGCCAGGAGCACCAGCACGGTGGAACTCACGAGACCGCCGATCAACGTGAAGCCCAGCGACTCCCAGAACGGGTCGCTGAGCGACAGCGGCAGCAGCCCCACCACGGTCGTCAGCGTGGTGGCCACGAGCGGACGGAAGCGTCGCGTGACGGCCTCCCCGATCGCCTCGCCCGCGGTGGCCCCGCCCGCTCGGGCGCGGTTGGCCGCGTCGACCAGCAGGATCGTGTTGTTCACGGCCACGCCGATCAGGGCGATGAACCCCACCGTGACCAGGAAGCTCAGCGGGTTGTCGGTGATCGACAGCAGCGTGAACACACCGAAGAAGCTGAAAGGGATCGCCAGGAAGATCAGCAGCGACTGCGCCAGTGACCGGAACTGCACGGTGATCACCACCAACATCAGCACCAGCGCCACCAGGCCGGCCACGCCCAGCGCAGCGAAGTCGTCCTGATTGTCGGACTCCAGGCCGAAGTCGAAGCCCAGTGCATCGGCCGGCAGGCCGCGCGCCTCGAGTTCGGCGGCCGGGAAGGCCGACGCCAGGTAGTCCTCGGTGGCGTTGAGGTTGCTGGTGACCTCGTCGTTGTCGAACTGCGCCCGCACCTCGATGTACCGGTCTCCGTCGACACGGGCGATCTCCCCGTCGGTCGACACGATCGCATCGGTCACGGTGACCGTCCCTCCGCCGACACCCAGCCGGAGTCCGACGAGGTCGTCGCGGATCTCCTCGGCCAGGGCCTGACCGGCGTCGGCGGTGCTGTCGTCCACGGCGATCTGCGCGGCGAACGGGAACTCGACCACCGGGGGCCCGTTCTCGAGCGGTGCAACCGTGATCCGTGCCCCGCCGATGTCCACCACCTCCGCCTCGATCCGTTCCACGAACTCGGGTGCCGTCGGGCGGCCGCCGATCGGGGAGAGGTCGACGACCGTTTCGGTGAGCCGCTCGTTGCCCCGCAGGTACTGCGACCGCTCGAGGTCACCGCCGAGCACCGACCCGACCGCCGCGTCGATCTCGTCGGCGATGTCCTGCGCCTCGTCGATCGTCGTCCCCGGCGGGAACTCGGCGCTCACGGCCAACCCGACGGCGTCCTTGCCCGCCGGGAAGATCGAGAAGCCCAGACCTCCGGCGATCCCACCGGCGGCGATCACCACGGCGACCGCTCCGACGGCCATCGCCGAGCCGGTGACCCATCCCTTGGCGCCGTTGCCCGACGGGTACGCGGCCAACCGGCCGGCACGTCGAGCGAGTCGCCGTTCGAGCTTTGCCACGGGATTGCGGACCGGCCGGTGGTTCACGAGGAACACCCGGGCGATCGCCGGGATGAACACGATCGAGAACAGGAACGACAGCAGCAGCGTGATGATCACCGTGGTGGGGATCGGCCGGATGAACTCGCCGAGGATGCCGCCCACGAACAGCATCGGGGAGAAGACCACCACCGTCGTCAGGGTTCCTGCGAACGATGCCGAACCCACGCGGTCGATCGCGGCGCGGACGACACCAACCGGTTCGTCGGACTCCTCCTTGTTGGCGTCGATCGACTCGGAGATCACGATGGCGTCGTCGACGATCAGGCCGAGTGTGAGGATGAGCCCGAACAACGTGATCGTGTTCAGCGAGTACCCCACACCCCACAGACCGGCGAGTGCGCCGATCATCACGAGCGCCATGAACCCGGCGGTCATCAACGCGACACGCCAACCGATCAGCACGAAGCTGACGACGGCGACGGCGGCGAGGCCGGTGAGGAGGCTGGTGGTCAGCGAGTCGAGCTGCGTGCGGACGCCGGTGGCGAAATCCGCCGTGACGAAGGCCTCGTAGTCGGCGTCGAGCGGCACGTCGTCGCCGGTGAGCAGGCCCTGCAGGCGATCGTCGAACGCGAGGACGTCGAGATCGGAGTCGGCGGACCGGACGACACCGATCGCGATGGCGTCCTGGTACCCCTCGCTCGACAGAGCCACACGGGTGAAGCGGGTGAGCCGCTCCTCCTCGGCTCCGGTCGCCGGGTCGATCGACGTGGTGACGAGGTCACGGACGTCGGCGGTCTCGATCGACTCGTCGGCCGCCAGACGGTCGGCCAGCGCCGCCGCCTGGACCTGGAGGTCCTGCGGGAGTGCGCCGGGCGGGCCCACGATCGAGACGAGCACGTCGTACTGTCCGACCAGCTTCGCTGCGTTGACCGGGTTGTAGGTGATCTCTGCGCCGTCGGGCCCGGTGAGCCCGAGCGCCATCAGCGCGGCGGTGCCCTGCTCGGAGTCGATGTCGGACTCGAACTCCACCACCACCACGAACGAACTCGGACGGGCCTGCGTCTCGGTCGATTCCACCCCGTCGACCGTGGCGAACTGCTCGGCGAGCGGCTGCACGAGTTCGGCGTCGACCCGTTCGGCGTCGTCGACGAACCAGGTCCCGGACACCACCGACACCGGCGTGTTGATGGGCGGAAACCCCTCACGGTCGAGTCCGAACCCGAACGCCGACATCCCGGCGATCAGCACCACCCCGAGCAGCGCGACGGTCACCTTCCACCGGCGGGTGGCGAACGCGGCGATCGAGGTGATGATCGAGCGGCGTTGCGGCGTGGAGGACGGCGCGAGCATGAGGGTGTCTCCGTTCGGCGGCGCGCGTCCGCAACCGCTCGATGATGGTCGTTGGGGGGATGGGGGCGGGGTGATGTGGATCACCCACGTTGCGATCCTCAACCCGGGCGGCGGCAGCCGTATTCCCGCAGCCTCGTCGGTCGGATGGCCGCTCGGCGACCAGGGCGGTGACCAGGGTGACCTCCGCCGACGGGACGCCGTTGCCGTCCGGCGGTTTCCCCTCATCGCCCGTGATCGGGCTCCGACGGAGTCAGCTGCAGCCGCTGGTGGTGCCGCAACTGGAGCACACGTAGCAGCTGCCGGAGCGCATCATCGTGATGCCGCACTGCATGCACATCGGTGCATCGGACGGGCGCACCGCGACCGGCGGTGGGCCGGGCGCACCTGATGGAGCCTCGAGTCCGGGCAACGTGGCAGCATCCGACACGCCGGCGGTGGCATGCGACGACTTGGGATCCGCCGTCATCTCCGAACCCTGATTGGTCTCGGTGACCGCCTCCTCCACCCCGGGCAGGGTGGGCTGGAGCCGTTCGTCGACCGAGAAGATGCCCAGCTCCTCGCGCTCGGCGTAGGTCATGTACTCCAACGCCAGGCGCCGGAACAGGTAGTCCATGATCGACGACGCGAACCGTAGGTCGGGATCGTCGGTCATCCCCGCCGGCTCGAAGCGCATGTTGGTGAACGCCTCCACGAACGCCCGCAACGGCACCCCGTACTGCAGGCCGTAGCTGACCGCTTTGGCAAACGCGTCCATCACGCCGGCCATCGTGGAACCCTGCTTCGACACGGTGAGGAAGATCTCGCCAGGTTGTCCGTTGTCGTACTCGCCGATCGTGGCGAAGCCCTTGCAGTCGGCCACCCGGAACTCGAACGTGCGCCCGCGCCGAGTGCGGGGCAGCTTCTGGCGGACGGGCTGGTGCACGATCCGTTCGACGATCCGCTGTACACCCTCCTCCACCGCCGACACGGCGTCGGCACCTCCGGGCGACGCCCCCGTCACCGCGGCGGCTCCCTTCGACGACGACAGCGGCTGGCCGAGCTTGCAGTTGTCACGGTAGATCGCCACCGACTTCACACCCAGTTCCCAGGCCAGCATGTGCAGCCCTTCGACGTCCTGCACGGTGGCGTCCTCGGGCATGTTCAACGTCTTGGAGATCCCACCACTGATGAACGGTTGCACGGCGCCCATCATGCGGACGTGACCCTCGTAGTGGATGGTGTTGTCGCCCATCGAGCACGCGAAGACGGCCACGTGCTCGGGTGCCAGGTGTGGTGCACCGATCACCGACATGTGTTCGTCGATGTGGGCCACGATGTCGTCGACGTGCTCGGGTGGGTATCCGAGCCGGCGCAACGCCCGTGGGATCGTGCGGTTGACGATCGACATGGTGCCGCCGCCCACCAGCTTCTTGGTCTTCACCAGTGCCAGGTCGGGTTCGATGCCGGTGGTGTCGCAGTCCATGGCGAGCCCGATCGTGCCGGTCGGAGCGAGGACCGTGGCCTGGCTGTTGCGGACCCCGACGCGTTCGGCGTCGGCGACAGCGGTGTCCCACGCCTGCTGTCCGGCCTCCACCAGGGCCGCAGGAACCGAGGGCGCACCGGTGAGCGCCCGGCTCGCGTCACGGTGCTTGCGCAGGACGCCCACCATGTGTTCGGCGTTGTCGTCGTAGCCGTCGAACGGACCCATCCGCGCCGCCGTGCGGGCCGACGTGGCGTAGGCCGACCCTGTCATCAGCGACGTGACCGCCGCCGCCCACGACCGTCCGTCGACGGAGTCGTACGGCAACCCGAGCGCCATCAGCAGCGCGCCCAGGTTGGCGTACCCCAGCCCGAGCTGACGGAATGCCCGCGTGGTCGCCCCGATCTGATCGGTCGGGTAGTCGGCACGGCCGACGAGGATCTCCTGCGCCGTGAACACGGTCTCGACGGTGTGCACGAACGCGCCCCCGTCGAAGCCGCCGTCGTCCTGCAGGAACGGCAGGAGGTTGATCGACGCCAGGTTGCACGCCGAGTCGTCGAGATGGAAGTACTCGCTGCAATTGCGCACCACGACGCCGTTGGCGACGTAGGAGTGGTTGCGCGGCTCGGTCAGGTTGTAGGTGAGCTCGATGCCCTCGTCGAGACGTTCGA
The DNA here is from genome assembly GCA_041686315.1 of Ilumatobacteraceae bacterium. Lineage (GTDB taxonomy): Bacteria > Actinomycetota > Acidimicrobiia > Acidimicrobiales > Ilumatobacteraceae > Sva-07. The sequence goes on from JAWLEC010000053.1 coordinate 15,246, forward strand.
CGAGCCGGATCGACGTGTCGATCCCGGCGCTGTCGTCGACGGCGTCGACGGCGTCGGTGGCGATCCACGCGTCGAGCGTCGCCGCCTTGCGCGACAGCGAGAAACCGATGTCGGCGGCGAACCGGGCCATCCACGGGCTCCGGATCCGCAGCTGGAACAACGTGCGTGCCGTCGCCGACGGGGTCGGCACCGAGTCGATGCCCGCCCCGGCGGGGGCGACCACCGGCACCTTGCCGGCGCGCCGTACCGTGCTGATCTCGGACGTGATCCCGAAGGTCGACAGCAGCCGTTGCACACCGCGCAGCAACTCGACCGACATGGATGCCAGCGCCACGTACGGGCCGGCCTGCGAGTTGCCGGCGACGCCGCCGTCGGCGTCGAACAGCCCGCGGAGGAACGCGGCCACCGCCTCGGGTGGAGCCTGCTCGACCGCCCAGGGCACCGTCTTGCGCTCGCCCGTGGCCGACGCCACCCCGAGCCCCTCGAGGAACCGCTTGAGTGGACGACGGGTGAGCCGCAGGTGGGCGGTGCCGTTGGACTGTTCGGCCACCTTGATCGGCCTGCCGTCGTTGACACGCTCGAGGAATCGCTGGTGCAGCGGCAGCACCTCGGAGCGGTCGTCGACCGATCCGTAGGTGGTGACGGTGGACGCCCCCGACGTGGACCCGTCGCCGACGAGCCAGCCGAGGTAGTGGGCGAACTCGTCGCTCCACACGTCGGGCAGGCGCAGCGGCTGGCCGTGGTCGCCCTTGGTCCGGTACGCCTCCCAGTCGGCGCTCACGGGCAACGCCCAGTCGGCGGCCACCGCGGGAGTGGGCAGGTCGAGCGCGCACACGCGGTCGTCGGGGGCGAGGTCCTGCGCCTCCACGTACCCGCGATCGAGCGTGAAGATGCGGTGCGACGGTGTGCACCGCAGTTCCATCCCGTTGCTGAAGCGCAGACGCTGCACGGGGTTCTTCCCGGTGATCATCACGGCCTCGGGCGAGGTGAGCTGCATCAGCGACGCCGGGGTGTCGGGGTGGGTGATGTCGTGGGTCCAGACCCGGAAGTCCTCGCCGGTGTTGATCCGGATGACGAGGCGGTCGAATCGCACCAGCCCCTTGTCGGTGTGCACGAGCGTGTCGGCGGTGAAGCACGGGTTGCTGCCGTTGATCCGCCCGGTGGATCCGGCCGTGTGCCAGCGGTTGATCGTGGTGTCGAACTGCAGGCCCGGGTCGGCGCACTCCCACGCCGACTCGGCGATCTGCCGCCACAGGTCACGTGCGGGCAGGGTTCGCAGGGGTTCACCGGTGGTGACGGCCGTGAGGTGCCAGTCGGCGTCGTCGACCACGGCCTGCATGAATTCGTCGGTCACCCGCACCGAGTTGTTGGCGTTCTGGTACTGCACCGAGAACGAGTCGGCACCGTCGAGGCCCATGTCGAAGCCGGCCGCCTCGAGCGCACGCGCCTTGCGCTCCTCGATCGCCTTGGCCCACACGAACTGTTCGATGTCGGGGTGGTCCGCGTCGAGGATCACCATCTTCGCAGCACGCCGGGTCTTGCCGCCCGACTTGATGGTGCCCGCGGACGCGTCGGCGCCACGCATGAAGCTCACCGGGCCGGAGGCCGTTCCGCCCCCCTCGAGAGGCTCGAGGGACGACCGGATGTCCGACAGGTTGACGCCGGCGCCCGATCCACCCTTGAAGATGATGCCCTCCTGCCGGTACCACTCGAGGATCGAGTTCATCTCGTCGTCGACGGAGAGGATGAAGCAGGCGCTGGCCTGTTGCGGCACCCCGGGCACGCCGATGTTGAACCAGACCGGGCTGTTGAACGCGGCGCGCTGGGTGACGAGGATGTACTTCAGCTCGGCCCGGAATGCCTCTGCCTCGGGATCGGTGTCGTCGGTGTCGTGGGTACCGTCGAAGTAGCCGTCGGCGATGCCCCACTCGGTGATCGTGTCGACGATCCGGTCGACCACCTGCCTCAAGGAGTGTTCACGGCTCACCGTGCCCAGCGCACCCCGGAAGTACTTCTGCGTGACGATGTTGGTGGCGTTCATCGACCAGCTCGACGGGAACTCCACGCCGAGCTGCTCGAATGCCACCGAACCGTCGAGGTGGTTGGTGATGCGAGCGTCGCGGCGCTCCCACTCGACCTCGTCGTACGGGTCGACACCGGCCGACGTGAACAGCCGACCGAGGCCGATGCGGCCGGCGGCGAGACGTTCGGATGCGAGCGACATGGTGGACCTCCGAGTCTCCAAACTACAGCGCTGTCATCGACACCGCACGGGGCCACGGCGGCCGGTACAGCCGACTGCGGTGTGCTCTCACAGGTCGAGGGGTTTCCCCTAAGCCGGCGCCACCCGACATGGTCCGTCGGGTTCGGAAATGGTGTCGGCGCCCGCCTTCTTGTCCGTGAGTCACACCGCAGTCGGCACGGCCACGCACTCTAGGGACGTCCCCCTGTGGGGAGAAAGAGGACAACCATGTGAATTCGCTTGTGAATTTCGTGTCGCACATGTGGACACAGGGTGAACGCAGAGAGTTGTCCACAAGTGAGCGCCGTGCGTGCGCGCGACGCCGCAGCGAGCGCGTGCTGTGCGACCGTCACCGCCCCGTCGAACGCGTGAACACTTTGCGGCCCTGGACCGCACACTGTTCACGCGTCGAGGGGAGGCGCCACGTCGACGGGGATCCCGTTGAGCACCGACGTCCCCGACAGCGGGTCGAGCGCGGCATCGTCGGACAGCACGTTGGAGTTCACTCCCGCATGCTCGGCCGCCACCCGCAGCCGGGTGCCCTCCTGGCCGTGCCCCCATCCGTGCGGCAGGCTCACCACGCCCGGCCGGATGTCGGCGGTGACCTCCACCGGCGCCGTCACCGACCCCACCCGCGACGTGATCGTGGCCGGCGCACCGTCGGCGAGGCCGAGCGTCGATGCGTCGTCGGGGTGGACCTGCAGCGTGCAGCGGGGCCTGCCCTTCACCAGCACCTTCACGTTGTGCATCCACGAATTGTTGCTCCGTAGGTGCCGGCGGCCGACCAGCACCATGCCGCGTTCCGCGAGGTCGGTGATCGACGACGCCAGCCGGCCGAGGTCGGCGACGAAGACCTCCGGCGCGAGTTCGACCTTGCCGCTCGGGGTGCGCAGCACCTCGGGGATCCTCGGCACGAGCGGGCCGAAGTCGCGCCCGTGCGGGTGATCGAGCAGATCGTCGAGCGACGTGCCCTGCGGGTCGCTGCCGAAGCCGTCCCCGAACGGCCCGGTGCGCAACATGAAGTCGAGCATCCGCTCGGGGCCGCGACGGCCCGAGGCTGCCAGCTCGGCGAGCAGGTCGTCGGCGTCGCGGCCGGCGACCGGCGAGTACGGGTCGCCCACGGCACCCCTGACGATCGCGGCGACGGCCATCTCGTCGGCGAGGGCCGGGTCGGCGTCCACACCGAGCCCCTGGGCGACGAGTGTCAGCTTGGAGATGATCTCCCACTCGTCGGGCTGGTCGTCGTCGAGCGGCAGCACCGGCTCGGAGTAGTTGGCCACGTTGCGCAC
>JAWLEC010000054.1:0-18468 GCA_041686315.1 Ilumatobacteraceae bacterium
GACCATCGTGACTGCCCGGGTTTCGACCGGGAGGCCCCCGTGATGATGCAGCAGTCGATCTCGCTCGACCGGTGTACGCCCACCGTCTGGCCGCGCCCCGACGAGCAGGAACTGGCGGGCGATCTTCGCGGTGTCGACGTCGCCCGACAGCAGGTGCTGTCTCGTGGCGACAGGGGCGCCGGGGTGGCGGAATGGCAGCAGCACCTGAACGAGGCCGCGGGCCGGGATCTGGTGGTCGACGGCTGGTTCGGTCCCAACACGGAGACGGCCACCGTCGGCTACCAGCAGTTCTTCGGAATGTCACCCGACGGCGTCGCCGGCGAGGACGAGCGCGATCTGATGAACTACATCCTGCGCCTGCAGCCGAGATCGCTGACCATTGGCATGGTCGGGCCGGACGTCACCGACTGGCAGCGCGACCTGCGCCAGGTCGGACAACAGCTCGTGATCGACGGTCGGTACGGCCCCCAGACCGAGGACCGCACGCTCAACATCCAACGCTTCTTCGGGCTGCCGCTCACCGGCGAGGCCGACGACGCCACCCGTGGCATCGTCGACTACCTCCTGACCGTCGAAGAGTGAGCCGACGTCGCCACCGGTGAGCGGTCGACAACCCGTTTGCGTTGCAGTTCTGTTGGCCCCTCCCAACGAATGCGTCACGCAAACGTGGTTCTGCCGGGGATTCCGGCCGGTTCCGGGGATGTGACGACGGGTGGGTTTGTGGTGATGCCCTCCCCGGGTACGTGTGGCCGCAGACGACGTGGACGTGCACGAACCGATCGAGGACACGGGACGGAGGAAGGGATCGATGACCGACGTGAGCAATCGAGCCACTTCCGATGCGCGTTCCGACCGGGCCGAGGGAGCAACCGCCGACGACGACGGGCACGACGGGCACGACGACTCGCACGTCGGGTACGTCGTGAGCGTGCGCGGCAGTGTCGCCGAGATCAGGTTCCCCGAGCGCCTCGCCGGCATCGATCACCTCGTGGAGGTGTCCACCGACGGGCCGGCCGACGGTGCCGCGCTCGAAGTGGTGGCGCACATCGACGACGCGACCGTCCGTGCCGTCGCCCTCACACCGCTGCGCGGGCTGCGGCGTGGCGACCGGGTGCTCGACTCCGGGTCGCCGCTCACGGTTCCCGTCGGTGACGAGCTGCGCGGACGGATGTTCAACGTCTTCGGTCGATCCATCGACCGCCAGGACGACCGTGGCCTGGGCGAGCTCCCGCGGCGGTCCGTGCACCGTCCCCCCGTACCGCTGATGCGTCGCCCCGCGACCTCGGAGACGTTCCGCACGGGGATCAAGATCATCGACGTGCTCTGCCCGCTCGAACGTGGCGGCAAGGCCGGTCTCTTCGGCGGGGCCGGAGTCGGCAAGACGGTGCTGATCATGGAGCTCGTGAACAACGTCGTCGGGGCCTACGAGGGCACCAGCATCTTCTGCGGCATCGGCGAGCGCAATCGCGAGGCGGAGGAGCTGCACCGCGAGCTCACCGAGGTGGATGTGCTCGATCAGTCGGTGCTCGTGTTCGGGCAGATGGACGAGCAGCCGGGGGCCCGGCTCCGGGTCGGGCACACAGCGCTCACCATGGCCGAGTGGTTCCGTGACGAGCGCGAACAGGACGTCCTGCTGCTGATCGACAACATCTTCCGATTCGTCCAAGCCGGTGCCGAGGTGTCGGCGCTGCTCGGACAGGTGCCGTCGCGGCTCGGCTACCAGCCGGACCTGGCGAGTTCGCTGGCCGCGCTGGAGGAACGGATCGCAACCACCGACTCGGGAGCGATCACGTCGGTACAGGCGGTGTACGTCCCCGCCGACGACTTCACCGACCCGGCGGCGGTGCACGTGTTCGGTCATCTCTCGGCGTCGATCGTGTTGTCGCGCGATCGTGCCAGCAGGGGTCTGTATCCCGCCATCGACGCCCTGCGGTCGGACTCGAAGATGCTGTCGCCGCTGATCGTGGGTGAGCGTCACTACCGCATCGCTCGCCAGGCTCGCGAGACCCTGGCCGCCTACGACGACCTCGAGGACGTGATCTCGATGCTCGGCGTGGAGGAACTCTCCAAGCACGACCAGCAGATCGTGGCGCGCGCCCGCCGACTCGAGAGGTTCTTCACCCAGCCCTTCCACGTCACCGAACAGTTCACCGATCGTCCGGGCCGTCTCGTCGACCTCGACGATGCGCTGGATGGATGCGAGCGCATCCTCGCCGACGAGTTCGACGACGTCGACGAGGGCGAGCTGTACATGATCGGCGGCCTCGACGACCTCGACGACGAGCGCGACGAGCGCGGCCGGAACCATGGCGACGTGACCGGCGACGACGGAGGTCGAGCAGCGTGACCGTCGAGGCGATGCAGCTCACGATCATGACGGGGGGTCGGATCGTGCTCGACGTCGAGGTCGACAAGGTGGCGGCCGAGGCCGAGAACGGGGCGTTCGTCCTGCTTCCCCGCCACGTCGACATGGTGGCCGCACTGGCACCCGGGCTGTTGAGCGCCGTCGCCGGCGATCGCGAGCACCTGTTCGCCGTCGACCGGGGGACGCTGGTGAAATGCGGCCCGAGAGTGGAGGTCGCCACCTACCAGGCCATCGAGGGGACCGACGTGGAGTCGCTGCAGCGCGAACTGCGCCAGTCGATCCTCGACCTCGACGAGCACGAACAACGCGCCCGCGGTGCCGTCGCCCGGATCGAGAGCGACGTCATCAGAGGGCTGATCGAGTCGGATCCCGATGAGCGGCGATGAGCAGCGACACGATCGCCGGCCACGCCGCCGTGCCCGGTCCGGCGAACCGATCGGTGACGAGCCGACCCGTCCGACGGGGGCGACCGAACTCGAGGAGATCGTGCGCCGCAAGACGGACCGGCGCCAACGTGCACGTCGGGGTGGCGGCGTGAGCATCTGGTCCTATCTCGGAACGTTCGGACTGGTCGGTTGGACGGTGGCCGTCCCCACCCTGTTGGGGTTGACGATCGGTGTCTACGTCCAGAACCGGTGGGCCGAGGGGAGCAATCGGGCCGCGATCACGGGGCTGGTGCTCGGCGCCGCCGTCGGCAGCGCGATGGCGTGGTACTGGGTCCGCCGCGAAAGCGAGGAGGAACGATGAACACCGCAACGGCTGTCGGTGTGGGGATGTTGTCGGGCCTCGTCGTGGGTTCGGCCTTCTTCGGCGCACTGCTCTGGACCACCGAACGGCTGGTGGTGACCCAGCGTCCCGCTGTGCTGCTGGCCTCCAGCACCCTCGTGAGGATGGCCCTGGCCGCGGCCGCCTTCGTGCTGATCGCCCGGATGGGCGCCGCTGGTCTGGTAGCGGCGCTGGTCGGCTTCGTCGTGGCACGGGTGATGGTCGTGCGACGGTCGGGCGCCACCGTCCACCGTGCGGCGCCAGACGGTGTGAGCACCGACCCCGCGGCCGCCACCGATCGGAACGGCGGTGGGTGATGGACGAGACCGAGATCACCCCCGACTCGACGGTGCTCTGGGATGCGGGGTTCGTGAACCTCAACCTCACGATCGTGACCACGTGGGGTGTCATGTTGCTGCTCGTGGTGACGGCATGGGCCATCACCCGGCGCCTGCGCACCGACGCCCGGATGTCGCGCTGGCAGAACGGCCTCGAGGTGATGGTCGACTTCCTCCGCCGCCAGATCCGGGAGGTGAGCGGACAGGCACCCGAGCGCTACCTGGCGTTCGTCGGAACCATCTTCGTGTTCATCTTCGTCTCCAACATGTTGGTGATCCTGCCCGGCTACGTCCCCCCGACCGCCTCGTTGTCGACCACCGCAGCCCTCGCTCTCGTGGTCTTCTTCGCCGTGCCGGTCTACGGCATCGCCGGACGCGGAGTGGGGGCGTACCTGCGGGACTACGTCAAGCCGAATCCGTTGATGCTGCCGTTCAACATCCTGTCGGAGCTCTCCCGCACGCTCGCACTCGCGGTGCGCCTCTTCGGCAACGTCATGAGCTTCACCAAGATCGTGGCCATCCTGCTGGCGGTTGCGCCGTTGGTGTTCCCGGCGCTGCTCAACGCACTGGGGCTGCTCACCGGAGCCATCCAGGCCTACATCTTCACGATTCTGGCACTCGTGTACATCTCCGCAGGCAGCCGCGAACAGCGCAGCCGACACGACCGTGACGAGGAGGCGGCCGACGCCTGACGCACTCGAACACCGGGACCGGATCCACCGGTCCCGTCGATCCATCCCCGAGGAGGAGTCATGGACGAACAGACCTGGATCGCCGTCGCATCGATCATCACCGCCGGCCTCACGATCGCCATCGGCTCGATCGGCCCCGCACTCGGCGAGGCCCGAGCCGCCGCCGAGGCGCTGCGTGCGATCGCGCAGCAGCCGGACGAGGCGAACACGATCACCCGGACGCTCTTCGTGGCGATGGCCCTGATCGAGTCGACGGCGATCTACGCGCTCGTGGTGTCGCTCATCCTCGTGTTCGCCAATCCGTTCTGGACCGGCTGAGGGGCTCGCGGCCCGCTCGGCCCGGGAGGACGCCATGCTCGTCGATCCGTTCACCGTCATCGCCCAGATCGTCAATTTCGCGATCTTGGTGGTGGCGCTGAGGTATCTGCTCTACGACCGTGTCGTGACGGCGATGGACCAGCGTGAAGAGCGCATCGCCGAACGGCTCGAGTCGGTCGAGGAGCGGGCGGAGGAGCTGGACGCCGAGCAGGAGGAACTCCGTCGGGACCGGGAGGAACTGCAGGACCGCCGCGACGACATGATGGACGAGGCCCGTCGTGACGCCCACGAGCGTCGACGCGAACTGTTGCAGGAGGCACGCCACGACGTCGACGAGCAACGCCGCGCCTGGCAGCGCAGTCTCACGGCCGAACAGCGAGACACCCGCCGGCGGCTCCAGCGCCGGACGGCCGATCAGCTCACCCTGATCAGCCGCGACGCACTCGCCGATCTCGCCGACGCCGACCTGGAGGAGCAGGTGATCGAGGTGATGCTCGCCGAACTCGAGCGGGACGACGAGGCGCGTCGAGCCCTCCTCGGCGACGGCTCGGACACCACGTCTCTGGAGGTCGTCACGGCGTTCCCTGCCGATGACCACCATCAGCGCATCGAGGAACGTCTCCGATCGTTCGGTCTCGATGACGACGCCACCGTGGACTTCGCGGTCGACAGCGACCTGGTGATGGGAGCCGAGATCCGCGCCGATGGACGGGTGGTCGCGTGGAATGTGGCGGACTACGTCGACCGCCTCGACGCCGCCCTCGACGAGTTGCTCGACGAGCTCGACGTCGACGATCGGGACGACGAGGACGACGAGGACGACGAGGACGACGCGGACGACGCGGACGACGCGGACGACGCGGAGGAACGGAGACACGAACCGAGCTCGAACGGTGAGAGCGATGTCGGCTGACGAATCCGGCGATGGTCCCCTCGTGCAGTTGCTCGATCGGTTCGACGGGGCGCGTCGCGACTTCTCGTACGGTCTCGGTGTCGCCGAGCGCGGACGGGTGGCGAGCGTGGCGAGCGGCGTCGTGCACTTCGCCGGTCTGGAGAGCGTCGGGTTCGAGGAGCTGGTGCGGTTCCGTCCCCGTCGCGGCGGGGAGTCGGCGCTCGGCCTGGTGCTCGATCTCGATGAGGACGTCGCGGGCGCGGTGGTGCTCGGCAGCGAGGACCGCGTCGAGTCGGGTGACGGCGTGATGCTGACCGGTCGCGTGATGGACGTGCCCGTCGGCGAAGCGCTGCTGGGGCGGGTGGTCGACGCCGCCGGGCGCCCGCTCGACGGTCGCGGGCGCCTGGGCAACCAGGAACGTCGACCGATCGAACGCCGGCCTCCCGAGATCATGGACCGGGCGCCGGTGGAGGTGCCGTTGCAGACCGGGATCAAGGCGATCGACGCACTCGTGCCGATCGGGCGCGGCCAGCGTGAGCTGATCGTCGGCGATCGTCAGACCGGCAAGACGACGATTGCGATCGACACGATCCTGAACCAGCGCGACACCGGCGTGGTGTGTGTGTACTGCGCGGTCGGTCAGCAGACGTCGTCGGTGGCCAAGGTCCTCGCCCGGCTGCGCGACAGCGGGGCCATCGAGAACTCGGTCGTGGTGGTGGCGACGGGCGAGGACTCGGTCGGGGCGCGTTACGTCGCGCCGTATTCGGCCACCACGATCGCGGAGTACTTCATGGATCGAGGCGACGACGTCCTGATCGTGTACGACGACCTCACCCGGCATGCTCGGGCCTATCGGGAACTCTCGCTGCTCCTGCGTCGCCCGCCGGGCCGCGAGGCGTTCCCGGGCGACATCTTCTACGTCCATTCCCGCTTGCTGGAGAGGGCGGCGCACGTCGGCTCCGAGCAGGGCGGTGGGTCCATGACCGCTCTCCCCGTGATCGAGACCCAGGAGGAGAACCTGGCGACGTACATCCCGACGAACCTCGTGTCGATCACCGACGGTCAGGTCTACCTGTCACCGGTGCTGTTCCGTCGGGGGCAGCTCCCGGCGGTGGACGTCGGGCGGTCGGTCTCACGTGTCGGCGGGCGGGCTCAGCTTCCGGCATACCGCTCGGTGGGGGGAAGCCTGCGTCTGTCGTATTCGCAGTTCGAGGAACTCGAACGATTCACGCGATACGGAGCCCGACTCGAGAAGGAACGCCAGCAGGAACTGGAGCGGGGCCGGCTCGTCCGCGCCGCTCTGGAGCAGTCGGCCTCCGACACCCGGACGGTGATGGAGCAGCTGGCCCTGCTCGTCGCCGTCACGGACGGCGTCTTCGACGGCCTCGACCCCGACCGCCTGGCCGATGTCGAGCGGGTGATCCGCGACCGGATCGGACGCCTCGACGACGTCGAGGAGGTACTGCTGGAGGGCGGACAGCTCGGTGAGGAGGAGCGGTCGGCGATCCACGAGTTGGCCGAGGCTGCCCGGTCGGAGGTACAGCCGCGTGAGGGTGCGAACGGGGCGGAGGGATGACCGAGACGCTCCAGCAGCTCGGCCGCCGTCTGGCCTCGACCGAGGAGCTGAACTCGGTGACCTCCACCATGAAGGGGTTGGCGGCCGTGAACGTGCGCCACTTCCAGCGGGCAGCGCACGTGATGGACCGCTACGAGCGCACGATCGAACGCGGCATCCAGATCGTGCTGCGCGACACGCCCGACACCGAGGTGCGCGCGGCGAACTCCGACCCGTCCGGTGCGGTCGCCGTGGTGGTGTTCGGTTCGAATCAGGGCCTCTGTGGCCCGGTGAACCGGCGCGTGGTGCGCCACACCCACGAGCACCTCGGCGCCTGGTTGGGCGACGGCATGGACCGGCTCGAGCACGTCGTCGCCATCGGCGACCGGTTGGCGGCCGAACTCGAGGTGGCCGAACTCGCCCCGACCGAGCGGCATCCTCTCCCCAGCACGCTTCCTGGCATCGGCCGCCGTGCCGACGACCTGCTGGTGCGCCTCGACGAGTTGCTCGTCGACACGCCCGGCATCGTGATCAAGCTCGCCTACGCCCACATGGGTGAGAGGGAGACCAGCTACGAACCGGTGATCGATCAGCTCGTGCCGCTCGACGTGGGCTGGCTCGACTCGCTGCGGGCGGCACCGTGGCCGACCAACCAGCTGCCGACCTACACGATGCCGCGCCGGGCGATCTTCTCGTCGCTGACGCGCCACCTGCTGTACGTGCGGCTGCACCGCAGCTTCGCCCAGACGATGGCCGCCGTGGCCGCCAGTCGGATGTCGGCGATGGAGAGCGCGCAGGAGAACGTGGACGAGCGCCTGCAGGAACTCCGGCGCCGCCATCACCTGGTGCGTCAGTCGCAGATCACCGGCGAACTGCTCGACGTGGTGTCGGGTTTCGAGGTGATCAACGGCTGACCCGCCCAGACCGCGCAACCACCGTTTGCGTGACGGTTTCGTCGGGGTGCCCCAACGAAAGTGTCACGCAAACGTGGTGGATTCGTCGCCGGAGCCGGCGTCGCTCGGGATGGCCGTGGTCGGGGCGGTGGCGTCACCGGCGGTGGCGAACGGCGACGTCGTGTGGTGCATCGCTGCCTCGCCCGCCTCGATCGCCTCCAGCAGGTGGATCGAGATGTCGGCGACGCGCACCTGTTCCTCCTCGACGCCGGCACCCTTCACGCCGTCGTCGAGCATGATGTAGCAGAACGGACAGGCCGTGGCGACCCGGGTCGCACCGGTCGACAGGGCCTCGGCCGCCCGCTCGTCGTTCACCTTCGTGCCGACGTTCTCCTCCATCCACATGCGGGCGCCGCCGGCACCGCAGCACATGCCCGTGGTGCCGTTGCGCGGCATCTCCACCACGTCGACGCCCTTGATCGACGCCACCACCTTGCGCGGCGCGAGGTACACGTCGTTGTGGCGGCCCAGGTAGCACGAGTCGTGGTAGGTGATCCGCTCCTCCAGCGTCGCCTGGCTCACGTCGAGCTGGCCCGACTCGATCAGCTCCTCGAGCAACTGGGTGTGGTGCACCACCTCGTAGTTGCCGCCGATCTGCGGGTACTCGTTGAGCAGCGTGTTGAAGCAGTGCGGGCACTGGGTGATGATCTTCTTCACGCCCATGCCGTTGAGCATCTCCACGTTGGGCTGGGCGAGCATCTGGAACAGGTACTCGTTGCCCGACCGGCGCGCCGGGTCACCGGTGCACATCTCCGACGGGCCGAGCACCGACACGTCGATGCCCGCTCGGCGCAGCAGCTGGGCCATCGACTGCGTGACCTTCTTGTTCTTGTCGTCGAACGAGCCGGCACAGCCCACCCAGTAGAGGTACTCCGACTGCAGCGCCTCGCCCGGGTCGACGATGGTGACGCCGTCGAGCCCCACGGCCCAGTCACCGCGTTCGCCCTGGTTGAGCCCCCAGGGGTTCATCTGGTTCTCCATCGCCCGGTAGGCGTTGCCCAGCTCGGCCGGGAAGTTCGACTCCATCAGCGACAGGTAGCGCCGCATGTCGAAGATCTTGTCGGTGATCTCGATGTTGACCGGGCAGATCTCGTCGCACGCCTTGCACGTCGTGCACGCCCAGATCTCCTCGGGCGTGATGCGCTCGAACAGCGAGTTGGCGCTGACGGTGACTTCCGGGTCGGTGCCGAGGGGCGGGCTCACCGTCGGAGTGCCGGTGGCAGCCATCACCTCGCCCGACTTCAACACGATCTCGCGCGGGTCGAGCGACTTGCCCGTGGCGTGGGCGGGGCAGACGCTGGTGCAGCGCCCGCACATCGTGCACGCGTCCAGGTCGAGCAGCTGCTTCCAGGTGAAGTCCTCCACCGACGACGCACCGAAGCTCTCGAGCTCGGTCTCCATCAGGTCGGGCATCGGCCGCATCGCTCCCTTCGGGCGCTCCTTGTCCTTCAGGTACATGTTGAGCGGTGACGTGAAGATGTGACGCAGCATCGTGAGCGGCAGCAGCACCAGGAACGCCACGAAGGTGGCGACGTGGGCGATCCACCACCACTGGTGCCACGTGTCGAGGGCGCTCTGCGACCAGCCGTCGACGAGGGTGGCGAGCGGGTAGCCGATGAACGCCCAGCGCTCGTAGTCGGGCATGCCCTCCTGGGCGATACGGAACATCTCGGCGCCGTAGCCGGTCACGCCGATGGCGAAGAACGTGCCGAGGATGGCGGCGTGTTCGGGCTTGGACTTGATGCGGATGCGATAGGGGCGCTGCACGTAGCGTCGCACGATCGCCCACACCACGCCGACGAGGAAGACGAGGCCCGCGGCGTCACCGACGAAGGCATAGGCGCGATAGGTGTCGCCGTGGAGGAACTTCAGCGACTCGGGCAGCTGATGGTCGATCTCGAGCACGGTGGTGACACCGACCAGCACGAGGAACCCGAAGTAGATCATCGAGTGCATGAGCCCGGCGCCGGCGTCGCGCAGCAGCGTCTGCATGTAGGCGCCGGCTCGGAAGTCCTTCAGGCGCTGTGCGGCGTTCTTGCGGGTGGTGTGCCGCTGGGCCGGAGCGCCGCGCTCCCAGTTCTTCATGCGGTTGGAGAACATGATCGCGGTCCAGATGATCGCGACCGGCATCAACGTGTAGAAGGCGATCTGGATCGGACCGGGAATGTTGACGAACACCGTGCGGTGCACGGGGTTGTCGTTCTTCCAGCCGGTGATCTGCGGCAGGATGCCCGACAGCAGCGTGAACAGGCCCACGGCCACACCGACCACCAGCACGACCTGGTGGGGCTTGACGCGGGTGGGCGGCTTGGGAGCGTCGTCGTGGGACGTCGCGGGCTGATCGACCTGGGTGCTCATGACGGCCGCGAGGCTACTCGTTGGTAACCCCGCGGGTCATGTCGACGGGTCAGCCGAAGTACTGGCGGTCGAGGTCGCGGATGCGACCCGCCAGACTGGAGAGCAGCTTGTGCGAGATCGCCGGTACGTCGTCGATCACGCCGAGGAAGCGGCGCTGGTCGATCACCAGCAGCGTGCAGTCGGTGGCACAGACCGCGGTGGCCGTACGCGGTCCGTGGTCGAGCAGCGACAGCTCGCCCACCACGGCGCCCGGGCCGAGCGTGGCCACCTTGCGGTTGTTCCGCCTGATGTCGACCTCGCCGTCGAGCACGACGAACGCCTCACGACCCGTCTGGCCCTGATCGACGATGAGCGACCCTGCGGTCATCTTGATCTCGTCACTCGCCTTCGCAACCTTCTCGAGCTCCTTCTTGTTGCACGCACTGAACAGTGCAACGTTGCGGAGAGTGTCCAGGTGTCGTTTCATGCTCGCCATCTGCGGAACCTTATGCGCGCTCGTGCAGCGCAGACGTCACCGGTGCGCCGCTGCGTCGTCTCAGCCGGTGCCGGCCTGCGCGGCGACCGCCTCGGCGGCGGCGGCGATGGCATCGGGATCACCGAGGTACTCGGCCGACGTCACGGCCAGACGCTCGTCGAAGTCGTACCGGCGAGGGGCCCCCGTGGGGATGTTGACCTCGCCGATCTCGTCGTCGCTCACGCCCTCGAGGTGCTTCAGCAGCGCCCGCAGCGAGTTGCCGTGGGCGGTGACGAGCACGGTCTGGTCGTCGAGCAGCTGCGGTGCGATGCGGTCGTACCAGTACGGCAGCACCCGGGCCACCACGTCCTTCAGGCACTCCGAACCCGGCAGCACGTCGGGTGGCAGGTGTGCATAGCGGGGGTCGTTCGCCGGATGCTCGGGCGAGTGGAGATCGACGGCGGGTGGCGGGGTGTCGTAGCCGCGGCGCCATGCGTAGACCTGCTCGGCGCCGTGATGCTCGGTGGTCTCTTGCTTGTCGAGGCCCTGGAGGGCGCCGTAGTGGCGCTCGTTGAGCCGCCAGTTGCGCTCGACCGGGAGCCAGGCCTGGTCCATCGCGTCGAGTGCCAGGTTCTGGGTGACCACGGCACGCGTCTGCAACGAGGTGTGCGAGGTGTCGAACCGCAACCCCGCCTCCGCCATGGTGACGCCGGCCGCCACCGCCTCGCTGCGGCCCAGGACGGTGAGAGGCACGTCGTGCCATCCGGTGAACAGGTTGGCACGGTTCCACTCCGACTGGCCGTGGCGGAGGATCACGAGCGTTCCGGTCATGGCCCCGATCGTAGGGGCACCGCCCGGTGTCGGCACGTTGGCACGTCCGGTGTCGCCGGCGGCCGGGCGTCGGCGACATCGCCGACCGCACTCGACGTGGTGCATAGTCTTCCGACGTGACCAGCCACCACGACACGCCGGAGGCGTACGCGTTCGACCGTTTCCTCCGCCACGACGAGCTGGTGGCGTGGCTGGAACACCTGGCGGACGCCCATCCGGCGCTGGTGGCGATCGAGCGCTACGGGCGGTCGTACGAGGGACGCGACCTCCTCGTGGTCACGGTCACCGACACGTCGACCGGTTCGCACGACACCAAACCGGCCCACTGGGTGGACGCCGCCATCCATGCGATCGAACTCACGGCCACGGTCGCCGCCTGTCACCTCCTGCAGCGCCTCGTCGACGGGTTCGAGGCCGGCGACGAGACGATCGTGCGAGCCCTGCGGACGCGCACCTTCTACGTCGTCCCGCGAGTCAACCCCGACGGCGCCGAATGGGCCCTCGCCGATCCACCTCGCCTGCGTCGATCGAGCGTGCGCCCCTGGCCGTATCCCGACGCCCATCGCTGGCCGGGGCACCACGTCGAGGACGTGGACGGCGACGGACGCATCCTGCAGATGCGCGTCGCGGATCCGAACGGCGCGTGGACCGTTCACCCCGACGACCTGCGTCTGCTCGTGCCGATCCCGCCGCAGGGCCCGACGGACGGGCGCCCCCGGTACCGCGTGTTCAGCGAGGGAACCGTCGACGACCACGACGGCTTCACCGTCCCCGTGCCCCATCCGCCCGAAGGGCTCGACCTGAACCGCAACTACCCGGCGGGATGGAGCCCGACGGTGCGCGGGTCGGGAGACCACCCGCTGTCCGAGCCCGAGATCGACGCCCTGGTGCGCGCCGTCGCCGCCCGGCCGAACGTGTGCGGCGTCAACGCCTATCACACCTACGGCGGCGTCCTGCTCCGACCGTCGTCGACCCGACCCGACTCCGAGTTGCCGCCGCTCGACGTGTGGGTCTGGCAACGCCTGGCCGAGATCGGTGCCGACTGCACGGGCTATCCGTCGCACTCGGTGTACGAGGACTTCACGTGGGATCGCTCCGACCTGATGAGCGGCGCCTCCGACGACTGGGCGTACGAGCACCTGGGTGTCTACGGCTGGACGACCGAGTTCTGGGATCCCGTGCACGCGGCTACGGGTCACCGCATGCCGACGCACCAGTGGTCGCTCGGGCCCACCGACGACGACGCCCTCGCCGTGCTGCGGTGGTTCGACGACCGCCCGACGTCCGATCCACGCACCGTGCCCTTCGTCGACTGGTACGCCTTCGACCATCCGCAGCTCGGCCACGTGGAGCTGGGCGGCTGGAACCGTCTGCACTCGTGGGTCAACCCGCCCGCCGGCCTCCTCCGCGCGGAGGTGACCGGTCACGCCGACTTCGCGATCGCCCAGGCCCTCGCGTCGCCACGTCTGGAGATCCTTCGGCACGACGTCGAGCAGCTCGGTGCCGACACCTGGCGTGTCGGCGTCGGCATCGCCAACACCGGTTGGCTGCCCACCACCGTGACCGAACACGCCGCCAAGCTCGGACTGGCGGGTCCCGTCGTGGCCGAACTGTCGGCGGGCGCGGGCACCGACGTGCTCGACGGCCCGACCCGGCGACGGTTCGGGCAGTTGCAGGGTGCGAGCGCCGCCCCGTTCAGCCGGTCCGGCGACGGCACGCCCGATCGGGTGTCGGCCACCTGGACGGTGCGGGCCGCAGCCGATGCGCAGGTCACCGTGTCGGCCGAACACCCTCGCGCCGGTCGTGACGTCGTCGTCATCACCCTGAGGCAGGATCCTGCCGGTTCCGGGGGCGCATGACCGCCGACGCCTGGATCACACTCGCCGTCCTCGTCGCCACGTTCGGCGTGTTGGCGTTCGACCGGCTCCCGACGGCTGCGGCCATGGGGGCGGCCGTCGGTGTGCTGTTGCTCACCGACGTGGTGGACCAGGGCGAAGCACTGTCGGGTCTGTCGGCGAGCGCCCCGGTCACGATCGCTGCGCTCTACGTGCTGGCCGGCGCGGCGACCGTCACGGGGGCACTGTCACCGTTGATCGACCGTGTGCTCGCCGGCCGGTCGTCGAACGGTGCGGCGGGCGGTACTGCGCAACGCAGCGACGCCGGTCGTCTCGGGCGACTGGCGGTGCTCAGTGCCGGCATGTCGGCCGTGCTGCCCAACACGCCGCTCGTGGCCCTCACCGCACCGCGGGTGGTCACGTGGTGCCGCCGCACCGGTCTGTCGCCCTCGCCCTACCTGATCCCGTTGTCGTACGCCGCCGTGTTCGGTGGCGTGGTGACGGTGATCGGCACGTCGACGAACCTCGTCGTCTCCGATCTGCTGGTGGCGAGCGGCAGCGAGCCCCTCGGTGTGTTCGAGATCACCGGTGCCGGGCTGCCGGTGGCTGCGGTGGGGGTGCTGGTGCTGGTGCTCACCGCACCACGCCTGCTGCGGCACCGGAACGACGACCCCCCGTCGGTGGGCGACCCGAGCCAGCCCTACACGATGGCGCTCACGGTCGAGCCCGCCGGTCCACTCGTGGGCCGGACCGTCGACGGTGCAGGCCTGCGCCACCTCCGCGGCGTCTTCCTCGCCGGTGTGGAGCGTGCGGGCGCGGTGATCCCGGCGCGACCCGGCACGGTGCTCGGTGCCGGAGACGTCTGCTACTTCGCCGGCGACGTCGTGGACGTGGTGGACCTGTTGGAGATCGAGGGATTCGCCAGCGCCGAGCACGCCCACCTCGTGGGTGCGGGCGACCGGCCCGACGCCGGCCTCTTCGAGGCCGTGGTGTCGGAGCGCTCGGAGCTGGCCGGTACGACGCTGCGTGACGCCGGGTTCCGGGCCCGCTACGACGCCGCCGTGCTGGCGATCCGGCGGCACGACGACGTCCTGCCGGGCAAGCTGGGCGACGTGGTGCTCCGGCCCGGGGACGTGCTGCTGGTGCTCGCGATGCCCGAGTTCGAGCGCCAGTGGAGGGGCCACGGCGACTTCAGCGTGATCGCCTCGCTCGATGCGCCGCCACCGGCGCGCAACCACCGGGCTCCGGCAGTGGTCGTGGCGATCGTGGCGATGGTGGCGGCGGTCGTCGCCGGTCTGCTCGATCTGATGGAGGCGTCGCTGCTGACGGCGGCGGCCCTCGTCGGTTTCCGCGTGATCAGCGTCACCGAGGCGCGCCGCGCCGTGAACCTGAACGTGGTGCTCACCATCGCGATGTCGATCAGCCTCGGCACGGCCGTGGCCGCCAGCGGGCTCGCCGGGGAGGTGGCCACCGTGCTCGGCAACGCCGGTGATCCGTTCGGTGACGTGGGTCGCCTGGTTGCCGTGCTGGCCACCACGATGCTCATGACCGAGTTGCTGTCGAACAACGCTGCCGCTGCGTTGATGATCCCGGTGGCGACGGCGACGGCGCTCGAGGGCGGCCTCGACCCCCGGGCGTTCGCCATCGTCGTGCTGATCGGCGCATCGTGTTCGTTCCTGTCGCCGATCGGCTACCAGACCAACCTGATGGTCTACGGCCTCGGTGGCTACCGCTTCCGTGACTTCACGGTGGTCGGAGCTCCGCTCACCCTGGTGACGCTGGTCGTCACCCCGGTCGTGCTCCCGCTCGTCATCGGTCTCCACTGACGACCGCCGCCGGCACCCGGCGTCGGCAGGTTCGGTCCTGGCGGTCGAGCGCTCGGCCGTCGACGCCGGCGTGGGAGCATGTCGCCATGACGACGTCGACGCCCCACGACCCCGATCGTGCTGCCGCCGTGCCGGCGGACCTGCTCGCGGCCGCGACCGAGGCCCACACCCGCGCCTACTGCCCCTACTCGCACTACCGCGTGGGCGTGGCACTGCGCACCACCGCGGGCACCGTCGTCACCGGCTGCAACGTGGAGAACGCGGCGTTCCCCCTCGGCTCGTGCGCCGAGGCCGGCGCGATCGCCGCGATGGTGCTGGCGGGCGACCACGAGATCGGCGAGGTGGTGGTGGTCACCGACGGAGACCTGCCCGGCACCCCGTGCGGCGGCTGCCGCCAGCGTCTGCGCGAGTTCGCCGGTCCGGAGGTGGTGGTGCACTCGGTGAGTGCGACCACCGGTGCGGTGGTGTCGCTCTCGATCGCCGACCTGCTGCCGGCCTCGTTCGGCCCCGAGCGCCTGCCCGGGTGAAGCCGAACGGCCGGCAACAGCTTGAGTCGCGTCGACTCAAGTAAGCTGATTGGGGAGTTGCTTCTGCCCTGAGTCGGTCGTATCGTGGGAGTCCGACAGATCGCTGTGTCGTGACTTCGTCACGACACCTCTTCGAATACCCCTCACATCCCCACTCGTAACCCCCAGCACGGAACACAGCACTCGAAGGAGCACTCATGGCCAAGGCAGTCGGCATCGACCTCGGAACCACCAACTCGGTGGTGTCCGTCCTGGAGGGCGGCGACCCCGTCGTCATCCCCAACTCCGAAGGCGCCCGCACCACGCCGTCGGTCGTGGCGTTCTCCAAGTCGGGCGAGGTGCTCGTCGGCGAGGTCGCCAAGCGCCAGGCCATCACCAACCCCGACCGGACGTTCCGCTCCATCAAGCGCCACATGGGTGAGGACTGGAAGTCCGACGACATCGACGGCAAGGTGTACACGCCGCAGGAGATCTCGGCGCGCACGCTGATGAAGCTCAAGCGCGACGCCGAGAGCTACCTCGGTGACACGGTCACCCAGGCGGTCATCACCGTGCCGGCGTACTTCGACGACGCCCAGCGCACCGCCACCAAGGAAGCCGGCACCATCGCCGGTCTCGAGGTGCTGCGGATCATCAACGAGCCCACGGCCGCCGCACTCGCGTACGGCCTCGACAAGGCCGCCGAGGACGAGACGGTGCTCGTGTTCGACCTCGGTGGTGGCACGTTCGACGTCTCGGTGCTCGAGATCGGCGACGGCGTGTTCGAGGTGAAGTCCACCCACGGCGACACCAACCTCGGTGGCGACGACTGGGACCAGCGCATCATCGACTGGTTGGTGCAGCAGTTCAAGGCCGCCCACGGGGTCGACCTCGGCCAGGACCGCATGGCTGCACAGCGCCTGCAGGAAGCGGCCGAGAAGGCCAAGATCGAACTCAGCCAGGTGCAGCAGACCCAGATCAACCTGCCGTTCATCACGGCCACCGCCGAGGGTCCGCTCCACCTCGACGAGTCGCTGTCGCGCTCGAAGTTCCAGGAGATGACCTCCGATCTCATCGAGCGCTGCCGGGTGCCGTTCGAGCAGGCACTCAAGGACGCCGGCGTCGCCCAGGGCGACCTGCACCACGTGATCCTCGTCGGCGGTTCCACCCGGATGCCGGCGGTCACCGACCTCGTCCAGAACATGACCGGCAAGGAGCCGAACAAGACCGTCAACCCCGACGAGGTCGTCGCCATCGGTGCCGCAGTCCAGGCCGGCGTGCTGCGCGGCGACGTCAAGGACGTCCTGCTGCTCGACGTCACGCCCCTCAGCCTCGGCATCGAGACCAAGGGTGGCGTGATGACCAAGCTCATCGAGCGCAACACCACCATCCCCACCAAGCGCACCGAGGTGTTCACCACGGCCGAGGACAGCCAGCCGTCGGTGGAGATCCACGTCATCCAGGGCGAGCGCGAGATGGCCAGCTACAACAAGACGCTCGGCAAGTTCCAGCTCGTCGACCTGCCGCCCGCCCCGCGTGGTGTGCCGCAGATCGAGGTCACCTTCGACATCGACGCCAACGGCATCGTCCACGTCTCGGCGAAGGATCGGGCCACCAACAAGGAACAGTCGATGACCATCACGGGCCAGTCCACGCTCGACAAGGACGACATCGAGCAGATGGTGAAAGACGCCGAGGCCCACGCCGAGGAGGACCGCAAGCGCCGCGAGGAGGCCGAGGTCCGCAACAACGCCGACTCGCTCGTCTACCAGACCGAGAAGGTGCTGCGTGAACAGGGCGAGAACGTCTCGGCCGAGGAGAAGGAAGCGGTCGAGCAGCCGCTGTCCGACCTCAAGAAGGCGCTCGAGGGCAACGACACCGAGGCCATCAAGACGGCCACCGAGACGCTGATGTCGGCCAGCCAGGCCTTCAGTCAGAAGCTGTACGAGGCCGCAGCCCGTGACTCGGGTGCGGCCGGTACGTCGGCATCGGGCCAGGGCGATGGCGACACCGGCGCCGGTTCGGCGAGCGACGACGACATCGTCGACGCCGAGATCGTCGACGACGAGCAGGCCTGACCCGATGGATGGTGACATGGTCGACGGCGACACCGGCGACGGCGACACGGACGGAGACAGGCTGGACCGTGTCGACGGTGACGCCACCGAGCGGGCGAGCGAGATCGACGACGCGACCGATTCGATTCCGCGACCCGCCGGTGGACATGCCGTGCACACGGCCCAGGAGATGTCGGCCGAGACCGGCGACGGTGACGTGGCCGACGTCGACGACGACGATTCGAAGTCCGACATCGACTACTCCGACGTCGACGTCGAGCAGCTGCTCACCGAGCGCGAGCAGTTCCGCGGGCTCGCCCAGCGGGTGCAGGCCGACTTCGACAACTACCGCAAGCGGGCCACTGCACAGGCACAGGTCGAGGCCGATCGGGCGACCGGCCGGCTGGCCGAGGCGCTCCTCCCGGTGCTCGATGCCGCGGAGGCGGCCTATCTCCGGCATCCCGAGGAGATCGGGCCGTTGCTGAACCAGATGCTGTCGGAGTTGAAGAAACAGGGACTCGAGAACCTCGACCTCGAAGGCCGGCCCTTCGACCCCGAGGTCGCCGAGGCCGTCGCCCACGAGTCGGGCGAGGGCGGCGAACCGGTGGTGGCCGAGGTGCTGCGCAGCGGCTACACGTGGAAGGGCCGAGTCCTGCGCCCGGCCATGGTGAAGACGAAGGACTGAGTGAGCAGAACCGAGTGACGTTGCATCCGGTGTCGGAC
>JAWLEC010000214.1:0-4176 GCA_041686315.1 Ilumatobacteraceae bacterium
CACGCCGCCGCCGAGAACATCCAGATCCACGGTGGCATCGGCTTCACCTGGGAGCACCCGGCGCACCTGTACTTCAAGCGTGCCAAGAGCTCCGAGCTGCTGTTCGGTGACCCCACCTACCATCGCGAGCAGCTGGCTCAGCGCATCGGCATCTGAGCACCCGGCGCCACGGCGCCGACCTGGTCCCGACACGAGCGGCGTTCCCCGATTGGGGGGCGCCGCTCGTGCGCGTATGGAGCCGAGGTCGGGCCATCACGATCGGGGTCTGATCCCCATCGTGATGGGGACGGCGGACGGGTTCTCGGCGGGCTGAGTTCCGGATACCGGGACGCACGCCGACGAGAATCTGCGGCACCGCACCGCACCGCACCGCACCGCACCGCACCGCACCGAACGGCAGCGCACGGCACGGCAGGGCACGACCGAGCGCGGTGGGCGGCGGCGTTCGTAGACTCGACCGGTGATGGAGCCCCTCACGATCGTGTTCGCCGTGGTGGCGGTGCTGCTGGTGTTCGCCATCGCCGCGGTGGCGGTCGGCCGGGAGGCGCATCGGCTCGACGCCGTGGCGCCGCGCGTGGTGTACCGGCTCGACGAGGCGGTCGACTTCGTCTGCGACCGTCTCCCCGATGACAGCCAGGCCCGGCTCACCCCCGGCGAGGTCGAGCAGTTGCTGGTGTTCCACATGCAGTGGCTGCACGAGCAGGGGTTGCAGCCCGACCAGGTCACCGATCTCCCGCAGTCGATCGACAAGCCGGTGGTGCTCACCGAGGACACGCTCACCGCCTACCTGTTGGGTGAGGCCGAGGCCAACGACATCGACCTGCTCGACGACGTGGACGCGGTGAACGTGGTCGAGGCCCATCTCGACTACTTCGAGGCGATCGGCGCCGTCGGCCCGCAAGCCGGCCTCGACGACGCCCTCGACTGACGACGCCCAACCCCGGCACACGCCGACGCCCCGCAGACCGACGACACCGTCGACGATCTCGCCGCCGGCTGGACGACGGGACGATCCGGTCTGCCACGATGGCGGCCATGGCATCGAGCATCCCGAAGGACCGCACCGTCGCCGCGCTCGGGGAGGTGTGGGCCAGCATCACCGACCTCCTGGCCCATCTCGACGACGCCGACTGGCGCCGTCCCTCGCCGCTGCCGGGCTGGTCGGTGCAGGACAACGTGGCCCACATCGTCGGCACCGAGGCGATGCTGTCGGGTGAGACGGCGCCCGAGGTGGAGATCGTCCGTTCCGCCGACAGCCACGTGCGCAACGACATCGGCGCCTTCAACGAGGCGTGGGTGGAGGCGATGCGTCCGCTGCCGCCCGAGCAGGTGCTCAACCGGTTCCGTGAGGTCACCGCCGAGCGGCTGGCCGCCCTCGAGGCGATGTCGCCCGAGGAGTGGAACGCCGAGTCGTTCACGCCGGCCGGCAAGGACACGTTCGGCCGGTTCATGCAGATCCGCGTGTTCGACTGCTGGCTGCACGAGCAGGACATCCGTGACGCGGTCGGCCTACCGGGCCACGTGACCGGGCTGGCCGTCGACGTGACGCTCGACGAGATGGCAACGGCGCTCGGGTTCGTGGTGGGCAAGAAGGCCGGCGCCACGGCCGGGCAGTCGGTGAGTTTCGTGCTCACCGAGGCCGGTTCCGTCGTGCGATCGATGCACGTGCTGGTGGGGGATCGGGCGGCGGTGGTACCGGAGCTCGACGGCCCGGCGACCGTGACGCTCACGATGCCGATCGGCGTGATGACGCGCCGGTGCGCGGGACGGGTGGGGCCCGACGACCTGCTCGACCAGGTGGTGATCGACGGCGACCTCGCCCTGGCGTCGCAGGTGCTCGCGAACCAGGCCTACACGGTCTGACCGACCGGTTCGGCCGCGGAGCCCGGCAGGGCCTCGGCGGCGCGGCCGTCGCGGGCGCGCACGATCACCTTGCGCAGCTCCTCGAGCCACAGCACGCTCGACGCCACGGCGGCACTCGTCGCCCATTCGCCGATCGACAGCGACGTGGTGTCGAACAGCGACTGCAGCGCGCCGAGGTGCACCACGGCGACCTGCAGCACCACCACCGCGGCGAGCGACATCCACAGCCACCGGTTGCGGGCGGTGCGCCGGTCGAACACGCTGCGGTGTTCGCTGCGGGCGTTGAGGATGTTGAAGAACTGGAACAGCACGAACGTGGTGAACGCCATCGTGCCCGTGACCGAGGCGGTGCCGGCTTCCACCGTGGGGCCGGGGCCCCACTCGAGCACGGCGAGCGTGCCGATGGCCATCACGGCAGCGGCCTGCAGGATGGTGAGCCAGCGGGTGCGGGTGAGGATCGGTTCGGTGGCGGGTCGGGGCCGTTGTCGCATCACGTCGGGCTCGGACGGGTCGACGCCGAGCGCCATCGCCGGCGGGCCGTCCATGATGAGGTTCACCCACAAGATGGCGATCGCCGTGAACGGTTTGCCGTTGGCGATCCCGAGCGCCGACGCGGCGAGGAACAGTGCGGCGAACCCGAGCGTGGTCGACAGCTGGAACCGCACGAAGTGGACGATGTTGGAGTAGATCGTGCGGCCCTGTTCGACGGCGCGCACGATGGTGGCGAAGTTGTCGTCGGTGAGCACCATCGTCGCCGCTTCCTTGGTGACCTCGGTGCCCGTGATCCCCATGGCCACGCCCATGTCGGCCTTCTTCAGCGCCGGCGCGTCGTTGACGCCGTCGCCGGTCATCGCCACCACGTCGCCGCGTTCGCGCAGCGCGCTCACGAGACGCAGCTTGTGTTCGGGGCTGACGCGGGCGTAGACGGCGATGTCGTCGAGGCGGGCGGCGAGCGTGTCGTCGTCCATCGCGTCGAGTTCGGCGCCGGTGACGGCGTCGCCGCGCAGGCCGAGCTCGCGGCCGATGGTTGCGGCGGTGACGGCGTGGTCGCCGGTGATCATCCGCACCTGGATGCCGGCCGCGTTCGCCTCGGCGATGGCGTCGCGGGCTTCGGGCCGCGGCGGGTCGACGATGCCCACGAGCGCCAGGATCGTGAGGTCGTCCACGTGGGGGAGCAGGTCGCCGTCGGGGATCTCGTCGAGGTCGCGCTCGGCGATCGCCAGCACGCGCAGCCCGACCGCCGCCATCCGTTCGTTGTGGTCGAGGAGGCGGTCGCGGGCGTCGTCGATCGGCTCGCTGCCGTCGTCGGTGGCCACCCGAGCGGCGCGTGCGAGCAGCACATCGGGCGCGCCCTTCACGAGGAGGCGGTGGTGGCCGCGCTCGCCGAGTGCGTGCACGGTGGCCATCAGTTTGGTGGCCGAGTCGAAGGGCAGTTCGGCGAGACGGGGATGCTCGGCGCGCAGATCGGAGACGTCGATGCCGCCCTTGGCGGCGAGCGTGACGAGCGCGCCCTCGGTGGGGTCGCCGACGAGTTCGCCGCCACTCACTTCGGCGTCGTTGCAGAGTGCCATCGCCACGAGTGCGTCGCGGATCGAGCGGTGGTCGTGCACGTCCTCGATGTGGCCGTCGGTGGCGTAGCCGTCGCCCACCACGTTGTAGGAGGTGCCGCGCACCACGAGTTCGCGGGCGGTCATGCGGTTGAGGGTGAGCGTGCCGGTCTTGTCGGTGCACACCACGTTGGTGGAGCCGAGGGTCTCCACCGCGGCCATCCGCTTGACGATGGCGTTGCGGCGCGCCATGCGCTGCACACCGAGTGCCAGCGTCACCGCCGTGACGGCCGGCAGGCCTTCGGGGATCGTTGCCACGGCGAGCGCCACGGCGGTGTCGAGCAGTTCGGAGAACGGTTGGCCGCGCAGCAGACCGATCGCCACGACGGCGGCGACCACGGTGAGCGCCAGCTTGGCGAGGCTACGTGCCAGGCCGTGGAGCTGGCGTTGCAGCGGGCTGTCGTCGCGTTCGGTCTCGGCGAGCAGGCCGGCGATGCGGCCGACCTCGGTGCCCATACCGGTGGCGGTGACCACCAGCTCGGCCCGTCCGCGGGTGACGGTGGTGTTCATGAACACGTGGTTGGCGCGGTCGCCGATGCCGGTGTCGGCGTCGAGCACCACGCCGGCGTCCTTGGGGCTCGGCTGGCTCTCGCCGGTGAGTGCCGCCTCCTCGATCTCCACGTTGGTCGACGACAGCAGCCGCCCGTCGGCGGGCACACGGTCGCCGGCCTCCACGGCCACGACGTCGCCGGGCACGAGCTCCTCG